>NZ_JBEYVO010000024.1:68879-192545 GCF_040644055.1 Streptomyces sp. NPDC047043
CTGGCCGCGTTGCCCATCGGCGTCCCGGCACCCGGCGGGGCGAAGGGATTGGCGGGAGCGCCGGTCGGCCCCGCGGCTCCGGGCGGCGCGAAGGGGTTGGCTGCCGCGCCGGTCACAGGTGTCGCACCCGGCGGCGCGAAGGGGTTCCCCCACGGCTGGGAAGCAGGCGGAGTGTCTCCACCACCAGGTACGGAAATGACCGTCTGCTGGTCGTGCACGGACGGACCCGCCGGGTCGGCAGGCCCGTTCCCCACCACCGTGTACCCGGGCCCCGCGGCACCGTCATCCGTCGGAGGTGCCCACGGATTCCGCTCCCCCGGCTTCGTCAAGGGAACCTTGGAAGCCTCCTCCTGCGAGGACGCCCCCGCCATACCGTTCTCCGGCGCTGTCGGCGTATGCGCGTCGTCGGACATGCGCTGGCCCCCCTTTTTCGAACGTTCCGTCATGCTACGGCCCGGCCCACCCGCCCCCGGTCCGGCCTACGATGATCCCCGAGTCACCGATCAGCCGATCACCCGCGTCCCGTCCGGCCCACCCGCCGGGGACGCCGCTCCGGGGAGGAACCCTTGACCGACCACGTCGACGCGTCCGCCGCCGCCCTGCGCGACCTGCACGCCTTCATCACCGGACTGCCCAAGGCCGAACTGCACGTCCACCACGTCGGCTCCGCCTCCCCCCGTATCGTGTCCGAGCTCGCCGCCCGCCACCCCGACTCCAAGGTGCCCACCGACCCCGAGGCCCTGGTCGACTACTTCACCTTCACGGACTTCGCCCACTTCATCGACGTGTACCTGTCCGTCGTGGACCTCATCCGCACACCGGAGGACGTACGACTGCTGACGTACGAGGTCGCCCGCGACCTGGCACGGCAGCAGGTCCGCTACGCCGAGCTGACCATCACGCCGTTCTCCTCGACCCGCCGCGGCATCGACGAGCGCGCTTTCATGGACGCGATCGAGGACGCACGCAAGGCGGCCGAGGCCGAGTTCGGGACCGTACTGCGCTGGTGCTTCGACATCCCCGGCGAGGCCGGACTGGTGTCGGCCGAGGAGACCGCCCGGCTCGCGACCGACGACCGGCTGCGCCCCGAGGGGCTGGTCTCGTTCGGGCTCGGCGGACCCGAGATCGGCGTACCCCGGCCGCAGTTCAAGCCGTACTTCGACCGCGCGATCGCCGCGGGCCTGCACTCCGTGCCGCACGCCGGCGAGACCACCGGGCCGGAGACGGTGTGGGACGCGCTCACCCACCTGCGCGCCGAACGCATCGGGCACGGCACCAGCTCCTTCCAGGACCCGAAGCTCCTCGCGCACCTCGCCGAGCACCGCATCCCGCTGGAGGTCTGCCCGACCTCGAACATCGCCACGCGCGCGGTCCGCACCCTCGCAGAGCACCCGATCAAGGAGTTCGTGAAGGCCGGGATAGTCGTCACCGTCAACTCCGACGACCCGCCCATGTTCGGCACCGACCTCAACAACGAGTACGCGGTCGCCGCCCGCCTGTTGGAGCTCGACGAGCGGGGTCTCGCGGACCTCGCGAAGAACGCCGTCGACGTCTCCTTCCTCGACGAGGCCGGCAAGGCCCGGATCCGGGACGAGATCGACGCGTACACCTCGGCGTGGCTCGCCCCCTGACGCCCTCCACCGTCAACGCCCCACAATGGGGGCCATGCAGAACGTGACTGCCGTCGCCCACCGCGGCGACCCCTACCGCGTCCGCGAGAACACGATCGACTCGCTGCGTTCCGCGCTCGACCGGGGCGCGGACGCCGTCGAGATCGACGTACGGCTCACCAGGGACGGCGTCCCCGTGCTGCTGCACGACGAGACGCTGAAGCGGCTGTGGGAGCAGGACCGGCCGCTGCTGTCACTGTCCGCCGCCGAGGTGCGCGGGCTGACGGAGGGCGGCGTCCCGACCCTCGCGGAGGCGCTGGCGGCGACCGACGGCAGCCGTCTGATGCTCGACCTGCCGGGCACGCGGGACGTACGGACGGCCCAACGCATCGTGGACGTCGTGCGGGACTCGGGGGCGGCCGACCGCGTCTACTACTGCGCCGGCGCCACCGCGATGCTCGCCGTCCGCGCCGCCGACCCCTCCGCCGAGATCGCCCTGACCTGCACGAGCCTGGCGCCCCCGCGGCCCGCGCTGCTCACCGCGGTGAAGCCGCGCTGGCTCAACTACCGCTTCTCGCTCGTCGACCGCGACCTCGCGGGCCGGGTCCACCACGACGGATATCTCCTCTCCGTCTGGACACCGGACACCCGCCGCTCCATGCGCCGCCTGCTCGACCTCGGCGTCGACTCGATCACGACGAACCGCGTGGACCTGCTGTGCGCGCTGCGTGGACCGGGTCGGGACTACACCTCGGAGCGCTGAGGCACCGTGGCCGGGTCGGAGGGGGTCTTGCGGGTGCAGTACTGAGGGACCGGGGTGTCGTCCTTGCCGGTGTCGCGGACCAGGCCGTAGCGCCCCGCGCCCTCGGGAGGGCCACTGGTCACGTCCTCCTCGACCTTGTCCCAGGTGGTCGGGAAGACGTTCAGGCCGTAGTCGGCGCCCCGCTCGTTCACGGTGAGGGTGACGCTGCCGTCGAGGTAGAAGTACTCGTTCTGCCACATCTGCTGGGTGCCGGACGGCAGCACGTCGTGGCCGGTGGACTTGCTGCCCATGCCGGTGGCCGTGGTGTCGGTGCTGCTGACGCGGTCGTCCATACGGCGGCCGCCACCCGAGGCCACGTGGAAGAGCCTGCCCTTGAGGCCGGTCCAGCTCGGCATGACGAGGCTGCCGGACCGGTACTGCGGCGAGATCTGCCAGCGGACCAGGACATAGCCCTGGCCACCGAGGGTCACGCTGTCCCCGCGGTGGTTCATGGTCGCGTGCGCGCCGCCGCTGCTGGTGATGCCGGACGCGGGCCGGCGCGGCAGGGCCTTGGGCGGGGTGTCCGGGTCCGGGGCCTGGTCCACGGCGTCGACGACGCTGCCGTAGAGCTCCGTCCTCTCCTTCGTCACCGACGGGGACGGGGAGGGTGTGGGCGAGGCGGACGGTGTGGGTGGTGGGCGGTGGGTGCTCGCCGCGGTGGGGGTGACCGCGGCGCGCGGGGGCGGGGTGTCGGGGGTCTGTGTGACGACGTAGGCGCCGCCCGCGACGATCGTCGCGCTCGCCGTCACGGCGACGGCGGGCTTGGTCAGGAGGCCGAGGACCTTGGCGGACCAGCCGACGGAGGTGGCGGCCACGGCCGTCTTGCCCCCGAAGGCCAGGGACAGCGTGAAGCCGACGGGGAGCGGGACCAGCGCGATGCCGACCAGGAGCCGTTCCGCCGGTACGACGGACTCGCGCTCGTCGCCGCAGTAGGCGCAGCCCCTGATGTGCCGGGCCAGCCGCTTGCGCCAGACCGAGTCGGGCCGGCCGTCCCAGCGGCCGGTCAGCTCCCGCAGCTCGGGGCAGGCGCCGTCCAGTGCGCGCACGATCCCGCGGGAGGTCTCCAGGCGCTCCTTCATCCGCTGGACGCGCACGGCGGCGTGCTGCCGGCTGATGCCGACGGCCGCGGCGAGTTCGCGCCGGGTCAGCTCGCCCGCGACCTCCAGCCACCACAGCGACAGCAGCTGCCGGTCCTCGTCGTCCAGCCAGCGCACCGCCTCCGCGACCTCGCGCCGCTGGCCCTCCAACTGCAGCCGCAGCACGGTGAGTTCGGCGAAGTCGGTGACCTCCCGGGCGGCGCTCTCGTCCAGTTGCTGCGGGGACCTGCGGCGCGCCCGGTCCCGTATCTGCCGCATGGCGATCGCCATCAGCCAGGACCGGAAGCTGTCCGGGTCGCGCAGTGAACCGAGGTTGTCGACGGCGCGCAGCATGGTCTCCTGGACGACGTCGTCCACGTCTGCGTGTCCGTTGAGGGCCCGTCCGACAACGTTGTAGACCAGCGGCAGCCAGCCTGCGACCAGATCGTCCAGCGCCTGCCGGTCACCCGCCTGCGCGGCCGCGATGGTGGAACGCCACTGCCGCCCGTCCATGCCGATCTCGCCCGTCCCGTGTGCGCTCACTCGCTGTCCGATCGCACCTTCTCAGCCTCGGCCCGACCTGTGCCGTCGGCTATGTCGGAGATCACAGTTCGCTCCCGGTGCGGGCGGTCCATGGGGGGGGCTCCCGGGTGTGAGGGGAATGGGGGACGCGAGGGGAGACGGAGTGGAGACGGACGGGATAACACTTTTTCCGGCGGCCGTACGGCGACAGGGGCGCCCGTAGGGGTAATCCCCCACAACTCCCTTGTTCCGCAGGGTAGTTACTCGGGGAACGGTCAGGGGTCACCGCCATCCTCGCCGACGATCCCGGTCGCCCCGCCCGGCATGAGGATGATCAACGACATCCAACCGCCGGAGCCTCCAGGAGCCCTTTCATGCGTGCCCGCACTCAGATCCTCGCCGCCTCCCTCGTCCTCGCCCTCGCCGTCGGCCCACTCACCGCACCCGCCCTCGCCGCACCCCCGACAGGCTCCGTCCGAACCACTTCCGCCCCGGACGCCGAAGCCCTGCGCGCCGCGATCGCCGGGCTCCCGGACGCGGACGCGACCGCCGCGCTCGTACGGGTCGGCGGCAGCGACGGCAGCTGGCGCGGCAGCTCGGGCGTGCACGATCTGGCGAGCAGTCCGGCGGCCGACCCCGACGCCCGCTTCCGGGCCGGTTCGACGACGAAGGTGGTGACGGCGGCGGTCGTACTGAGGCTGGCGGCGCAGGGGAAGGTGGACCTGAGCACGCCGGTCCAGCACTATCTCCCCGGTCTGCTCACCCCCGCCTTCGAGCCGATCACCTTACGGCAGCTGCTGAACCACACCAGCGGCATCCGTGCGGGCGACGGCTTCGACGACCCGTACGCCCACCGGTTCGAGACGCTGCCCCCGGCGCGGGTCGTCGCGTCGGCGGTGGCGAAGGGGCCGGAGTTCGCCCCGGGGACACAGCAGCACTACCTCAACATCAACTACACGATCCTCGGCATGCTGATCGAGAAGGTCACCGGACGCTCGTACGCCGAGGAGGCCACGCGCCTCGTGCTGCACCCGGCAGGCATGCGGGACACGTACTTCCCCGGCACCGACCCCCGGATCCACGGTCCGCACAACCACGGCTACCAGAGGATGAAGCAGCCGGACGGGACGACGAAGCTCGTCGACGTCACCGAGTGGAACCAGGCCGACCGCTGGGCCGCCGGCGACATGATCTCCACGACCAGGGATCTGGAGCGGCTGATCACCGCTCTGTTCCGGGGACGGATCGTGCCGGGCCCGCAGCTCGGGGAGATGTTCACGGTCCCGGCGGGTATCGAGGGGGCGACGTACAGCGCCGGGCTCCAGCGCTGGGAGCACGAGGGGAAGGTCTACTGGTTCAAGTCCGGGGCGCGTTACGGCTACAGCACCGCGATCGCCGCGACCCGCGACCTGAGCCGCACCCTCGTCTACTCGGTGAACTCCACGGACGCCAAGGACGAGACGCCGAACCCGGTCACCACGGGGATCGTGACGGCCGCCCTCAAGTAGCCGGAACCGGAAGGGGATTCGGGGTGAGGGCCTCCAGTCGCTTGATCTTCTTGCGGACGACGTACAGCGGGATCACCCCGAACACCCCGAACGACATGTCGATCACCGACCACCAGAAGGGGATCCCCCGGATCGGTCCGCAGACGAGCGCGAGCGGGATGATCCCCGCGCAGGCGATCATCGCGAACTCGACTACCCAGATGTTGCGCACGGGGTCGCGGTAGGGGCCGTAGAAGGCGACCGCGATGACGAGGTGGGCGAAGGCCAGCCAGTCCGTGCCGTAGAGGAGGAAGGGGTAGTCGGCGTCCGCGGTGTCGAGTCCGCGGCGGACGCGCTCGATCCAGTCCATGAGCGCGGGCAGGTGCTCCGGCACGGACAGGGACCTCAGCAGGTCCTCGGTCCAGCGCAGTTCGTGGACCAGGGGGAAGGCCGTGGCGCCGCTGAGCACCAGGCAGACGACGAAGAGGACCAACCAGGCGCGGATGCCCTTGAGAAGGGCGGCTCTGTCGCTCATGGCAGCAGAGTACGCCCTAGTTGAACGCGTTCAAAACTTCCCTGTCCGGAGCCACCTACCCCTCTCCGAAGCCGCCTACCTGCTCGAGGGCGTCGCCTCGGTCGCGGCGTCGGCCGCGGACGGTTCGGTCGACGGCACGGACGTCTCCGCCCTCGAGTCGGTCGGCGCCTGGGACAGCGAGGCCGACGGCGCGCGGGTCGAGGCGGAGCTCTGCGTCGGCACGGCGGTGGGGGTGGGCCGGGGCTCCGACGGTTCGGGGGTCGCCGGCCGGTGCGGCGAGGCGGCGGGGCTGCTCGCCGGCGGTGGGGCCATGGGGACCACCGGGGAACCGGGGGCTTCGGAGGCCGTCAGGCGCAGCGGCAGCACTACGAGGGCGGCGACACCGCAGGTCACGGCCGCTCCGACGGCTGCGCGCAGGAGACGGCGGCGGGCCGCGCCGCGGCGGATCGCCTCGTAGTGGCCGGGGGGTGCGCCGAGGTACTCGGCGGGCGGTCGCAGGATGACGGTGAGCGGGTCGTCGGGGTCGAAGTCCGGGCCCTCGTCAGAGTGTGTGATCAAGGCTTCTCCTCAGATGGGCGCGGAGCAGTTCGCGGGCCGCGTGGAGGTCGGCCTTGACGGTGCCCTCCTTGCGTCCGGTGAGCACGGAGACCTCCCGGATCGGCATGTCAGCGTAGTAGTGGAGGAGAATCGGCACGCGCAGTCGCTCCGGCAGGGACTGCACGAGCAACCGCACCGACGGGTCCGCCTGTTCGGGCGGCGGGCTCACCGCGGCCTCCGTGGTCGCCCGGCGCACGGCTCTGCGTTCGCGCTCCAGCTTGCGCCAGTGGTCCCGGACGAGGTTGGCCGCGGTGACGTAGAGGAAGCCGCGGGGCTCCGCCACGGACGTCCAGCGGGCCCAGAGCCGGGTGAACGCCTCGGAGGCGATCTCGTGGGCCGTCTCGTCGTCGTCGACGAGCCGGCGGCACCAGCCGGCAAGGCGCGGATAGAGGGCGGCGAACAGTTCGGACGCGGCCTTCTCACGGGACCGTTTCAACGTTCTCCAGGGTCGTGGGGGGTGCGTAGGGAAGAGCCCGGGCCGACGGGTTTCGGTTCCGTCGGCCCGGGATCCGGACGGCTCAGGCCGTCGCTCAGCGGCTCGCCGAGGCCAGTGCCGCGAAGACGATCACGTTGTCCCGGTAGCCCTCGCCGGTACGGGCTCCCCCACACGTGATGAGCCGCAGCTCGGGCCGGTCCACGTTGCCGTAGACCTCCTTGGCCGGGAAGCGGGACTTGGCGACCACCCGCACCTCAGTGACGGCGAACTCCGCAGCCGTGCCGTTCTCCAGACGCACCTCGACCGTCTCGCCCCGGTGCAGGTCCTTCAGGTGCCGGAAGACTCCGTCCCCGTAGGCGCCGACCGTGACATGGCCGAGGATCACCGACGGGCCCCGCTGGCCCGGTGTCGGTGAGTGCCGGTACCAGCCCGCCCGGTCGTGCGCCGCGATCGGCGGCACCTGCACGCTGCCGTCCCCGGCCAGCCCCAGCTTCATGACCGGGGTGTCGACCCCGATGGCCGGTATCCGGAGCCGGACCGGGGTCGATCGCCCCACGGCCGACACCGACCTGGACTTGGCCGGGGGCGCAGCGGACGACGGCGGGTTCGCCGGCGTGCTCGCGGGGCCGCCGGCCGTGGTGCCGGGACCGCCGCAGGCGACGAGCAGCGAGGCCAGCGCCGCGGTGGCGAAGGCGCGCCTGGAGACGCTCATGCCCCGTTCGCCTGCCGGCGGCGTACGAGGAAGACGGCGCCGCCGCCCAGGACGACGGCCGCAGCGGCGCCCCCGCCGACCAGCGCGCCCGCGTGCGAGGAGTCCGAACTCGTCGGCGCCACACCCGTGTTGGGCGCACCGCTGGGCACGACGGAGACCTGGTCCGAGGGCGCCCGGGTCGGCTCGGCGCTCGGCACGGCGCTCGCCTCGTCGGTCGGGGTGGTGGACTCGGCGGGGCTGGGGACGGTGGTGGCGGACTGGGCCGGGCTCGGGGACGCGCTCGTCCCGTCGGCGAACGCGGGCATCGCGCCCGCCAGCACGGCGGTGCAGGCAAGTGCCATGGCGCTGAGGCCTGTTCGGCGCATGAATCGCTCTCTTTCGTCGGTCCGCCCACCCGGTGGGCCCGGGCGGCTGCGTCACGGATCGAGCGGAGAGACGAGACAGGGAAAGGGCGGGTTGTAAAGAGCCGGCAAAGCCGCGCGGCCCGGCGGGCTGAGGGCAAATCGTGCCGACCCTGTGCGCGGGTCTTGAAGGAGCCTTGCGGCGACTCTTGTCATGACGTAAGTACGTGAATCATGAACCTTTTCACCCGTGCTGCGTCCCTGCGCCGCCCGGCTCCCCCCACCGCACCCCAACTCCCCGACCACCCACCGGCGTTCGCCCGGCCCGGCGGACCGGATCCCGCCCTGGCGGCGCTGACCGGGGAATGGCTGATCGACCCGGCGCACAGCCGCATCGGCTTCTCCGTCCGCCATGCCATGGTGACGACCGTGCGCGGCTCCTTCGCCCAGTACGAGAGCCGCCTCTACTTCGACGGCCGCGACCCCTCCCGCTCACGGGCCGAGATCGTCCTGTTCACCGCGTCCGTCGACACCGGGGTGGAGCAGCGCGACGCCCACCTGGTCCACCGCGACTTCCTGGACGCGGCGACGTATCCGCGGATGCGCTTCGTCAGTACGGCGGTGCGTCCGGCCGGCAGTGACGTCTACGTCATGAGCGGCGACCTCACCATCAAGGACACCACCCGTCCCGTCGACCTGGAGCTGACCTACATCGGCCATGTCACCGACGCGTTCGGGGACGAGCGGGTGGGTTTCGACGGTACGACCACCATCAACCGTTCCGAGTGGGGCCTGACCTACAACTCACGGCTGGCGGAGGGCGGGGCCATGGTGAGCGAGAAGGTACGTCTGCAGTTCGACATCGCCGCCATCCGCACGATGCCCGGCCGCTGACGCCCGCCGTGTGCCAGGCCCGGACCGGCCGCACAGCCGGCGCAGCCGTTGCATGACCGAGCGGATCCGACGAAGCTCGACGAGCGGAAGGAAAGGAGACGCCAACCATGTCACTCGCCCGCGTCCACAACTTCTCCATCTCGCTCGACGGCTTCGGCACCGGTGAGGGCCTGAGCCGTGACGCACCGTTCGGTCACGCCGGCGAACGGCTGCACGAGTGGATGTTCACCACTCGGTTCTGGCACGAGATGACCGGCAAGCCCGGCGGCACCGGCGGCCTCGACGACGCCTTCGCACGGCGGTTCACGCCCGGGATCGGCGCCGAGATCATGGGCGCCGGGAAGTTCGGCCCGCCCGGCTGGCACGAGGACCCGGAGTGGAAGGGGTGGTGGGGTCCCAACCCGCCCTTCCACACACCGACCTTCGTCCTCACCCATCACCCGCGCCCGTCGATCGAGATGGAGGGCGGCACCACCTTCCACTTCCTCGACACCTCGCCCGCCAAGGCGCTGGAGACGGCCCGCGAGGCCGCGGACGGCCAGGACGTACGCCTCGGCGGCGGGCCCGCCACGATCCGCGACTTCCTCGCCGCCGGGCTCATCGACCACCTGCACGTCGTCGTGGTCCCGATCCTGCTCGGCCGAGGCGTACGCCTCTGGGACGGGCTCGAGGACCTGGAGAAGGACTACGAGGTCGAGACTGCCTCCTCACCCACCGGTGTCACGCATGTGACGTTCACCCGCGTGGGTCTCTGAACCGCGCCGCGGCCGGGTCACAACCCCACGATCTTGTTCCACCTCCTGGCGAACTCCACCCGCTCCTCGGAGGTGATGTCCCGCGCGATGGCGAGCCGGCTGCGCATCTTCGTGTCGGGGAAGATCAGCGGGTTGTCCGCAAGGGCCGCGGTGTCCTCGTCCTTCGAGGAGGCGAGGACGTCCTGGGCGGCCGGGACGGGGCAGACGTAGTTGACCCAGGCGGCGAGTTCGGCGGCGACCTCGGGGTCGTAGTAGTAGTCGACGAGCCGCTCGGCGTTGCGCTTGTGCAGGGCGCGGTCCGGGATCATCAGGGAGTCCGACCACAGCTCCGCGCCCTCCTCGGGGACGAGGAAGCGGATGTCGGGGTTGTCGGCCTGGAGCTGGATGACATCTCCGGAGTACGCCTGGCAGGCCAGGACGTCACCGCTGACCAGGTCCTTGGTGTAGTCGTTGCCGGTGAACCGGCGGATCTGCCCGTTGTTCACGTACTTCTCGACCTGGTCGCAGACCTTGTCGAAGTCGGCGGCCGTCCACTTGGTGATGTCGACGCCGTTGCCCTGCATCAGCAGCGCGAACGCCTCGTCGAGGCCGGACAGGAGGGTCACCCGCCCCTTGAGATCGCTCGCCCACAGGTCGGACACGTGCCGGATCTCGCGGCCGAGCTTCTTGCGGTTGTACGCGATACCGGTGATGCCCGACTGCCACGGCACCGAGTACTTGCGGCCGGGGTCGAAGGCGGGCGAACGCAGCTGCGGGTCAAGGTACTTGGCCACGTTCGGCTGCTTCGCCCGGTCCATCTCCTGGACCCAGCCCAGCCGTACGAACCGCGCGCACATCCAGTCGCTCATGACGATCAGGTCCCGGCCGGTCTGCTGATGGTTCATCAGGGCGGGGCTGATCTTGCCGAAGAACTCGTCGTTGTCGTTGATCTCCTCGGTGTACTTGACGGAGATCCCCGTGCGCTTCTCGAAGGCCTCGAGCGTGGGCCGCCGGTTCGGGTTGTCGTCATCGGTGTCGATGTACAACGGCCAGTTCGCCCAGGTCAGCCGCTTGTCGCTGGCGGACAGATCGGCGACGGCACGCTGTCCGGGCTGCACATACGCGGCGTGCACCCCGCAGCCGGCCAGGCCGCCGAGAACCGCGCCCCCGCCCAGCACGCGCAGCAGGGACCGGCGGGAGAGCGAGGGGGTCTTCGGTGTGAGGGGCATTGACGCAGCATGCCGCGCTTGCCTGTGACCCCACAATCGACGCAGCGTCGAGTGCGTCCGCGCAGTCCGGACACCTTGTCGAGCAGGCCGTCCGGAGCCGATCGGGCCGTGGGCGGGGTCAGTCGGGCGGTACGGCTGCGACCGAGGCCCGCGGCAGTGGCGTACCCGGCAGCGGGCCGACCGGGGGCAGGGCGACCTCCACCACCAGCCCACCCGTCGGCCGGGTCCGCGCCCGCACCCGGCCGCCGTGCGCCGCGACCACGGCGGCGACGATGGACATACCGAGACCGAGCCCGTCGCGATGGGCGCCCCTCCCGCTCGAGCGCATCCGAGAGTGGGGGAGGACGCGATCGGGTCCGAGGCGCCGGAAGGGCTGGAAGAGTCCGGCCGCCTGGTCCGCCGGGATCACCGGCCCGCTGTTCTCGACCCGCAGCCCGGGGCACCCCGCCGCGTCCACCCCCGTCCAGACGGTCACCCAACCCCCCTCCCCCGCCGGGAGGTTGTGGCGTACGGCGTTCTCGGTGAGGTTGACCACCAGCCGCTCGATCAGCTGCGGATCACCGAGCACGGGCGCCGGATTCAGCCGGGCCTCGACCCTGAAGCCGACGTCCCGGAATCCGACGTCCCGGCCCCCGACGTCCCGGCTCCCGACATCCTGGCGCCCGGCCTCCGGCAGCCGCTCCCGCACGATCGCCGTGAGATCGACGAACTCCCGCTGCTCCAGCCCGCGTTGACTGCGCGCCAGCGTCAACAGGGCGTCGATCAGCCGCTCCTGCTCCTGCCCGGCCGCCCGTACCCTGCCGAGCGCGGCCCGCAGGGACTCCGCGGACGCGTCGGGGTCGGCGAGGGCGACGTCCACGATGGTCTGCTGGAGCGTCAGCGGGGTGCGCAGCTCGTGGGAGGCGTTGGCGACGAACTGCTGCTGCGCCTCGAACGCCCCCTCCAGTCGGGCCAGTACGTCGTCGAAGGTGTCGGCCATCGCCTTCAGCTCGTCGTCGGGGCCGGGCACGGCGAGCCGTTCGTGCAGGTTGTCGGCGGAGATCCGGCGGGCGGTACGGGTCATCGTGCGCAGCGGCAGCAGCACCCGGCCGGCCATCAGCCAACCGAGGGCGAGAGAGACCAGCGCCATCACCGCGAGGGCCACCACCGCGTAGACGAACAGGTCGTGGAGCTGGTCCTGACGGATGATCTCGGCGACGGCGCTGACGGTCGCCGGCGCGGCCGGGGTGGCGCCCTCGCCCGGCAGACCGGGCCCCTCGACCGACGTGATGCTCCGCCCTCCCACGACGGAGCTCGCGGCGAGGAAGTAGACGATGCCCAGCAGCACCGCGCCGGCCACCACGAACAGGGCGCTGTACAGGAGCGTGAGCCGCCACCGGATGCTGCGCGGGAACAGCCGTACGAGCCCGTGCCCTGTCATCGGATCCGGTACCCGGCCCGGTCCACCGTCTCGATCAGCGGCGGCTCCCCCAGCTTGCGCCGCAACCGGCTCACGGTGACCTTCACCGTCTGGCTGAACGGATCCGCGGCCTCGTCCCATGCCCGCTCCAGCAGCTCCTCGGTGGACACGACCGCCCCCTGCGCGCCGAGCAGCAGCTCCAGTACCGCGAACTCCTTGGGGCTGAGCGGCAGTTGGGATCCGTCCCGCATCGCCTCCCGCCGCGCCGGGTCCAGCCGCAGCTCCCCCCGCACCAGAACCGGCGGCAACGCGGGCTGCGCACGGCGCGCCAACGCCCGTATCCGAGCGACGAGTTCGGCGAAGGCGAAGGGCTTGGCCAGATAGTCGTCGGCCCCGAGCCCCAGCCCCGCGACCCGATCGGCCACGGTCCCCGAAGCGGTCAACATCAACACCCTGGCCCGACTGCCACCGGCGGCCAGCCGCCGACAGACCTGATCCCCGTGCACACCGGGCAGATCCCGATCGAGCACGACGACGTCGTACGCATTGACCTCGGCGCGCTCCAGGGCAGTCGGCCCGTCCAGAGCGAGGTCGACCGCCATCCCCTCCCGCCGCAGCCCCGCGGACACGGTCTCGGCGAGCTCTTCGTGGTCCTCGACCACCAGCACACGCATGGCTTCCAGTGTGGCGGCCGACCGGTTACACGCGCATAAGCCGGACCGTTCCGCTGCTGTAACCGCCTCCGGAGTTGCCTGGGCCTCGTACCGAACGGCACCTCACCGCAGGAGGAACCATGCGCATCCGGACCACCGGCCCACGACGGCTCGCCCTGGGCATCGCCGTCCTCACGGCCGCCGCGCTCGGCACGGTCAGCGCGTCGGCCGCGCAGGCGACCGGCTCGTCGACCGCGAACACCCGGCACACCGCCGAGTCCAAGTCCCTGAAGCCCGGGGGCTTCGCCGTCGCCTACCAGCCGACCTCGAACGCCCCCGACGACCTCAACTCCGCGAACGACGACTTCGCCGGCTGCATGCGCGACCAGGGGCAGACGGTCTTCCCCCGCTTCCACGCCGCGAAGGACGAGGAGGGCCATGTCCGCCTTGAGGTGAAGATCACCGGCGGCAACTTCGACCCGACGGCCACGGCCTACAAGAAGGCCGTCAGGGAATGCGGCCCGATCCTCGAAAAGGCCGGCATCACCTTCCCGAAGCCCGGCCACCCGTTCCCGGCCCCCGACCCCGCCAAGGGCGCCGGCGAGGGCGGCTCCACCCGCATCGAACCGGGCAGGCCGGGTGGGCCGGACCTGCCGTCACTGACCAGCACCGTCGAGAAGGCCTAGCTGCACCGTCCCTGAGGGGCGCGGGGCTGTGTCGATGTGCGGCTACCGCCGCGTGTGCGCGACAAGCCCCCGCGCCCCTGCAGACGACGGAGGACGGTTTACGCGTCCAAAGACGTCATCACGTGCTTGATCCGCGTGTAGTCATCGAACCCGTACGCGGACAGGTCCTTGCCGTACCCCGACTTCTTGAACCCACCGTGCGGCATCTCCGCGACCAGCGGAATGTGCGTGTTGATCCACACGCACCCGAAGTCCAGCTTCTTGGACATCCGCATCGCACGCCCGTGGTCCTTGGTCCACACCGAGGAAGCGAGCGCGTACTCGACGCCGTTCGCCCACTCCACCGCCTGCTCCTCGTCCGAGAAGGACTGGACGGTGATGACCGGTCCGAAGACCTCCTTCTGGATGATCTCGTCGTCCTGCTTCAGCCCGGACACGACGGTCGGCGCGTAGAAGTACCCCTTCTCACCGACCTGGTGACCACCGGCCTCGACCTTGGCGTGGGCGGGCAGCCGCTCGATGAAGCCGGACACCTGCTTCAGCTGGTTGGGGTTGTTCAGCGGCCCGTACAGCACGTCCTCGTCGTCCGGCTGCCCGGTCTTGGTGTCGGCGGCGGCCTTGGCGAGAGCCCGTACGAACTCGTCGTGGATGCCCTCCTGCACCAGGACGCGCGTGGCCGCCGTACAGTCCTGCCCGGCGTTGAAGAAGCCCGCCACCGAGATGTCCTCCACGGCCTTGGCGATGTCGGTGTCGTTGAAGACGACGACCGGCGCCTTGCCGCCCAGCTCCAGGTGAACCCTCTTCAGGTCCTTCGACGCCGACTCGGCGACCGACATACCGGCCCGCACCGAACCGGTGATGGAGGCCATCGCCGGAGTCGGGTGCTCGACCATCAGCCGGCCGGTGTCACGGTCGCCGGTGATGACGTTGAAGACGCCCTTGGGCAGGATCGAACCGATGATCTCGGCGATCAGGACGGTCGAGGCCGGGGTGGTGTCCGACGGCTTCAGTACGACGGTGTTGCCCGCCGCGATCGCCGGCGCGAACTTCCACACGGCCATCATCATCGGGTAGTTCCACGGCGCGACCTGCGCGCAGACGCCGACCGGCTCGCGGCGGACGATCGAGGTCAGCCCCTCCATGTACTCGCCGGCGGAGCGGCCCTCGAGCATCCTGGCCGCGCCCGCGAAGAAGCGGATCTGGTCGACCATCGGCGGGATCTCCTCGGACCGCGTGAGCCCGACCGGCTTGCCGGTGTTCTCCACCTCGGCCGCGATGAGTTCCTCGGCCCGCTCCTCGAACGCGTCCGCGATCTTCAGCAGGGCCTTCTGACGCTCGGCCGGGGTCGTGTCGCGCCAGCCCGGGAAGGCCGCGGCGGCCGCGGCCATGGCGGCGTCCACGTCCGCCTGACCCGACAGCGGCGCGGTCGCGTACGCCTCGCCCGTAGCGGGGTTGACCACCTCGGTGGTCCGCCCGTCGGCGGCGTCCCGGAACTCACCGTCGATGTAGTTGCGCAGACGACGCAGCTCGGTGCTCACTGCCGGCCCTCCAAGTTCGAGTGGATCCAACGTGTCCATTGGCTGAGACACCCACACTAATGCGATCGCCCACGTTTTCAACACCCCCGGTCGCATCAAGGCTGCGAAATCCGCAGGTCTCAGTCGCGTAAACAACGAATTTCATTGGTCCGCCCTTGCGGAACCGTCGAGACGTCGTGCACAGTGAGGGCGTGGCCAGTCGAAGCGCAGAGCACAGGGACTCGTCCCGCGAGTCCAGGAACGGCACTCCTCATCTGGATGCCGTCTCCCTCGCCATCATCGAACAGCTCCAGGAGGACGGCCGGCGGCCGTACGCCGCGATCGGCAAGGCCGTCGGCCTGTCCGAGGCGGCCGTGCGCCAGCGCGTCCAGAAGCTGCTCGACCAGGGCGTGATGCAGATCGTCGCCGTCACGGACCCGCTCACCGTGGGCTTCCGCCGGCAGGCGATGGTGGGCATCAACGTCGAGGGCGACGTGGAGAAGATCGCCGAGGCGCTGACGGACATGTCGGAAGTCGAGTACGTGGTGATGACCGCGGGCTCGTTCGACATCCTCGCCGAGATCGTCTGCGAGGACGACGACCACCTGCTGGACGTCATCAACAAACGCATCCGGGCCCTGCCCGGAGTGCGCTCCACCGAAAGCTTCGTCTATCTGAAGCTGAAGAAGCAGACCTACATGTGGGGAACCCGATAGCCGTGAGTTCAAAAGACCTCAGCCAGACCGCGTACGACCACCTGTGGATGCACTTCACCCGCATGTCCTCGTACGAGCACTCCCCCGTCCCCACCATCGTCCGGGGCGAGGGCACCTACATCTACGACGACAAGGGCAAGCGCTACCTGGACGGTCTGGCGGGCCTGTTCGTGGTCCAGGCCGGTCACGGCCGCACGGAACTCGCCGAGACCGCCTTCAAGCAGGCGCAGGAGCTGGCGTTCTTCCCGGTGTGGTCCTACGCCCACCCGAAGGCCGTGGAGCTGGCGGAGCGCCTCGCGGACCACGCGCCCGGCGACCTGAACAAGGTCTTCTTCACCACCGGCGGCGGCGAGGCCGTCGAGACCGCCTGGAAGCTGGCCAAGCAGTACTTCAAGCTGACGGGCAAGCCCACCAAGTACAAGGTCATCTCCCGCGCCGTCGCGTACCACGGCACCCCGCAGGGCGCCCTGTCCATCACCGGCCTGCCGGGCCTGAAGGCCCCGTTCGAGCCGCTGGTCCCCGGCGCGCACAAGGTTCCGAACACCAACATCTACCGCGCGCCGATCTTCGGCGACGACCCGGAGGCCTTCGGCCGCTGGGCCGCCGACCAGATCGAGCAGCAGATCCTCTTCGAGGGCCCGGACACGGTCGCGGCGGTCTTCCTGGAGCCGGTCCAGAACGCGGGCGGCTGCTTCCCGCCCCCGCCCGGCTACTTCCAGCGCGTGCGCGAGATCTGCGACAAGTACGACGTCCTGCTGGTCTCGGACGAGGTCATCTGCGCCTTCGGCCGCCTGGGCACGATGTTCGCCTGCGACAAGTTCGACTACGTCCCGGACATGATCACCTGCGCCAAGGGCATGACCTCGGGCTACTCCCCGATCGGCGCGTGCATCATCTCCGACCGTCTGGCCGAGCCGTTCTACAAGGGCGACAACACCTTCCTGCACGGCTACACCTTCGGCGGCCACCCGGTCTCCGCCGCGGTGGGCCTCGCCAACCTCGACCTCTTCGAGCGCGAGAACCTCAACCAGCACGTGCTCGACAACGAGGGCGCGTTCCGCGCGACCCTGGAGAAGCTGCACGACCTCCCGATCGTCGGCGACGTCCGCGGCAACGGCTTCTTCTACGGCATCGAGCTCGTGAAGGACAAGGCGACGAAGGAGTCCTTCAACGACGAGGAGACCGAGCGCGTCCTGTACGGCTTCCTCTCCAAGGCGCTGTACGACAACGGCCTGTACTGCCGTGCCGACGACCGCGGCGACCCGGTCGTCCAGCTCGCCCCGCCGCTGATCTCCAACCAGGAGACCTTCGACGAGATCGAGCAGATCCTGCGCGCGACGCTGACGGAGGCATGGACGAAGCTCTGATCCGCCAAGGGGATCCATCTGTGGATCTTCCTCTCGGATGATCAACACCGGCCCCGGTGCCGCCCGTTCGAGTGAGAAACGGGCGCCCGGGGCCGTGTGCTGTCCGGCCCGACCACCTGAACTGCCTAGCGTGCCGAGTGACCGATCGGCCCTGCCTTCGTTCCCCCGCACGGGGGATGGCACGGCAACAAACGGATCTGAACCGAGGTGTACGCGGATGGTGGCCCCGCCGGACAACGACGTGCTCTGGGCACGCACCCTGCACTTCCAGCACAGCGACGGCTCCCCCGCGCTCAGCGGCGTCTCGCTCGGCGTCCAGGAGGGCGAGATCCTCGCCGTCAGCGGCCCGCGGGGCAGCGGCAAGACGACGCTGCTGCGCTGTCTGTCCGGGCTGGTTGCGGCCCAGCGCGGTGAGGTCTGGTTCAACAGCGTGCCGATCCACACCATGGGCTCCCTGACCCGGGAGCGCCTGCGCCGCGACCGCTTCGGCTGGATCGACCCGGCCCCCGTGCTCGTGCCGGAGCTGAACGCCTGGGAGAACGCCGCCCTTCCGCTGATGCTGCGCGGCACCAGCCGCCGCCGTGCCAAGACTGCCGCCCTGGAGTGGCTGGAGCGCCTCGACGTCGGCGACAAGGCCCGCAAGCGGCCGCACGAGCTGGTGCAGGCCGAGCGGCAGCGCGTGTCGATCGCCCGCGCCCTCGCCCCGTCCCCCACCGTCCTGTTCGCCGACGAGCCGACGGCACCGCTGTACCGCGCCGACCGCGCCCACGTCCTGCGCACGCTCACCACGGCGGCCCGCTCGCACGGCATCACGGTCGTCCTGGCCACCCACGACGCGGATACCGCGGCCCTCGCCGACCGCACGGTGTCGCTGCTGGACGGGCGCCGGGTGCGCACGGTCCATCTGCCCCCGGTCGCGGAGACGGAAGGCCGGGCCGCGTGCTCGCTCTCCGTCTGACCCGCGGCGCCCACCCGGCCGTCCACCTGCGCCGTCTGCTGGTGGCGACGGCCTCGGCGGGCACGGGCTTCCTCCTGCTCAGCGCCCTCGGCTACGCGATGGGCCACGCCGACAACCCCGGCGGCTCGATGCTGCGCCTCGCCTGGTGCCTCACGCCCCTGGCCGCCACCGTCCACCTCGCGGTGGCGGTGGCCCGCACCGACCCGGCCACGAAACCGCGCACCGGCCTCGCGGCCATCGGCCTGGGCCCGGGCCGCCTCATGACCATCTCGGCCACCACGACGGCCCTGTCCTGCACGCTGGGCTCACTGCTGGCCCTGCTCCTCTTCCTCCAGCTCCGCGGCGACCTCACGGGCATGCCGTTCGACGGAGCGGCGGCGGAGTTCCTCGCCGCGGACCAGTCCTTGCCGCTGCCGGCGACCCTGACCCTGCTGTCCGTCCTCCCGGCGCTCGCCTCGGTGACGGTGGCGCTGGTCCTGCGACCGCGGGACGCCAGGACGGTCGCCGCCCACGTGGCGCACTCGTACGGCCGCTTCGGCGCGTATCGCAGGTCGGTGACGCGCGAGACCTTCGGCACGTACGGCCGCTTCGGGGCACGTTGGCCGGGCCGCGGCCGCCCCGCCGGGCCTGCGGGCGACAGCGCCCCCGAGGCCATTGCCACTCCTGAGCCGGACGGCACCCCGCCGGCGACGGCGAGCGAAGCCCACCCCACGGCACCGGCGGCGACCATCGCCCCGACCGACCGCGCCACGGCTCCGGTCCCGGGCACCGCCCCGACCGACCCCGCAACCACTCCCGTCCCCGACACCACCCCGCCCGACCCCGCAACCACTCCCGTCCCCGACACCACCCCGCCCGACCCCGCAACCACTCCCGTCCCCGACACCACCCCGCCCGACCCCGCAACCACTCCCGTCCCCGACACCGCCCCGACCGACCCCGACCCCACCCGCCCTCCGGCCCCCCGCGCCGCCCCCGCCGGACTCCCCTGGGGCACGGCCCTCCTCGCCGCGGGACTGGCCGTGGAGACCTACGCCGGCCGTACAGCCGACTCCGGCGCCGCCCTGCCCGGCGGTCTGCCGACCGGCGCCCCCATGGTCCTGACCGGCTGGGCGCTGATCGTCCTGGGCCTGGCCCTGGCCGGTCCCGGACTGACCCATCTGTGCGGACGCCTCCTGCAGTCCGCCCGGCCCGGCGCCCTGCGTCTGCTCGCCGGCCGCGTCCTGATGGAGGAGGCCACCCGCATCGGCCGCCCTCTGGGCGTCGTCTGCGCGGTCGGCTCCGGCGCGTACGCCATGACCGCGCTGCACGACACTCCCTCGCCCTCCTTCGGCCCGCTCAGCACCCTCGGCACGCTCCTCGTCACGGGCTGCACCCTCGCCACGCTGCTCACCGCCGCCGTGGAGGCCAGGCAGGCCCGGGCCGACACCACGGCCGCCCTGCTGCGCCTCGGGGCGCCCAGCACGATGCTGCGCAGCGCCGCCGCCCTGCGTGCCGGTGCGCTGCTGGCCCTGTTCGGTCCGCTGACCCTGATCGTGGCCGAGCTCGCGGCGCTGCCGTCGGCCCGCTGAGAACCCGTACGAACAATTTCCCCGGCGGCCGATGAGTTCCGCACCGGCCCCGGGTCTACCCCGTCGAACGAACCGGATCCGATGGGAGAGACCCCGCATGTACCAGCAGATGATCTTCGTGAACCTGGCGACCAACGACGTCGACGCGTCGAAGAAGTTCTTCACGGAGCTGGGCTACACGATCAACCCGCAGTTCAGCACGGACGACTGCGCCTGCGTCGTGATCAGCGACACCATCATCGCGATGCTGCTCAGCAAGCAGCGGTACGCCGACTTCACGAAGAAGGAGATCGCGGACTCCACGAAGACCAGCGAGACCCTGCTCTGTCTGAGCGCCGAGAGCCGCGAGAAGGTCGACGAGCTGGTCGACAAGGCGATCGCGGCGGGTGGCACGGGCACCGAGGACGCCATCGACCACGGCTACATGTACGGCCGTTCCTTCGACGACCTCGACGGCCACAGCTGGGAGGTCATGTGGATGGACCCGGCAGCGGTCCAGGGCTGAACGGAGAGGGTGCCTAGCATGGGCGCGTGCAGACGAGCCCGGCCCATGCGGCCCATCACGACGAGCGCGAGATCGAGACGCTCGAGGACTTCGACGCGACCGTGTCGGCCCGCGGCACTCTCGCCGGCTACCGGGTGCAGGCCGTCGATCTGACGGACCGTACAAGGGAGTTGCTCACCACCGACACCGCGCGGGCCGTCTTCCTCGGCTGCCCGATGCGCGAGGACGCGGCGGCCAAGGTGCGCGCCGACGGCGCGCTGGTCTTCCCGCCCGTCCCGGGTCTCCCCTTCGACCCGTACCGCGGGCACCTCTACAAGCCGGACGAACTGTTCGCCTCGCTCGACAAGGGATACGAGCAGACGCCGGACGCGCTCGCCTACGCCTGGTTCCAGCAGACCAAGGCCGACGGCGACATATACGCGTCGATGCTGCGCGCCGTCCACGACGACTCCGTCTCCGACGCCCTCGACGAACTCCTGCGCGGGGCGCGGGTGGTGGGAGTCATGGGCGGCCACGCGATGAAGCGCGGCACGGAGGCGTACGGCGGTGCGGCACGCCTCGGCCGCGAGCTGAGCCGCGCCGGTTTCACGGTGGCCACCGGCGGCGGCCCGGGCGCGATGGAGGCGGCGAACCTGGGCGCGTACGCGGCGCCGTACGACGACGCCATGCTGGAAGAAGCCTGCGAACTCCTCGCCGGGGCACCGTCGTTCACCCCGTCGATCACCGCGTGGGCGCAGGCCGCCTTCGAGGTGCGCAGCCGCTGGCCGAAGGGCAACCACTCGATCGGCATCCCCACCTGGTTCTACGGCCACGAGCCGCCGAACCCCTTCGCCTCGCACATCGCCAAGTACTTCGCCAACGCCACCCGCGAGGACGGCCTGCTGGCCCGCTCGAACGCCGGCGTGGTGTTCCTGCCGGGCGCCGCCGGCACCGTACAGGAGATCTTCGACAACGCGACGCCCAACTATTACGAGTCACGGGGCGAGCCGACGCCCATGGTCCTCGTCGACCGGGAGCACTGGACGCGGAAGCTGCCCACGTGGCCCCTCTTGCAGGCTCTCGCCCGGGAACGGTCGATGGAGTCCCGTATCGCCCTCGTTGACCGGATCGAGGAGGCTCCGGAGGCGTTGAAACGTCTCGGGAGTTAATAAGAGCGTAAAGCCAACCCTCCTGCTGGGCAGACGGATTGACACTCCTTATGGAACGCTTATAAACCTGTGAGACTCCTGGGGACGGTGATGCCTCACCACACCGTCGCCACAGTTCACCGACAACCCCCCGCAGTTGTGCATCCCGTGAAGGGCAAACGTGTCCATAACTCGCCGCACCGCACGTCGTTCCGTGCAGATCCTCGGCGTTGCCGCCGCCTCCTCCGCGCTCGCCCTGAGCGCCGCGGGCAGCGCGCTCGCCTGCAACATCAACGAGTTCTCCGCCGAAGCCAAGTGCGACGGCAGCAAGGGCGTCATCACCGTCACCGACAAGGACCCCTCGGGTACGCCGGCGACGATCACCGTGTTCCTCGAGAGCAACGGCGCCGACGCCAAGCAGATCGGTGAGCAGGACGTCACCGGTTCCCGTGAGGGCGTCACCGTCACTTTCGACGAGGACTGGTCGCCGAACGCCGAGTACCGCGTCCACGTCGCGGCCGGCAAGGACAAGGACCACCTGATCGTCGACAAGGACATCACGCCGAACCTGACGACCCCGTCCGAGGGCTGCTCGAAGGACGAGTCGACCCCGCCGGCCACCCCGTCGCCGTCGGAGTCCGCCTCGACCCCCGCCGAGGAGTCCCCGACCCCGTCGGCCTCGGAGAGCAGCTCCGCCCCGGCGAGCACCTCGAGCAACGCGCCGTCCCCGGCGGCCGGTGACTCGAACCTCGCCGAGACCGGTGCGAACTCCAACACGGGTCTGATCGCCGGTATCGCGGGCGCGCTGGTCGTCGTGGGCGGCGGCGCCGTCTTCTTCGGCATGCGCCGTCGCGGGGCGAACAGCGGCCGCTGACGCCTCACTCGGCAACACCTGTGGCCCGTCCCCGTATCCCCGGGGGACGGGCCGCAGTCGTTCACCCGAAGGTCGCCCGCTCCAGCCAGAACTCCAGCAGCTCCCGCTCGCCCAGGACCTCCAAATCCGCGCTGTCCAGCGGCAGTCGGCGGTAGAAGGCGAGGAGCACTGAGGTGAGGGGCCCGCGCAGGGCGACGGTCGCCTTCTCGTGACCGCGGCGCCAGACCACGCCGTCCTCGGTGAGCTCGACCAGCCACTCGGCGTTCAGTTCGGGGCCGGTGTCGGTGGCGTGCAGATGGATGCTGCGGCCGGGGCCACGCAGTTCCCCCTCCGCCTCGTGCGGGTAGTTCCGCTGCGCCCATTGCACGAGCTGCAGCCATTCGTCGACGGCATCGGCGGCCACCTCGGGCGCGACGTCGTACGGCATCCCGGCGGCGAGCACGGCGTCCGCACGGTGGACGGTGATCTCGTGGGTCACACGGCGGGCCCAGAAGCCGGAGTTGAGCGTCCCGGCCCACCCCCACACCTTGGCGTCCGGCCCGGCCTCCCGCAGCGTGCCGACGATCATCTCGCCGGTCTCGGCGAGCCAGGCGTCCAGCGCGGCGGCGTCACCGCGGGCCGCGGGGCCCTCGTGCAGCGGGACCTGCTCGTCGGGGATGTTCTCCTCCGCCCGCGTCCGCACGAGCAGCTCCACCCAGCGCAGGGCGCCGCCCATGTGCCGTACGAGCTGTTCGAGGGACCAGTCGGGGCAGGTCGGCACGGTGGCGGACAGGTCCGCACCGGAGCTGACCACCGCCCTCAACTGCTCCGTCTGACGGGCGATTTCGTCGCAGTAACGGTCGTACGCGAGGACTGTCATGCCTCGCACCCTATGAACGAACCGATCAGCCCAGCACGACAATTTCGGCCGCGTCGAACTCCACTCCGACCGCGTCCCCGATCCGCGGGGCGTCCCGCAGCGCACACGCCGCCTCCAGCCGCGGCGCGCCCTCGGGCTGCAGATGTACGGCGACATGGGTGCCCTTGAAGGTGCGTGCGGCGACCGTGCAGCGCAGGCCCTCGTCGGCGGGGACGAGCCGGACCCCGGCGGGCCGCACGAGGAGCGTGCGGGTGCCCTGAGGGGCGCCCTCGGGCACCGGTACCTTGCCCCAGGGCGTGTCCGCGGCCTCCCCGCTCACCGTCGCCTCGACCACGTTGTCGAAGCCGAGGAAGCGGGCCACGAACTCGTCCGCGGGCCGCTGCCACACCTCGAGCGGCGTACCGGACTGGGCGATCCGCCCGTCCCGCATCACCACGACCCGGTCGGCGAGCGCGAAGGCCTCGCCCTGGTCGTGCGTCACGGCGAGCACCGTCGTACCCAACTGCCCGAAGAGTCCCCGGAGTTCGACGACGAGCCGTTCCCGAAGCGAACGGTCGAGCTGGCCGAGCGGCTCGTCGAGCATCAGCAGCCGGGGCCGGGGCGCGAGCGCGCGGGCCAGCGCCACGCGTTGCTGCTCACCGCCGGAGAGCGCGGCGACGGCCCGGCGGGCGGCACCCGGCAGCCCGACTAGGTCCAGCAACTCCCGTACGCGCTCCGCTTGCCGAGGGCGCGACGTCCCGTGCATCCGCAGCCCGAAGGCGACGTTCCCGCCCACGTCCCGCTGCGGGAACAGCTGATGGTCCTGGAACATCAGCCCGACCCCGCGCTTGTGCGCGGGCACGCCGGCCTGGTCCCGCCCGTCCAGCAACACCCGCCCGCCGTCCAGGGGCTGGAGCCCGGCGACCGCCCGCAGCAGCGTCGACTTGCCGCTGCCGCTCGGCCCCAGCACGCAGACCACCTCGTGCTCGGCGACACCGAGGCCGACGGCGTCGAGCACGGCCCGCCCGCCGAACCGCACGGTGGCGTCCTCAAGGCTCAGCAGCATCTAGAACTCCCCGGTCCGGTCGGTACGGAGCCGCTCGAGCACCAGCAGCGCCACCGCGCACACCACCATCAGAATCGTCGAAAGGGCCATCGCCTGGCCGTAGTTGAGATCACCCGGCCGACCCAGCAGCCGCGCCACCGCAACCGGCAGCGTGGGGTTGTCGGGCCGCGCGATGAACACGGTCGCCCCGAACTCCCCCAGCGACACCGCGAACGCGAACCCGGCGGCGACCAGCAGCGCCCGCCGCACCATCGGCAGGTCGACCTCCCGCCACACCCGCCACGGCGACGCCCCGAGCACGGCCGCCGCCTCCCTGAGCCGCGCGTCCACGGCCCGCAGCACGGGCAGCATGGTCCGTACGACGAAGGGGACGCCCACCAGCGCCTGCGCGAGCGGCACCAGGATCCACGAACTCCTCAGGTCCAGCGGCGGCTTGTCCAGCGCGATGAGGAACCCGAAGCCGACCGTCACCGCGGAGACGCCGAGCGGCAGCATCAGCAGCGCGTCGAAGCCGCGGACCAGCCGTCCCGCGTCCCGGCGGGTGAGGGCCGCGGCGGCCAGACCGCCGATCACCACGGCAATGGCGGTCGCGGCGAGGGCGTACTGGAGCGAGTTGCCGATGGCCTCGATCGGCGGCACGAGGAAGGTCCCGCCGTCGTCGTTGGTGAGGGCCCGGTAGTAGCCGAAGTCAGGTGCGTCCAGGGACCGTTGCACCAGCACGGCGAGCGGCAGGACGAGCAGCACGAGGACGGTGACGAGGACACCGGCCAGCAGGCCCCATTCCCGCGCCCCGCGCGGCCGCCGGGCCGTGACGTTCGCGTCCACCAGCCGCAGGGCGGTCTCCCGCCGCCGTACGGTCCGGGCGTGCACGGCGAGGATCGCGCCGACCGCCACGAACTGGACGATGGTGAGGACCGCGGCCGTGGAGAGGTCGAAGATCTCGGACGTCTGCCGGTAGATCTCGACCTCCAGCGTCGAGAACGTCGGCCCGCCGAGGATCTGCACCACGCCGAACGAGGTGAAGGTGAAGAGGAAGACCATCAGCGCGGCGGCGGCCACGGCGGGCGCGAGGGCGGGCAGGGTCACCTTCCGCCAGGCCTCGAGCGGCGATGCGCCCAGCATCCGCGCCGCCTCCTCCTGCCGCGGGTCGAGCTGGCTCCAGAGCCCGCCGACGGTCCGTACGACGACGGCGTAGTTGAAGAAGACGTGGGCCAGCAGGATGGCCCAGACGGTGGTGTCGAGCCGTACGCCCCACAACTCGTCGAGCAGTCCCCCGCGCCCGACGAGCGCCAGAAAAGCCGTACCGACGACGACGGTCGGCAGCACGAACGGAACGGTGACGACGGCCCGCAGCACCTGCTTGCCGGGGAATTCGAAGCGCGCGCAGACATACGCGCCGGGGAGCGCGATCAGCAGCGTGAGCGCGGTGGAGGCGAGCGCCTGCCAGGTGGTGAACCACAGCACGTGCCGGATGTCGGACTGCGTGACGACGTCCACGATCCGCCCGAACTGCCAGGCACCGCCCACCTTGAGCCCGCGCGCCACGATCGCGGCGACGGGCCAGGCGAAGAAGACACCGAAGAACGCGACGGGCACCGCCATGAGCCCGAGCCGCGTCGCGTTCCCCGAACGCCGTTCGCGGACGGCTGTTTCGGGTGCTTCGGCTGCTTCGGCTACTTCAGTACGAGTGACGTCCACGACTTGACCCACTGGTCACGGTTGGCGGCGATCTTGTCGGGCGCCATGGTCTCGGGGTCCTTGGCCTGCGGCCCGTACTTCACGAACTCCGGCGGCACCTGGGCGGCCTCCCGCACCGGGTAGACGAACATGTTCAGCGGCATGTCGTCCTGGAACTCCTTGGTGAGCAGGAAGTCGATGAACGCCTTGCCCCCCTTGCTGTTCTTGGCGTTGCTGAGCAGCCCGGCGTACTCGACCTGCCGGAAGCAGGTCCCGTACGACACCCCGGTCGGCGCGGTCTTGGGCTTCGGGTCGCCGTAGATGACCTCGGCGGGCGGCGAGGAGGCGTAGGAGACGACGAGCGGCCGGTCGGCCTTGGCCTTCTTGCCGCCCGCGGACCCGGAGAACTCCTCGTTGTAGGCCTGCTCCCAGCCGTCGACGACCTTCACGCCGTTGGCCTTGAGCTTCTTCCAGTAGCCCTGCCAGCCGTCGTCGCCGTACTCGGCGGCGCTGCCGAGCAGGAAGCCGAGGCCGGGCGAGGAGGTGGCGGCGTTCTCGGTGACGAGGAGATTCTTGTACGCGGGCTTGATCAGGTCGTCGAAGGACTGCGGCGGGGTCAGCTTGTGCTTGCTGAAGTACGCCTTGTCGTAGTTGACGCAGATGTCTCCGGAATCGATCGGCGTGACCCGGTGCCTGGCCTGGTCGACCCGGTACTGCGGCAGGACCAGATCGGTGCCCTTCGCCTCGTACGACTGGAAGAGCCCGTTGTCGAGCGCCCGCGACAGCAGGGTGTTGTCGACGCCGAAGAAGACGTCGCCCTGCGGGTTGTCCTTGGTGAGGATGGCCTTGTTGACGGCCTGCCCGGCGTCGCCGTCCTTGAGGACGTGGACCTTGTAGCCGGACTGCTTCTCGAAGTCCGCAAGGACGCTCTTCGAGACGGCCCACGAGTCGTGGCTGACGAGAGTGACGGTCTTGGAGTCGCCGGAGCCCTCGCTGCCGGACGACGACCCGCACGCGGACAGCGTGATCAGGCCAAGGCCGACGGCCGCGGCCACGAACGTCTTGGTGTGCACTGAATTCCTCCTGGGTGACCAGGAAGAGACGCGGCCCTGCCCGGGACCGCCGGAGAATTCCGCCGGCTCCCGGGCAGGGCGCAACAGCTTGAGTGATGACCGAACTTCCTACCCAGAATGACCTGGGCAAGGTTCAGAGGGTCTGCGGACTCTCCCGCACTCTCAGCGCTGTGGCGCTCCCCTGTCGGAATATGAAGATGTACGTACGGGCTTCAGGTTACCGCTCGGTGGCCGCGAGCTGACCGCAGGCCCCGTCGATCTCCTGACCACGCGTGTCCCGGACGGTCACCGGCACCCCGTGCGCCGCGATGGCCTCGACGAACGCCTTCTCGTCCTCGGGCCGCGAGGCCGTCCACTTGGAGCCGGGCGTCGGGTTGAGCGGGATGAGATTGACATGCACGGGCTTGCCGCGCAGCAGCCGCCCGAGCCGGTCACCGCGCCAGGCCTGGTCGTTGATGTCGCGAATAAGCGCGTACTCGATCGAAAGTCGGCGCCCGGACTTCTCCACGTACTCGAACCCGGCGTCGAGCACCTCGCGCACCTTCCACCGCGTGTTGACGGGGACGAGGGTGTCGCGCAGCTCGTCGTCGGGTGCGTGCAGCGAGATGGCGAGCCGGCACTTGAAGCCCTCGTCGGCGAACCGGTGGATCGCGGGCACCAGCCCGACGGTCGACACCGTGATGCCACGCTGCGAGAGCCCGAGTCCGTCCGGCGCGGGGTCGGTGAGCGAGCGGATGGCCGTGACGACCCGCTTGTAGTTCGCGAGGGGCTCGCCCATGCCCATGAACACGATGTTGGACAGCCGGGCCGGCCCGCCCGGGACCTCCCCGTCCCGCAGCGCCCGCATCCCGTCGACGATCTGGTGCACGATCTCGGCGGAGGACAGATTCCGGTCCAGCCCCGCCTGCCCGGTGGCGCAGAACGGGCAGTTCATCCCGCACCCCGCCTGCGAGCTGATGCACATGGTCACCCGGTCCGGGTAGCGCATGAGCACCGACTCGACGAGCGTCCCGTCGAACAGCCGCCACAGCGTCTTGCGGGTGGTGCCCTCGTCGGTCGACAGATGCCGCACGACGGTCATCAGCTCGGGCAGCAGCGCCTCGCGCAGCTTCTCCCGCGAACCGGCAGGGATGTCGGTCCACTCCACCGGGTCGTGCGCATACCGCGCGAAGTAGTGCTGCGAGAGCTGCTTGGCACGAAACGGCTTCTCCCCGATCTCGGACATGACGTCCTTACGCTCGGCAGGCGTGAGATCGGCAAGATGCCGCGGCGGCTTCTTGGCTCCGCGGGGGGCGACGAAAGTGAGTTCTCCGGGCTTAGGCATGGCTGTACCAGTGTCGCAGATCGCCGCTAATGCCATTCCCAGTGGTGAGTGAGCACCGCCGCATCGCTGCCCGACGCCTCATCGGTGGCGAATGCCGAGGTGGGAAGGCCGGAGACGTCCGCCGCGACCGTGTGCAGGAGGTACCGCGTCGGCAGACCCGGATAGGACGGCGAGTCGACCTGCTCGACGGTGGTGGAGACCGGCTCGGCGGAGACCTTCACGTAACGCGCCTCCACCCGAAGCTCTTCGGCCACGCACCGAAGCGCCCCGGCGACAGCCGTCTCCCCCGGCTTCAGCTTCTCCGTGGGCGGGGAGTTCCTCTCGCGTACGGCCCCGGTGGCCATGAGCTGTCCGACCTCGGTCAGCTGCTTGCCGTCCGCTTCGATCCGCACGCTGACCACGGCGACCTGCCGCAGCGGCGGGTCCTCCGACAGCCATGACTCGCCGGACGCGATCTCCCGCCACAGGCTCGTGACCGGCTTGCTGCCGTCACGGCCCCACGCGTCGTACGGGATTCCGTGCCGGGTCAGCCATTCCTGGAGTTCGCTCAGGCTGCCCACGCGGACCGGCTCGTGCATCAAGGCCCCCCTCGGTGACGGTGTAGCGGGCTACACCACGGATCCGGGTGATGGTTCCCTCGTGGCCGCACCCGCACGCCGGGATCGTGGTCGGCACAGGGCACAGCGCCACCAGAGCCTTCCAGAAGGGACCGTCCATGGCCGCCGACCGCCGACGCCGCCGCCGTACCACCACTCTCGTCACCGCCGCGGCAGCCGCCGCGCTGACCGCCGGACTCGTCACTGGCTGCGACCCCGGCGACGTGGACAACTCGCTGGACTGCGTGCAGAACTACGACACCATCGCCGACAGCCTGAGGGCGATCCACGAGGCCGGGCAGGCCGCGGCGAGCGACCCCTCGCGGACCGACGAGTCCATCGACACGATCGAGAAGAACCTCGACAAGATCGATGCCAAGTCGGACGACAGCAAGGTCGACCAGGCGGTGAAGAACCTGAACCAAGCCGTCGCCGACTACAACAAGGCCGTCCTGAACGGCGAGAACCCGGACTCCGCCGAGATCGACAAGGCGGCCGACGAGCTGAAGGACGTCTGCACCTCGTAGCGGCCGGCTAGGCGGTGGTGTGCTCCAGCTTGTCCTTGAGCAGCTGCTCGTTGCGCGGCATCTCCTTGCGGACCTGGGGGCGGACGACGAGGGGCAGCAGGACCTTGCCGAGGCCGTGTCCCTCGAAGTCGAGCTCCATGGTCACGCGGGCACGGCGGCCGTCGTCGATGGGCTCCACCTCACCGTGGAAGTTGCCCCTGATGGGACCGTCGATGCCGCGCAGCCCCCAGCTGTGCGGCGGGTCGTACTCGGTGAACTCCATGGTCATCGGCATCTCGCGGCGCCCGACCCGCCGGGTGACCCGGACTCGGGAACCGGTGTGGAGCGGACCCTCGTCGAGCAGCTCCGCGGAGACCGCGCTCAGCTGCCACTCCGGCAGGTGGGCGGGGTCGATCACATACGCGTACACGTCTTCCGCGGTGCGGTCGACGTCGATCGATTCTCGGATGACTGACATGGCGTGACCCCCTTGGGAGGCTTACACCGGAATCGTCCCACTCGCCCGACCGGCGCGCCATCGCCCAAGAACGCGAGGAGCCCCCGCCCTCGAGAGGGCAGGGGCTCACAGGCGTACGTACGTCAGCCCGACCCGACGAACAGCACCAGCAGCAGCCACACGACCGGCGCCGTCGGCAGCAGCGAGTCCAAGCGGTCCATGATCCCGCCGTGCCCCGGGAGCAGCGTGCCCATGTCCTTGATGCCGAGGTCACGCTTGATCATCGACTCGCCGAGGTCGCCCAGCGTGGCGCTGGCCGCGACCGCGAGGCCGAGGAGCAGTCCCTGCCACCAGGAGCCGTCGTCGATCAGGAACTGCATGCACAGCGCGCCCGCCACCATCGCGAACGTCACCGCACCGAGCAGGCCCTCGCGGGTCTTGCCGGGGCTGATGCGCGGGGCGAGCTTGTGCTTGCCGAAGCGCCAGCCGACGGCGTACGCGCCGGTGTCGCTGACCACGGTGAGCAGCAGGAACGTCAGCACGCGCCAGGGGCCGTCGTCGGCCGTCAGCATCAGCGCCACGAAGGTCGCCAGGAACGGCACGTAGAACGCCGCGAAGACGCCCGCCGTGACGTCCTTGAGGTAGCCCTCGGGCGGCTCCGTCATGCGCCATACGAGCACTGCCAGCGCCGTGAGCGCCATCGCGACCCACGCGCCCTCGGCGCCGCGGACGTACCCGGCGACGACCATCGCCGCACCGCCGAGCGCCAGCGGGACCAGGGGCGCCTTGATGCCCTTGCGCTCCTGGAGCCGGCTGGTCAGCTCCCACAGACCCACCACGACGGCGACGGCGACCACACCGACGAAGACGGCCTTGACGACGAACAACGACGCGATGATCACCACGCCGAGACCGACACCCACTCCTATGGCCGCACCCAGGTCGCGCCCCGCGCTCTTCTTCTGCGGCGGGGGCGCCGGCTGTGGGGCGTCGGGCATGGGCTCCGGATTCTGCGGCACCGCCCCGTGGGGCTGCGCCTGCGGCGTGTCGTAGGTCTGCGCCTGCGGCGTGTCGTCGCGGAACAAGGGGCCGCTCAGCCGAGCAGCCCCCCGGTCGTCATCCTGGTCTCCGCCATACGCGGGTACGTCGGGCACGATGGGCATGGGGCGAGTCTGCTGCGCCTCAGGCGCATCGTACGCGGGACCCGCCGGGGCAGCCCCCGGGACAGGTCCCTGCGCGGTGGGCCCCCAGTACCCGGCCTGCGATCCGGTGTGTGGCGGCGCTCCCCAGGAAGAGTCGTTCATCAGACCTCGAGCAGCTCCGCTTCCTTGTGCTTCAGGAGCTCGTCGACCTGCGCCACGTACTTGTGGGTGGAGTCGTCGAGCTCCTTCTCGGCGCGGCGGCCCTCGTCCTCGCCGACCTCGCCGTCCTTGATCAGCTTGTCGATGGCGTCCTTGGCCTTGCGGCGCACGGAACGGATGGACACGCGCGCGTCCTCGGCCTTGCCCTTGGCGACCTTGATGTAGTCGCGGCGGCGCTCCTCGGTGAGCTCGGGGAACACCACCCGGATGATGTTGCCGTCGTTGCTCGGGTTGACGCCCAGGTCGGAGTCGCGGATGGCCTGCTCGATGTTGCGCAGGGCCGTCTTGTCGAACGGGGTCACTACCGCCATGCGCGGCTCCGGCACGGAGAACGAAGCCAGCTGGTTGATCGGCGTCGGCGCGCCGTAGTAGTCGGCCACGATCTTGTTGAACATCGCCGGGTGCGCACGACCGGTGCGGATCGCGGCGAAGTCCTCCTTGGCGACCACGACGGCCTTCTCCATCTTCTCCTCGGCCTCGAGGAGGGTCTCTTCGATCACCACTTGCTCCTGCGTGTCTTGAGTAGGCCCGGCTGCTGTTCCATATGCGTGGGGGCGGCGGCCGGCTGCGTCGCGTCTTCTTCCTGCACGGTTCCCGACCGGCAGGACATTGTCCATCCCCCGGTCAGGGTCCGTGGGTGTTGCTGGTCAGTCCCGGCTGTCCTGGTCACCCACAAGCGTGCCGATCTTCTCACCCTTGACGGCACGGGCGATATTGCCCTCCGCCAGAAGCTCGAAGACGAGGATCGGCAGCTTGTTGTCGCGGCACAGCGTGATGGCGGTGGCGTCGGCGACCTTGAGGTCGCGGGTGATGACCTCTCCGTAGCCGAGGGAGTCGAACTTGACGGCGTCCGGGTTGGCCTTCGGGTCTGAGTCGTAGACCCCGTCCACACCGTTCTTGCCCATCAGCAGCGCCTCGGCGTTGATCTCCAGGGCGCGCTGGGCGGCGGTGGTGTCGGTGGAGAAGTACGGCATGCCCATACCGGCGCCGAAGATGACCACGCGGCCCTTCTCCAGGTGTCGTACGGCACGCAGCGGGATGTACGGCTCGGCGACCTGGCCCATGGTGATGGCGGTCTGCACCCGGCTGTCGATGCCCTCCTTCTCCAGGAAGTCCTGGAGGGCGAGGCAGTTCATCACGGTGCCGAGCATGCCCATGTAGTCCGAGCGGGCCCGGTCCATGCCGCGCTGCTGGAGCTCGGCGCCGCGGAAGAAGTTGCCGCCGCCGATGACGACCGCGATCTCGGCGCCGTCCCGGACGACGGCGGCGATCTCACGGGCGATCTTGTGCACCACGTCGGGGTCCACACCCAGGCCCCCGCCACCGGAGAAGGCCTCGCCGGACAGCTTCAGCAGAAACCGGCCGCGTACTTTGCCGTCGTCGCTCTTCTGGGGCTTGGTGGTCATGGAGATCCCGCCTCTTTCACGTGTTGCACATACGAAGAAGGCCACTGCCGGTGGGGTGTCGTTCGCAACCCATTCTCGGCAATGGCCTCCTCGTCAGATCTGCTGTCGTCCGTCACGCGCCCGCGTGACGGCGTACCGGACGACTGCACCCGACCCTATCGGGCCGACGCGCCGCTCGCGGCACGGACTCAGATGCCGACCTTGATGCGCGTGAAGCGCTTCAGGGTGACACCGGCCTCGTCCAGGACCTTCTGGACGGACTTCTTGTTGTCGAGCGCGTACGGCTGACCGAGCAGCGTGGCGTCCTTGAAGAAGCCGTTGAGGCGACCCTCGACGATCTTCGGCAGGGCGGCCTCGGGCTTGCCCTCGGCGCGGGTGGTCTCCTCGGCGACGCGGCGCTCGGACTCGACGACCTCGGCCGGCACGTCCTCCTTGGAGAGGTACTTCGGCGCGAAGGCGGCGATGTGCTGGGCGACGCCCTTGGCCAGCTCGGCGTCGGCCTTGTCCAGCTCGACCAGGACACCGATCTGCGGGGGCAGGTCGGGCATGGTGCGGTGCATGTACGCGAAGACGAAACCGTCGGCGAACTGCGCGAAGCGGTCCAGGACGATCTTCTCGCCGAGGTTGGCGTTGGCCTCGTCCACGAACGCCTGGACGGTCTTGCCGGCCTCGATCTCGGAGGCGAGCAGGGCCTCGAGGTCGGCCGGGGAGGTCGCGGCGACGTGCTGCGCGATCTGGTTGGCGGCGGCCTGGAACTTCTCGCCCTTGGCGACGAAGTCCGTCTCGCACTTCAGCTCGACCAGGACACCGGAGGTGTTGTCGTCGGCGATGACGGAGACCACGGCGCCGTTCTCGGCGGAGCGGCCCTCGCGCTTGGCGACGCCCTTCTGGCCCTTGATGCGCAGCGCCTCGACGGCCTTGTCGACGTTGCCGTCGGCCTCGTCCAGGGCCTTCTTGCAGTCCATCATGCCGGCGCCGGTGAGCTCACGAAGCTTCTTGACGTCGGCGGCGGTGTAGTTCGCCATGAGTCTGTGAATCTTTCTCGAAGTCTGGAAGATCGAAGATCTACGGGGTCTACGGCCCCATGTAGTCGGGGGCCGCTGACACTCCGCCGACCTACGGGTGAACGGCGGGAGCGGACTTCATGTCCCGCTCCCGCCGTCAACTCTGACGCTGACGGGTCAGGCCTGCTCGGCGTCCGCGGCCGGGGCCTCGGCGGCCGGAGCCTCAGCCGCGGGGGCCTCGGCAGCCGGGGCCTCAGCAGCCGGGGCCTCGGCAGCCGGGGCCTCAGCAGCGGCCTCGGCCGGCTTCTCGGCCTCGTCGGCCTTCTTCTCGCCCTCGAGCAGGTCGCGCTCCCACTCGGCGAGCGGCTCGCCCGCGGCCTTCTCGCCCTTGTCACCAGCGGCGACACCGGAACGGGCGATGAGGCCCTCGGCGACGGCGTCGGCGATCACACGGGTGAGCAGGGTGACGGAGCGGATCGCGTCGTCGTTGCCCGGGATCTTGTAGTCGACCTCGTCGGGGTCGCAGTTGGTGTCGAGGATGGCGACGACCGGGATGTTGAGCTTCCGGGCCTCGCCGACCGCGATGTGCTCCTTCTTGGTGTCCACGATCCAGACGGCGCTGGGCACCTTCTGCATCTCGCGGATACCACCGAGGGTCTTCTCCAGCTTGGCCTTCTCGCGCGAGAGCACGAGAAGCTCCTTCTTGGTCAGACCCGAAGCGGCGACGTCCTCGAAGTCGATCTGCTCGAGCTCCTTGAGGCGCTGCAGACGCTTGTAGACGGTGGAGAAGTTGGTGAGCATGCCGCCCAGCCAGCGCTGGTTGACGTAGGGCATGCCGACGCGGGTGGCCTGCTCCGCGATGGCCTCCTGCGCCTGCTTCTTCGTGCCGACGAACATGACCGTGCCGCCGTGGGCGACGGTCTCCTTGACGAACTCGTAGGCGCGGTCGATGTACGACAGCGACTGGAGCAGGTCGATGATGTAGATGCCGTTGCGCTCCGTGAAGATGAAGCGCTTCATCTTCGGGTTCCAACGACGGGTCTGGTGACCGAAGTGGACGCCGCTCTCCAGCAGCTCCCGCATCGTGACGACGGCCATGGCCGTATCTCCTTGAATTTCTCGGTTGTCCCGCGAATGCCGCACGGCATCCGCGCCTGACGCCCACCTGCGCCGTGCCACAAGGACCGAGGAGCGCTGACACCGGCTTTTGATCACCTGGTGTCGGGGCGTGCGAAGTCGACCCGGTGACCCGGATCGCCAGAAGAAGTGTACGGGACCCGCGAGGCAGCGGGTGACGCCGCTGTCCACAACCGGGGAGTAGTCCACAGAGTCCGGCCATGATCGGCGGGGGTGCGGGACGGTTCTCGCATGCGAGCGAAGCGATACGTGCGCCTGATGGGAGCAGTGCTGTCGGGGCTGGTCCTGGCCGTCCTGACCCCCTGGGCATGGGCGGACGACCCGGCCCCCACGGCGGATTCCGGCCCACCGGTCCCGGCCATCGGCCGCGCCTGGCCAGTGGGGACACATCCCATGGTGCTACGAGGCTGGGCGCCGCCGGCGACGGTGTACGGCCGGGGTCATCGGGGCGTGGACCTGGCAGCGTCGGCGGGGACGCCGGTAAGAGCGGTGGCGGCCGGACGGGTGTCCTTCGCGGGCCGGGTGGCGGGACGGGGCGCGGTCTCCGTGCAACTGACCGGCACGGATCTTCGAACGACGTACGAGCCGGTACGGCCGTCGGTGAAGAAGGGAGACGAGGTGGAGGCGGGCGAGCCGGTGGGAACGGTGGAGCCGACGGGCAGCCACTGCACGGTCACGTGCGTGCACTGGGGCTTGCTGAGAGACGAGACGTATCTGGACCCGCTGTCACTACTGCCGCCGTGGCTGCTGCGCAGGGGCCCGTCGAGGCTGTTGCCGGTGCTCGGAGTGCCGCTGCCCTCATAGCCGCCTTCGCTGCGGGCAGTCGTGCCGCCGGGGCGGCACGGGTGGGCGCAGCGGCGCCGGCCCAGCGCCGGCGAGTGGACCCGCCCCTACAGCAACCCCCACCGGGCCTCAGCCACGAACCCCCCGCAGCGCCATGGCCACCGCAGCCTCAGTGATCGCCGCCGGATCCTCAGCCGCCCCCAGCTCGATCCTCCGCACAGCCGCATCGACAACACCCTGCAGCAACATCGCCGCCAACCGAGGCTCCGAATGCCCCATCTCCGCCAGCGCCTCGGCGATCATCGCGACCAGCCCCCCGTGCGCGGCCCGGATCTTCTCCCGGGCCCCCGCGTCGAGTTCACTCGCCGAGATAGCCACAACGGCCCGGTGCCGCCGATCCCCCACCAGCGCAAGCTGCCGCCGCACATACGCCTCGACCTTGGCCTCGGCCCCGTCCGCCGCCGCCATCGCAGTCGACACCTCGGCCGCCCACACGGGGAAGTCGACCTCGCACAGCTCCTCGACGACGGCCGCCCGCGACCTGAAGTACTCGTAGACGGACGACCGCGCCAGCCCCGTCCGCTCGGCGAGGGCCGGAAACGTCAACGCCTCCGTCCCGCCCTCGGACAGCAGTGACCGAGCCGCGTCCAGCAGGGCGGCTCGCTGCATCGACCGGTGCTCGGCCACGGAGGCCGCTCGAATCCTTGGCACGTCAACCACTTTACGGACACGCCACCCCCGACGGGAGTGAGTCGCCTCGACGCACTCCCATTCGGCCGGGTCAACGACCGAAGCTCGCCAGCTTCGCACGCAGTTGCAGCACCGACTTGGTGTGGATCTGGCTGACCCGGCTCTCGGTGACCCCGAGCACGTTGCCGATCTCGGCGAGCGTGAGCCCCTCGTAGTAGTACAGCGTGACGACGGTCTTCTCCCGCTCGGGCAGCGTGTTGATCGCCCGCGCCAGAAACCGGCGCAGCTCCCGGTCCTCGGCCACCTCCACGGGATTGTCCGCGGCGGTGTCCTCCAGCGTGTCCACCAGGCTGAGCCGGTCGCCGCCGCCCTCGCCCCCCACATGCAGCAGCTCCTCCAGGGCCACCACGTTCGCCAGCGACAACTGGCTGAACACCGCGTGGAGTTCGTCCACCGGAATGCCCATCTCGGCGGCCACCTCCCCCTCCGACGGTGTCCGCCGCAGCCGGGCCTCCAGCGTCGCGTACGCCCGCTCCACGTTCCGCGCCTTCTGCCGCACCGACCGCGGAATCCAGTCCAGCGCCCGGAGCTCGTCGATCATCGCGCCCCGGATCCGCGTGATCGCGTACGTCTCGAACTTGATCTCCCGGTCGATGTCGAACTTCTCGATCGCGTCGATCAGCCCGAAGACCCCGGAGGAGACGAAGTCGGCCTGCTCCACGTTCGGTGGCAGACCGACGCTCACCCGTCCCGCCACGTACTTCACCAGCGGCGAGTAGTGCAGGATCAGCTGCTCCCGCAGCCGCTCGTCCCCCGTGTCCTTGTACGACCGCCACAGCTCGTCGAGTGTCGAGGGAGCGGGCGGCCGCACGCTGCCACCGTCGCGGGCGGCTGGGGGGATCGCCGCCCGGTCGGACCCGGAGGTGTGCTGGGGCATTCGTCGCCTTGTGCCGTTCTGCCGTGAAGTGGGGGTACCTGGGTGAGCTGTCGGTCTGATGTCGAGATGCCGGTCTGCGTCGGAATCCTCGTGAGCGTAGCGTGACTGGAGTGTCGCGGTGCGCGAAGGTCGCCTCGGAATGCGTGCGCAGATACGTTCCGCAGGGCGCCCCACCGGGTCATGAAGGTCGCTGTGCGTGACCGCCGGAGGACGCCAACTGCGGGTATTTCCACTGGTGTCAGGCTTCCCCCGGACGGCCGAACACGCTCGGTCAGCATCGGCCGCGACCCTCGCGGACGGAGATCATCGCCTGGCGTGTCAACTTCCAGCCGTCGCCGTGTCGTTCGACGTAACCGAGTGATCGGAGTTCGTACAGTCTCGCGACGGCGTCGTCCGGCGTGGTCTGCGCTCCGCGCGCGATCTCGCCGGCCCGCGCCGCGCGGCGTCCGGGCAGGGCTGCGAGGACGCGTCGCGCGGCCGGCTCCAGTAGGTCCCGCGGCAGCACGGGACCGCGCCGGTCCGGGGCCAGCTCGCCCATGTCGCCGACCAGCTCGACGACTTCCGCGGCGTCGGTGACGAGCACGGCCTCGCCCCGCAGAAGTTCGTGCACTCCCGCGGACAGGCCGCTGGTGGCCGGTCCCGGTACCCCCATCGTGTGGCGGCCCAGCCGTTGCGCCGCCCGCGCGGTGACGAGCGAGCCGCTGCGGTAGGCGGCCTCGACGACCACGGTGCCCCTGGTCAGGGCGGCGATCACCCTGTTGCGGACGATGAACCTGCTCGGCGTCGGATGATCTCCGGGCGGCAACTCACCCACGACGAGTCCCTGTTCCGCGATCCTGTTGATCAACTCGGTGTGTCCGCGCGGGTAGGACCGGTCGACGCCGCAGGCCAGCACGGCGACGGTGGCTCCGCCGGCGCCGAGGGCGCCCCGGTGCGCTGCGCCGTCGACGCCGTAGGCGCCGCCGGACACCACCACCCACCCGCGCTCGGCGAGCCCGGCGCCGAGGGTGGCCGCCATGTGCGCCCCGTACTCGGTGCAGGCCCGCGCGCCGACGAGGGCGACCGAGCGGAGCGCCCACATCCGCAGACTGGGCAGCCCCCGGACCCACAGCCCCACGGGCCGCGCATCCCCGAGATCGTCCAGCTGCCCCGGCCACTCGCCGTCACCCGGTGTCAGGAACCGAATCCCGGCATCCCGCGCGGCGGCAAGATCCCGCTCGGGCTCGGCCTCCTGCGCCCGGTCCAGCAGCCCGGCCCACCGCTTGTCGGTGATCCCGACCAGCTGCGGCCCACCGCCCCGCAACACCCGCGCGACCTCAACGGCCCCCATCTCCCGCACCCACCGCCCACCGACCTCGTCCCCGGGTTCGAGAACCCGGCTCAGGAAGACACGGGCGAGCAGCTCGCCGTCCGGATCGTCGCCGGCGGTCATGTCAGCGCCCCGATGGCCATGGGCACGCCTCGCGGCACGCCGGTGCGCAGTTGCAGCGCCAGGGCGACGTCCGTCGCGTCGGGGCGGTCGTGTCCGACGAGGTCGGCGACGGTCCAGGCGACGCGCAGGACGCGGTCGAGCCCGCGGGCGGTCAGCACGCCCCGCTCCAGGCTGCGTTCGGCCTCGTCCATCGCGCCGCTCGCTGCGTGCCAGCGGCTGCGCAGCTCCCGGCCGGGGACTTCGCTGTTCGTCCGCCACGGCGTGCCGGCCAGCCGCGCCGCCGCCCGCTCCCTGGCCGCCCGTACGCGGTTGGCGACCGTCGCGGTGGACTCGCCCCGCGCGCCGCGCTGAGTCAGCTGGTCGCGGGTGACGCGGTCCACCTCGACGCGCAGGTCGACCCGGTCGAGCAGCGGCCCGGACAGCCGCGCCTGGTAGCGGCGGATCGCCGAGGGCGGGCACTCGCAGAAGTCGTCCATCTGCGAGAAGCGGCCGCACGGGCAGGGGTTCGCCGCGAGGACCATCAGAAAGCGCGCCGGGAACCGCACGACACCCGCGCTGCGTGCGATCACGACGTGCCCCGCCTCCAGCGGCTGCCGCAGCGCGTCGAGCGCATGGCTGCTGAACTCGGGTGTCTCGTCCAGGAAGAGGACACCTCGATGCGAGAGCGACACGGCCCCGGGGCGCGCGATCCCCGGTCCGCCGCCCACGAGCGCCTGCATCGTGGCCGAGTGGTGCGGGGCGCAGTACGGAGCGACGTCGATCAGGGGTTTGCCCGGCGGCAGCAGTCCGGCCACCGAGTGCACCGCTGTGACCTCCAGCGACTCCTCCCTGCGGAGCCGGGGCAGGATGGCGGGCAGCCGCTCCGCGAGCATGGTCTTCCCGGCGCCGGGCGGGCCCTCGAGGAAGAGGTGATGGCCGCCCGCCGCGGAGACCTCCACCGCGGTCCTCGCCGAGATCTGGCCCACGACGTCGGCGAGGTCGTGCCCCTGGTCGTGCTGTGCCGCGCCCAGGCTGTGCATCCCCGTGGCCGCGCCCGTACCGGGCACGCGCAGACCGGCCAGGAGCGGATCGGGGCGACCCACCTCGTCCGGTTCCTCGTCGGGCACGGGCTCGTCCGCCAGGACGGCGATGAGCTGCCGCAGGCTGCGCACGCCCAGGACGGACACGCCGGGCACCAGCGATGCCTCGGCGGCCGCGCACTCGGGCACGACCACCTGCTCGTAGCCGGCGTCCGCCGCGGCGAGCACCGCCGGCAGGATCCCGCGGACGGGCCGCACCCGGCCGTCCAGCCCCAGCTCCCCGATCATCACGATGTCGGCGAGCACCCGCGGATCGATGCGCTCCGAGGCACCGAGGACGGCACAGGCGACAGCAAGATCGAACCCGCTGCCGGCCTTCGGCACCGATGCCGGGCTGAGCCCGACCGTCAGTTTCTTCTGCGGCCACTCGCCACCCGAATTGACGACCGCCGCCCGCACCCGATCCCGACTCTCCGTCAGGCTCTTGTCCGGCAGCCCCACCAACGTGAAAGCCGCAACCCCCGGCTCCAGATCGGCCTGGACCTCGACCACCACGCCCTCGACGCCCACCAGCGCCACCGAGCACGTACGCGCGAATCCCATCAGGCCACCCCCCGCGCATGCTCGACCACGGGCGCGCCGCGGTCGGGGAGCAGGACGCCGACCAGGTCGATGCGGACGCCTCCCGGCGGCGCTCCTCCGTGTTCCTGGGCCCAGCGTTCCGCCAGGCCGCGCAGGCGTTCCGCCTTTGTGGGCGTGACCGCGGCCATGGGGTGTTCGAAAGCGCCCGCGCGGCGGGTCTTCACCTCGCAGACCACCAGGACGTCGCCGTCCCGGGCCACGATGTCGATCTCACCCGTCCTGCCAGCGCGCCAGTTGCGCTCCAGGACTGTCATCCCGGCGTCCACCAGCCGCCTGGCGGCCAGATCCTCGCCGTACTTGCCCATCGCACCTCGTGCGTTCATGTCGGCACCACCTCCGGCGCCAACCGTCACGCATCCGGCCCGACCAAGTGGATCTTGGTGGACTACTCAGCGGTTGTGGAAAACTTCGTCACCCGCTCGGCAGCTCGAGGTCGCTCTTGTTCAGCTCCTCGATGTTCACGTCCTTGAACGTAAGAACGCGGACCTGCTTCACGAATCGAGCGGGCCGGTACATGTCCCAAACCCAGGCATCCGCCATGGACACCTCGAAGAACACCTCACCCTGGACTGAGTGCACCTGCATCTCGTAATCGTTGGTCAGGTAGAAGCGCCGCTCGGTCTCGATCACGTATTTGAACAGACCGACGACATCGCGGTACTCCCGGTAGAGCTTCAGCTCCATCTCGGTCTCGTACTTCTCGAGGTCCTCGGCGCTCATGGCATGTTCCCCTTCAGCCGTGCGATCCCCCCATTGTGCGCCAGTCCCGCGCCCCTCTAGACAATTTCCGTGTCAAGGGTTACGGGTCCGGCCGGGGGACCTTCGTCGAGCAGCCGGCGGAGCAGCCCGGCGAGTCTGGTCGGATACACCGTCTCATGTGCCCGGCTCAGTTCCCGGCACGTCCACCAGCGTGCTCCGGCGACGCTGCGCCGCTCCAGCTCCGTCAACCGCGTGGGTTCGGGCACCGCACCGGACGCATCGCTCGTACGGGCCAGGTAGTACCACTCGTCCTGGTCCCAGCGGCGGCCCGCGAACGGGAAGGAGCACATCCGCCGCCACAGCACCGGCCCGAGTTCGACCTCGGTGATGCCGGTCTCCTCCGCGAGTTCCCGCAGTGCGGCCTCTTCACGAGTCTCGTCGCCCTCCACGCCGCCGCCCGGCGTGAACCACCAGTCGTCGGCCGGATCGCCCGGCTCGTGCCCGTGCAGGAGAAGGATGCGGTCGTCGGGGTCGAGCAGGACGACCCGGGCGACCTTGCGCAGCACGCCGCGGTAGGAGTCCTCGTACGCGTCCGTCGCCTCAGCGGGCACCCACGGGCTCCGTCCGCGCACGGGAGCGCCGGTTGCCCATCCGCTTGGCGATCGGGCCGTACGCGCCACCGCCGAGGACGAGGACGGCTCCCGCGACGATCAGCGTGACGATCGTACGCAGCGGGCCCGGGGAGGAGATCGCCCCGAGCGTCTCGAAGCCCGTGGGGCGCTCCAGCATGCCCTTCATGGGCCAGACGACGGAGTCCACCCGGGCGGTCACGGCGGAGCGCGCGACGGTGCCCTGGGCCGCGTCGCTGAGGTGGGCGGAGGAGTCCAGGGAGCCCTGACGCTCGTCGCCGAGCAGGAACAGCCGGCCCTTGGGGACCGTAACGGTGGGGATCTTCTTGTCCTCGACCACGCTGCCCTTGAGATAGGCCTCGTCGATCTGCTTGCCGTTGACGGTCAGCTTGCCGTTGGTGCAGCAGGAGACCTTGTCGCCGCCGACCGCGACCACGCGCTTGACCACGGCCGCGTTGGTCACCCAGCTCTTGTCCGTGAAGACGACGACGTCGCCCCGGCGAACCTCGTCGCCGTCGACGCGCTGCGCCAGGACCCGGTCGCCCGCATCGATCGTCGGCGTCATCGATGTGGTCGGCACGGTGTACGGCCGGTAGACCACCGCTCCCCAGGCGAATCCTCCGAGGAACAGCACAATGCCCAGTGCGACAGCGATTCCGGACAGTCGCTGTCCGGTCCTGCTGCCCACCGGGCCCGTGCTCTTGCCGCCGCTGCGCGGGGCCGTACGCGTAGTGCTCTCGCCACCCATGGGTCCGCACCCTACCCGGCGGTACCAGAGCCGGTCAGCCCCTCCGGGGCGACCGAGGTCACAGCTGCACCAGGCTTTCACCAAGGCGAGGTCAGGCAGGGTGCGCGAGACGCCTCAGCGGGTCCGACGGCTCAGCGGATCTCGGCCGGCGCGATCTTCCTACGCCGCCACAGCGCCACCGGCACCACGCCCGTGAGGGCGAGCGCGTTCGGCGCGGCCGTCAGCGCGGCGGACGCCGAGGACTTGCTGTTCAGGCCGGGCTGGTCGAAGGTGTCCGGGACCGGGAGGGTGTCCCAGCGGGTGATCGGCCACGCGATGACGATGGCGCGTCCGACGACCTTGTCCACCGGAACCATGCCGTTGTGCTTGTCGCTCTGGTTGTAGCGGGAGTCGCGCGAGTTCTGGCGGTGGTCGCCCATGACCCAGATGTAACCCTTGGGGACCTTCACCGTGAACTGGCCGCCCTGGTCGTCGACGCTGCACGGCGTGTTGCCGGCGTAGACGAACGACGCGTCGTCGAGCGCCTTGCCGTTCACCTTGAGCGGTCCGCTGCCCTTGCAGGAGACGGTGTCGCCGCCGACACCGATGACGCGCTTGATGAGGTCCTTCTCCTCGGCGGACGGCATCAGGCCGATCCAGCTGAGGACCTTCTGCAGCGCGTTCGGAGTGGCGGTCGGCTCGCCCGCCAGCCAGTTGTCCGGGTCGTGGAAGACGACGACCTCGCCGCGCTCGGGCTCCGAACCGAACCACGGGGTGAGCTTGTCGACGAGGACGCGGTCGCCCTGCTGGAGCGTGTTCTGCATCGAGTCCGAGGGAATCGAGAACGCCTGCACCAGGAACGTCTTGATCAGCAGCGCCAGCACGAGCGCGATGCCGATCAGAATGGGCAGCTCCTTCCAGAAGGAGCGCTGCTTCTTGGACTTGGGGGTCGAGTCGCCCGGCCCTTGATCCCCGGGTTTGGTCTGTTCGTCGCGCGCGGGCCCGTCGTCGGCCGCCGGGGAGTCACTCCCGGAGGTCACGGCGCTGTCCGCGGCCGGGACGGCTTCCACGGGGTGTCCGCGGTGCTCCTCGCCGTCGTGTCCGGACCGTGCGCCAACCGCCACATCCCCCACGCCAACTCCTTACTCTGTGCCGCCGCCTGCCCCATGTGCGGCGCAGGCCCACCGCTCCCATAACGAGCGGGAGTTCCGCAGGGGTCGGGAGCTGGATCGTTCCGTTCAGATCGTCGGGAGCAACCCTATGCGACAGCTGCGGGGACGCGGTCGTCCCCGACACCGAGTTGGAGACGGAGGAGAAAGTTTTAGGTTCTTTCAGCATGTTCCAATGGCCGAAGGGCCAGGCGATGACCTTCGCCCGTCCCACCACCGAGTCCACGGAGACCGTGCCGCCGTAGTCGGTGTTCATGTGGGCGCGGGAGTCCGCGGAGTTCCCCCGGTGGTCGCCCATCACCCACAACCGCCCCTGGGGGACGGTGATATCGAACTGCTGCGTGGAGGGGGCGTTTCCGGGATAGAGGTAGTCGCCTTCGGTCAGCGGCACGCCGTTGACGGTCACCCGCCCCTGTGCGTCACAGCACTTGACGTGGTCGCCGCCGACTCCGATGACCCGCTTGATGAGGTCCTTCTCGTTGTCGGACGGCAGCAGGCCGATGAAGGTGAGCCCCTCCTTGACCTGCTTGACGACGACGGGGTCGTTCTTCTTCGTCGTGGTCTGCTCGTCCGCGAGCCAGCCGCCGGGGTCCTTGAAGACGACCACGTCGCCGCGCTTGGGCTTGGAGCCGAACCACGGGGTGAACTTGTCGACCAGGACGCGGTCGCCGATCCGGATCGTCTGCTCCATGGAACCGGACGGGATCACGAACGCCTGGACGAGGAACGTCTTCAGGACCAGGGCTATCAGCACCGCCACGCCGACGAGGAGGGGTATCTCCCTGACGGCGCTGCGCCGGCGCTTTCGCTTGACCTTGCGCTGCAGCTTGCGCCGTTCGGCACGGGTACGGCCGCCGCCCACGCCGCCGCCGGTGCGGCGGGAGCCGGTGGGCAGCAGGTCCTCGGTACCGAAGGGGTTGCTCGGCGCGACACCGCGCGGTTTGCCACGGTTACCCATGCGCACCGTCCACGGCGGGCACGCGCGCGTAGGCGCCGGGACGCTGCAGGCGGGTCCAGTGGGCGGTGGGCCACACGATCCAGTCGGCACGTCCGATGACGTCGGAGACCGGGATCATGCCGCCGCCGGGTGAGCCCAGGTGGTCGCGGGAGTCGCTGGAGTCGCTGCGGTGGTCGCCGAGGACGAAGAGGGTGCCCTGGGGCACGACGACCTTGAAGGGCACCGTGGACGGGCTGTCGCCGGGGAACAGGAAAGTCGACTCGTCGACCGACCGGCCGTTCACCTCGATCCTCCCCTCCTTGTCGCAGCAGACCACGTGGTCTCCCCCCACGCCCACGACGCGCTTGATGTAGTCGGCGTTCCCGAAGTACCCGGTTCCGTCGAACACAACGACATCGCCGCGGCGCGGCTCGGCACCGAAACGGTACGCCAACTTATTTACGAGAACGCGGTCCCCGATCCTCAATCCGTTTTCCATGGATCCGCTGGGAATCTGGAATGGTTGGACCACGAAAGCGTTGAGGAGCAGCAAAAACACCAGGCAGACCAGCAGGATCAAGGAGATCTGGCCGCCGGGCAGCCAGTCGGTGATCCGCGTCACCAACGCGAAACGCGACCGTCCCTCCACAGCCGCTGGTACAGGGCTGGAAGAGCGGTCGCGCTCCGTCGGCTGTGCTTCGGTGTCCATCGGGGCCAGATGCTATCCGGCTCCGCTGAGAACCCCCCGCGCGAGCTCAGCTGTCGCGCTTCTCCTTGATCTTCGCGGCCTTACCGCGCAGCTCGCGCAGGTAGTACAGCTTGGCGCGACGCACGTCACCGCGGGTGACGAGCTCGATCTTCTCGACGATCGGGGTGTGCACCGGGAAGGTGCGCTCGACGCCGACGGAGAAGGAGACCTTGCGGACCGTGAAGGTCTCGCGGACACCGGCGCCCTGGCGGCGGATCACAACGCCCTTGAACTGCTGCACACGGGAGCGGTTGCCCTCGATGACGCGGACGTGGACGTTGACGGTGTCACCCGGGCGGAAGGCCGGGACGTCGCTGCGCAGCGACGCGGCGTCGACGGAGTCGAGCAGGTGAGACATTTCGTCTGCTTTCTTCGCTGATGCCACAGGTCATCAACGGGAGCTAGGTGTTCCAGAAGGATGCTGTCCGTGTCGGGGCGGGCGTCGTGTCCCCCTGTGGCAGGGGCGCACGCCGGACGACGCACAACAGCGGCCTATTCTTCCACGCCCTGTGTCCTGCGCCAAAATCGGCCGTACGGCTCCCCCTCCGGGTCCGGGGCCCAGCCCAGGATGGAGAGCATCTCCCGGTCCTTCTTGTCGAAGACCTTGGGGTCGCAGCGCTCGATGAGGTCGGGCCGGTTGGCCGTCGTACGGCGAAGGGCCTCGTCCCTCCTCCAGCGGGCGATCTTGCCGTGGTGGCCGCTGAGCAGCACGTCGGGGATGCCGCGGCCGCGCCACTGCGGGGGCTTGGTGTAGACGGGGCCTTCCAGGAGGTTGGCCATCGCGCCGGGCGCGAAGGAGTCGTCCCGGTGCGATTCCGCGTTGCCGAGGACGCCGGGCAGCAGGCGCGCGACGGCCTCCGTGACGACCAGGACGGCCGCCTCGCCGCCGGCCAGGACGTAGTCGCCGATGGACACCTCGTAGACGGGCATCCGGGTCGCGTACTCGTCGATCACACGGCGGTCGATGCCCTCGTAGCGCGCGGGCGTGAAGATCAGCCATGGGCGCTCGGAGAGCTCTACGGCGAGTTCCTGGGTGAAGGGCCGTCCGCTCGGGGTGGGCACGATCAGCGCCGGCGCGTGGGAGCCGGTCTCGTAGCCGTCGGCGAGGGCGGAGTCCAGGGCCTCGCCCCAGGGGTCGGTCTTCATGACCATGCCGGGGCCGCCGCCGTACGGGGTGTCGTCGACGGTGTTGTGGCGGTCGTACGTCCACGCGCGCAGGTCGTGCACATGGACGTCGAGCTGTCCACGCGCGCGTGCCTTGCCGACGAGGGAGACGTTCAGGGGTTCCAGGTACTCCGGGAAGATCGTGACGACGTCGAGGCGCATTACGACTCGTCTCGCGAGGACACGATGTCGGCCCGGTCGTCGATCAGTCCGGGCGGCGGGTCGATGACCGCCCGCTGCTCCTCGAGGTCGATCTCCGTGACGATCTCCTCGACGAAGGGGATGAGGACCTCGCTGCCGTCAGGGCGCTCCACGATGAACAGGTCCTGGGAGGGCAGGTGCGAGATCTCCGTGATCCGGCCGACCTCCACACCGTCCTTGGTCACCACGTCCAGGTCCATCAGCTGGTGGTCGTAGTACTCGTCCTCCTCCTCGGGGAGCACCTCCGGGTCCACCTCGGCGATCAGGAGGGTGTTGCGCAGGGCCTCGGCGCCGTTGCGGTCCTTCACACCCTCGAAGCGCAGAAGGAGACGGCCGCTGTGGACACGGCCCGTCTCGATGGTGAGCGGGCCCGTGGAAGCGGGGTCCGTGAGCAGTACGGCGCCGGGCGCGAGCCTCAGCTCCGGCTCGTCGGTGCGGACCTCGACGGTGACCTCGCCCTTGATGCCGTGGGCACGGCCGATGCGAGCGACTACCAGCTGCACTGTGCTTGATCTCCTGTAGGTACGACTACGGGCCGGGGACGGCCCTGTGGCCCTCCCCGGCCCGAGCCGGTGCTGCGTTTGACGTCAGCGGACGTGGTCGACGTCGACTAGGTCGACGCGGACACCGCGGCCGCCGATGGCGCCCACGACGGTGCGCAGAGCGCGCGCGGTGCGGCCGTTGCGGCCGATCACCTTGCCGAGGTCGTCGGGGTGGACCCGGACCTCGAGGACGCGCCCGCGGCGCAGGTTGCGCGAGGCGACCTGCACATCGTCAGGGTTGTCGACGATGCCCTTCACGAGGTGCTCGAGAGCCTCCTCGAGCATGCTCAGGCCTCGGCCGACTCGGACTCGGCGGCAGCCTCGTCCTTCTTCTCCGCCTTCTTCTTCTGGGTGATCGCCTCACCCTTGCCCTCGTCGTCGCCGCTCAGGGCCTCGAACGACGGGCGCGCCTTCTTCGGCTCGGCAACCAGCAGCGGAGCCGGGGCGGGCTCGCCCTTGAACTTCTGCCAGTCGCCGGTCTTCTTCAGAATGGCGAGGACGGGCTCGGTCGGCTGCGCGCCGACACCCAGCCAGTACGCCACACGGTCGGCGTCCACCTCGATGACCGACGGGTGGTAGGTCGGGTGGTACTTGCCGATCTCCTCGATCGCACGGCCGTCACGGCGGGTGCGGGAGTCGGCGACGACGATGCGGTAGTGAGGCGAACGGATCTTGCCCAGACGCTTCAGCTTGATCTTGACTGCCACGGGAGTGGGTTCTCCTGGATTTGACGTGGTTGGGCACGGCGAGATGGCCGCGTGGGGTTGCGGTACCCGAGTGCCCGATGGACGCGTCAGCCGGAGGCGAGAGGGTTCCTGTGCGGCTGTCGAGTACAGCTAGCCATTGTGCCACACCCGGCGGGTCGCTTCCGACCGGGTGCTCCGGGCATGCCTGAGGGGCACCCGGCATTCCAGGTGCCCACAGGCTGCGCACGTCCGCTACGGCTTCCGGGGTGCGGCTGCCACGAGCAGCCGCATCCTCATGCCGCGCCGACGACCTCCGGGATCCGGAACGGCTTCCCGCACCCTCCGCACACGATCGGCGCCTGGGCCAGCACGGACGGGACGACCCGTACGTTACGACCGCAGTCGCACACCGCCTTGACCCGCACTCCACCGCCGGAGGAGCCGTGGCGGGCGGCCGGGCCCCGGAAGCTCTTCGGGGTGTCGGCGGAGGTGGCTGCCGTGTGGGCCTTCAGGGCACGCTGCAGCCGCTCGATGGTCGGGCGGTAGCGGCGCTTGGCCTCGGGGTTGAGCGTGACCAGCGAGAAGCCGCTGCTGGGGTGCGGTTCCTCGGGGTGGTCCAGGCCCAGCTCCTCGGCGATCGCGAGGAATCTGCGGTTGTGGTACCGGCCGGCGCGGGACGTGTCGCGCACGCCGCGAGCGGCGGCGATGCCATGGACTGCCTCATGGAGCAGTCGCTCGAAGGAGAGCTCGTGACCGCACGCGGACGACGACTCTCCGATCAGGGACTCTGGCGCGGCAAGGTCCGGCAGCTCGGGGTGGTACCGCTGAATGTCGGCCCACGCCTCTGCCAGCTCTGCGGCGAGAACAGGTGGTGTCTGTGTCGTGCTCACGTAATGACAACGAGCGGGAGCTCGAATGTGTTCCTATTCCGGGTCATCCCAAATAATTTGCACGTACCCGTCAGTTGCCGCTGATGCGCCCTGACGAGGGCGGGTGCGCTGATCTGCGGAGAAACCTCACAGCTCGTACCAAGGTGGTACGTAGTCCGACCTACGACCGGGCACGTAGACGATGTCCACGGCCCGGTGCGGTTGTGATCCGCAGGTGCGCAAGGGGCGTTTCGGCCGCTCTCGCGCCGGAGGGCGCCACTTCAGTAAGCGCGCGCGACGACCGCGACGTTACCGGGCGCGTCCTCGCGGTCGGGCACCGCCCCGTCCTCCGCGACCAGACACCGTACGGTCATTGCGTGCTCGGCCAGTCTGGCCTCGCCTTCTTCGCCGAGGTCCGCCCACGGGATGCGCGCCCAGCCGCCTGCGCGGACGGACTCGACGGCCTCCTCGATCGTGGACACGTCCGCCGTACGGGACTCGCGGCGCTCACGCGACTGCCGCAGGAGCAGCGCCTGGTCCTCGTCGAGGACCGTGGGGAACAGGCTCACGAGGGAGTCGAGGGCCACCGGCTCCTTGCCGCCCGGGATACGGCGGGCCAGCATCGCGGTGCCGCTGTCCAGGTCACGGGGCCCGACCTCGATCCGTACGGGCACGCCCTTGAGCTCCCAGTCGACCGCGCGGCGCCCGAAGGGGAGGTCCGTGCGGTCGTCCACGTGGACGCGGATGCCGGCGTCCTTCAGCCGGGCGCCGATTTCGCGGACCTTGGCCAGAACCGTGTCGTCACCCTTGATCGCGAGGACCACGGCCTGGATCTGGGCGAGCCGCGGCGGCACCCGCAGACCGTTGTCGTCCCCGTGAGTCATCACCAGGGCGCCGATCATGCGGGTCGTGGAGCCCCAGGACGTCTGCCAGACGAGCTCCTGCTTGCCTTCCTTCGACAGATACGACGTATTGAAGGCCTTGGCGAAGTTCTGGCCCAGTTCGTGGCTGGTGACCATCTGGAGGGCCTTGCCGTCGCCCATCATGCTCTCGAGCGTGAGGGTGTTGACGGCGCCCGCGAAGCGCTCCTTGACCGTCTTGCGGCCGGACAGGAAGTCCATCGCGAGGACGTTCTCGAGGAAGTCCCCGTAGACGTGCCGCTGGATGTGCGCGGCGAAGTCCCGCGCCTCCTCGTAGGTGGCATGCGCGGTGTGGCCCTCCTGCCACAGGAATTCCGTCGTACGGAGGAAGAGCCGCGGCCTGAGCTCCCAACGCACCACGTTCGCCCACTGGTTGATGAGCAGGGGCAGGTCGCGGTAGCTCTGCACCCACTTCGAGAAGTACTCGTTGATGATCGTCTCGGAGGTGGGGCGGACGACGGCGGGCTCTTCGAGCTCCTTGCCGCCGGCATGGGTGACCACCGCGAGTTCGGGGGCGAAGCCCTCGACGTGGTCGGCCTCGCGGGTGAGGTACGACTGCGGGATCAGCAGCGGGAAGTACGCGTTCTGCGTGCCCGTCTCCTTGATCCGGGCGTCCATCTCGGCCTGCATCCGCTCCCACAGCCCGTACCCGTACGGTCGGATCACCATGGTGCCGCGCACCGGGCCGTTGTCGGCCAGCTCCGCCTTGTTGATCAGATCCTGGTACCAGCGGGGGAAGTCCTGCGCCCGGGGGGTGAGAACGGATGCCTTTGCCATGGCGCGATGCTACGGGCCGACGTTGCCGGGATGTGAATTCTTTTCGCTCGCACAGCCACGCCACAAGCCGGGCCCTTCAACCCCTGGACGAGCGGTCGAGTGCGGAGTTACCTGGCATACGGGGGGAGTGCGAGCGCACGTCACGGGGGCTACTGAAACGGGCACAGCGGCAACTCTCGGCGGATTGGGGCGCTTTAGATGACACCTACGCTCGTGCGGCGGCATCTCACTCACGCGGGCGAGGTACCCCGCGCCGACCTGTGTGCACGCGCGCGTGACTGGTCCGAGATCCAGGAGCGGATGCTGGTCCCGCTCTACGAGGCCGTCTACGAGCGACTGGAAGTGGGCTCAGGCACACGGCTGTTGGGCCTCGGCTGCGGCAGTGGGCTGGCTCTTCTGATGGCCGCGTCCAGAGGCGCCACGGTCACCGGTGTCGACCACTCCTCCCCCGAGCGGCTCGCCCTCGCGCGGGAGCGGCTGCTGCCGGAGACGTGGAGCACGCGCGCGCGTGCGGACACGCGGCTCGTGGACGGTGCGCCGGAGGACGTAGGGGCCGCGGGCGACGCGGAGACGCCCGCGTACACCCTGGTGACCGCTTTCGAGCCCATCGGGTGTCTCGCGGGCGACTCGGAGGGGCTCGGCGGGCTGCTGCAGGCAGCGACACCGCTCGCCGAGCGCGGGGCGCCCGTGGTGCTCGCCGGCTGGGGTCCGCCGGAACGCTGCACCACGTCGTCCGTGCTGCGGGTGGCCACCAAACTGGCGGATCCGCTGCGCAGCACGGGCAGTTGGCGCCCCGCCCTTCGCGACGACCTGGAGGAGGTGGCCCGGCGGGTGGGCCTGAGGCCCGACGGCTCGGGCCGGGTGGCCTGCCCCTTCGGCTACGCCGACATGGACAGCGCGGTACGGGGGCTGCTGTCGACGGGCCTGTTCGACGCGGCGATCTCGGCGACGGACCAGACCCAGGTCGACAAGGAACTGACGGAGGCCCTGCACCCGTACCAGCGCCGGGACGGCACGGTGTGGATGCCGAACGTGTTCCGGTACCTGATCGCCCGTACACCCTGACAGGACCGCTCCTGCCTGCACAGTTGTGATTGGCGTGAAGCAGACGATGCGATACCTGCGCTGCTTCGTTGCACAGGGCACCACTCACTCGCATCTGGCACACAGGAGCTGTTTTGCTGCACCACAAGACCGCGCTGCGCCTCGCCGCGCCCATGGCCGTCCTGGCCCTGACGCTCACCGCCTGCGGCGGCGGGGGCGACAAGGCCGACGCCAAGAGCCCGGACACCGCCCGGGCCAAGGCCTCCCCTAGCCCGTCGGCGGCCTCCGGCGGCGAGATGGGGACCGGTGAGGCGGCCACGGGGAAGTTCAAGGAGGACCCCGGTGTGGTCACGTACGGGATCGTGGCGCAGAAGGTCGTGCTCGGCACCGAGGCCGATGCCGCGAAGGCCGTGGCCGACGCGAAGAACGCCAAGGGCAAGGTGCTGGCCACCGCGCAGGTGAGGTTCACGCACAAGGGCGGTCCGACGCTCACCGACTCCCCCGACGTCAACGACGGCACCGAGGTCTACGCCGACGGTGTGCCGGGGGCGATCCTCATCGGTGCGGACGAGAGCGCCGTGGCCGGCTGCGAGGACCCCTACGACGTCGAGAGCTGGAAGCAGGGCGGGAGTCACGTCTTCTGCGAGACGTACCTGGTGCCCGTGGACGCGAAGAGCGTCGAGGTGCACTGGGCCGAGGAGGACGGGGCACCGTACGTCTGGAAGTTCCCGGGCAAGTAGACGCTGCGGGGGTGGCCGGCCGCGGTCACCCCTCGCCCTTGGCGAGGCGCGTGATTCCCGCGATGCGATAAGCGTCCGCCTCCTCCAGGGTCTCCCGTTCCAGCAACGCCTGTGCCAGGGCGTCCAGTTGGCCGCGGTGGTCGCGGAGTTTGCGGCAGGCCTCCTCGTAGCACTCGTCGACGATCCGGCGCATCTCGCCGTCGATCACGTCGAGGGTCTGCGGGGCGGCGGCGAGGCCGTAGGCCTGCTGGGCGTCGTTCGGGAGGGCCGAGAGGCGGCCGACGCGCTCGCTCATGCCCCAGCGGGCGACCATTCCGCGGACGATGTTGGTGACCTGCTCGAGGTCGTTCTCCGCGCCGGTCGTGATCACCCCGTAGACGACCTGCTCCGCCGCCATGCCGCCGAGTGCGCCGATGATCCGGCCGCGCAGGTACTCCTCCGTGTACGCGTACTTGTCGGACTCCGGCGTCGAGAGCGTCACGCCGAGCGCGCGGCCGCGCGGCACGATGGTGATCTTGCGGACCGGGTCGGCGCCGGGCTGCAGCATGCCGAGCAGGGCGTGGCCGCTCTCGTGGTACGCGGTGCGGCGGCGCTCCTCCTCGGGCATCACCAGGGGCCGTTCGGCGCCCAGTTGGACCTTCTCCAGCGCCTCGGAGAGGTCGGACTGCGTGACCCGCTCCTGCTTGCGCTTGACGGCGAGGAGCGCGGCCTCGTTGGCGAGGTTGGCCAGTTCGGCGCCGGTCATTCCCGGGGTCGTACGGGCGACGTGGGCCAGGTCGACGTCCTTCGCGAGCGGGATCTCGCGGGTGTGGATCTGGAGGATGGCCTCGCGGCCGCCGCGGTCCGGGGGCGAGACCATGACCACCCGGTCGAAGCGGCCGGGGCGGGTGAGGGCCGGGTCCAGGACGTCGGCGCGGTTGGTGGCCGCGATGACGATGACGCCCTCCGAGCCGGAGAAGCCGTCCATCTCGGTGAGGATCTGGTTCAGCGTCTGCTCACGCTCGTCGTGGCCGCCCATACCGGAACCGCCGCCGCGGGCCCGGCCGATGGTGTCGATCTCGTCGATGAAGATGATCGACGGCGCCACCTTGCGCGCCTCCGCGAACAGCTCACGCACGCGTGAGGCACCGACGCCGACGATCATCTCGATGAACTCGGAGGCCGACGCCGAGAAGAACGGCACGCCCGCCTCACCGGCGACGGCACGCGCGAGAAGGGTCTTGCCGGTGCCGGGCGGGCCCGCGAGCAGGACGCCCCGCGGCATCTTCGCGCCCATCCTGCGGTAGGCGTCCGGGTTCTTCAGGAAGTCCACGACGTCGTTGAGTTCGCCCTCGACCTCGTCGATGCCGGCGACGTCCTCGAAGGTGGTCCGCTGCTGTCCGGGCTCCAACTCGACCGGCCTGGGTGGTGCCTTGCGGCCGAGCATGCCGCCCGCGCCGCCCATCCCCGCGCTCATCCGCCGTGCGATGAAGACCCACACCGCGATCAGCAGCAGCATCGGCGCCAGCGAGATCAGCAAGTTGGCCAGAAAGCTGCGGTGCTGGACGACCGGCTCCGCCGTGACCGTGACGTTGTGCTTGGTCAGGTCGTCCCAGATCTGGTCGCTCGCGAAGGTCGGCCGCTCGGTGTTGAACTTGGTGTACTTGCCGCCGCCGTCCGGGTTGCTCTGCTCCTTCTTGAGCTGGCCCTGGATCGCGTTGCCCTTGGCGTAGATCTTGCTGACGTTGCCCGCGTCGACCTGCTTGCTGAACTCGGTGTACGAGATCGTCGGCTCGTCGCCCTCGTTGAAGAACGACAGGATCAGGTTCGCGATCAGGTACACGACCAGCGCGGTGAGGATCAGACTCCACCAGCCGCCCCGCATCTTCCGCCCGCCCGGCGGCGGCTTCGGCGGCTCCTCGGGAGTGCCCTCGGTGCGCCAGGGCTGGTCCGGCGACTTGCGTGGCGGCGCGGGGTTGGTCATATCCGGACGTTACGACAACGACCAACCCCTGGCACGCGCACAGGGTGAAGCAGAGGGTGAACTCAGCCCATGAACCTCTTGAGGACTCAGCCCATGAACTTCTTGAACTCGTCCGGCAACTCGAAGTCCTGAGGCGCCTGCTGGCCCGGCACGCCGAAGGCGTTGCCGCCCTGAGCGGCCGCCGCCCGGCGTGCGGCCTCCTCCTGCTCCTGCTGCTTGCGCTTCATCGGGTTGCCGGAACGCTGCTTGCCCTTGGCCTTCTTGGGCTGCTTCTTGGATCGACCGGGACCACCGCCCATGCCCGGCATCCCGGGCATACCCGGCATGCCGCCGCCCTGGGCCATGCGGGACATCATCTTGCGGGCCTCGAAGAACCGCTCGACCAGGTTCTTGACCGCGCCGACCTCGACGCCGGAACCCTTGGCGATACGGGCGCGACGCGAGCCGTTGATGATCGTCGGCTCCTGGCGCTCGCCCGGCGTCATCGACTTGATGATGGCGGCCGTGCGGTCGACGTCCCGCTCGTCCAGGTTGTTGATCTGGTCCTTGATCTGGCCCATGCCCGGGAGCATGCCGAGCAGCTTGCTGATGCTGCCCATCTTCCGGACCTGCTCCATCTGGGCCAGGAAGTCGTCCAGGGTGAAGTCCTGGCCCTTCTTGGACGCCAGCTTGGAGGCCATCTTCTCGGCCTCTTCCTGGCTGAACGTCTTCTCCGCCTGCTCGATCAGGGTGAGCAGGTCACCCATGTCGAGGATGCGGGAGGCCATCCGGTCAGGGTGGAAGGCGTCGAAGTCGTCGAGTTTCTCGCCGTTCGACGCGAACATGATCGGCTTGCCGGTGATCTGGCGGATCGACAGGGCCGCACCACCGCGGGCGTCGCCGTCGAGCTTGGAGAGCACCACGCCGTCGAAGCCGACGCCGTCGCGGAAGGCCTCGGCGGTGTTGACCGCGTCCTGACCGATCATCGCGTCGACGACGAAGAGGATCTCGTCCGGGGAGACCGCGTCCCGGATGTCCGCGGCCTGCTGCATCATGTCCTGGTCGATGCCCAGGCGGCCGGCGGTGTCCACGATCACGATGTCGTGGACCTTGGTCCGGGCGTGCTCGATGGAGTCCTTGGCGACCTTGACCGGGTCACCCACGCCGTTGCCGGGCTCCGGAGCGTATACGGCCACCCCGGCCCGCTCGGCGACGACGCTCAGCTGGTTCACCGCGTTCGGGCGCTGGAGGTCGGCGGCGACCAGCAGCGGGGAGTGCCCCTGCTCCTTCAGCCAGCGGCCGAGCTTGCCCGCGAGGGTGGTCTTACCGGCACCCTGCAGACCCGCCAGCATGATCACGGTCGGCGGCTGCTTGGCGAAGCGCAGACGACGGGTCTCGCCGCCGAGGATGGTGACCAGTTCCTCGTTGACGATCTTGAGGACCTGCTGGGCCGGGTTCAGCGCCCGGGAGACCTCGGCACCGAGGGCGCGCTCCTTGACGTTCTTGATGAACGTACGGACGACGGGCAGGGCCACGTCCGCCTCGAGGAGCGCGATGCGGATCTCGCGCGCGGTGGCGTCGATGTCCGCCTCGGAGAGCCGTCCCTTGCCGCGCAGGTTCTTGAAAGTCGCTGAGAGGCGATCGGAAAGAGTATCGAACACGGCGCTCGCGGTCCTCGGGGTCGGTGGCTGCGGATGAATCGCCCTCCAGGGTATCCCGGCTCACCACGACACCGGGATCCCGTGTCAGCCCCGCAACGTCTCCTCCAGCTTCCTGGCCACGGAGGCCGCCTCCTCGCCGGGCAGGGGCGCTCCCTCGGAGCCGGTCACATAGAAGGCGTCCACGGCGTTGGCACCCAGTGTCGACACATGCATGCTGCGCACCCGCACCTTGGCGTCGTCCAGCGCCCGCCCGATCCGGTGCAGCAGGCCGGGAGCGTCCTGCGCCCGCACCTCGATCACCGTGGCCAGGCGTGAGGCGGCCGACGCGACCGTCACCCGGGGCGGTGGAGCCACGACACCCCGGCGGCGCGGATAGGCGGCGTCGCGCTCGGCGAGCCGGCCCGCGATGTCCAGGGAGCCGTCCAGCGCCCGTACGAGATCCGCGCGCAGCCGGGCCGCCTGGGGCAGCGAGCCGTACTCGGCGGCGACCCGCCAGTCCAGCAGCAGGACCGAGCCCTCGACGCCGTCCGGCAGGTCCAGGGCGCGCAGTTCGGCGGTGCGGACGGTCAGGCGGTGCATGGCGAGGACGCCGGCGACCGCGGGCAGCACGCCCGGCTGGTCCGGTACGGCGATGAGCAGCTCCACGCCGAGCGGTTCGGGGTCGCCGGAGGCCTGTTCCTCCGTCGGCGGTTCGGTCTGGGCGCGCAGGGACAGCACCGGACTGCCCGTGGCGATCGCCTCGATGGCGAGCCGCTCCTGCTCGGCGGTGGGCGCCGCGGCCTCCGGCTCGTCCGGGGCGTCCCCGGCGAGTACGGCCGCGACCCGCTTGACCAGGTCGGCGACGAGCGAGCCGCGCCAGGACGACCAGGCGGCCGGGCCGGTGGCCAGCGCGTCCGCCTCGGTCAGCGCGTGCAGCAGCTCCAGGGTGCCCTGCGAGCCGACCGCGTCGGCGACCGACCGCACGGTGGCCGGGTCCTCCAGGTCACGGCGGGTGGCGGTGTCCACGAGCAGCAGGTGGTGGCGTACGAGGATCGCGAGTACGGCGACGTCCTCGCGGTCGAAGCCGATGCGCGCGGCGACGTCCTTGGCGATGATCTCGCCGGCCACGGAGTGGTCGCCGGGCCAGCCCTTGCCGATGTCGTGCAGCAGGGCGGCGACCAGGAGGAGGTCGGGGCGGTGGACACGGCGGGTGAACTCGGAGGCGCGGACGGCCGTTTCGATCAGGTGCCGGTCGACGGTCCAGATGTGCACGGCGTTGCGCTGCGGCCGGCAGCGCACCCGCTCCCAGTCCGGAAGCAGCCGTGTGATCAGGCCTTCCGCCTCCAGCGCCTCCCAGACCTCGATGGTGGGGTGGCCGGAGCCGAGCAGGGTGACCAGTTGTTCGCGCGCCTCGGCGGGCCACGGTGTGGGCATGGGGCGCACATGGGCGGCCAGGCGCCGTACGGCGTGCAGGGAGAGCGGGAGGCCGGCCTGTGCGGCGGCGGCCGCGGCGCGCAGCGGCAGCACGGGGTCGCGCTCGGGGCGTGCGGCACGGGCGAGCACCACCTCGCCGTCCTGCTCGACCACGCCTTCGGCCAGCGGGGAGCGCTCGGCGACCGGCTTGCCGCCGCCCAGCATGGCGCGCAGCCGCGGCCGCACGGAGCGCGACCTGAGCACACGCCCCACCTCGCGCCAGGTGACGTCACTGGCGTAGGAGATGACCCGCGCCGCCTCGTACACCTGCCGCAGCAGCGTGTCCGCGTCGAGCAGGCCGAGCTCGGCGGCGACCTGGTCCTGCTCCTGGAGCGCGAGCCGGTCGGTGGCGCGCCCGGTGGTGAGGTGCAGCGCGTCGCGTACGTCGAGCAGCCGGCGCCGGGCGTCGTCGAGGCCCTCGCGCGGCGCGTCGGCCAGCCAGGAGGCGGCGACGGCGCGCAGGGCGGTGGCGTCGCGGAGGCCGCCGCGGGCCTCCTTGAGGTCGGGCTCCAGCAGGTACTGCAGCTCGCCCTGGCGCTCTGCGCGCTCGGCGCACAGCTCCTGGAGTTCGGGGAGACGTTTCGGCGCCTGGTTGCGCCAGTCGGCGAGGACGGCCGTGCGCAGACCGGCGGTCAGTCCGAGGTCACCGGCGATGTGCCGGGCGTCCAGAAGGCCGAGCTGGACCTTCAGGTCCTCCGCGGCCGTCTTGCGGGCCTCGGCCGGCGTACGCACCGAGTGGTCGAGGGAGAGGCCGAGGTCCCAGACCGGGTACCAGATGCGGTCGGCCAGGGCGGCGACCGCCTTGGAGTCGCTGCCGTCGTGGAGGAGGAGCAGGTCCAGGTCGCTGCGCGGGGACAGCTCGCCGCGGCCGTAGCCGCCGACGGCGACCAGGGACGCGCCGCGCAGGTCCTCGGCGCCGGCGGCGAAGAGGCCGGTCAGCCAGTCGTCGGTCAGTTCCGACAGCGCCTTACGGCGCGGCGGCCCGGACTGCGCACCCTCGGTGAGGAGACGCAGCCGGGCCGCCGCATAGCCGCTGGGTCCCGAGTCCTCTGCTTCCTTGCGCACGTCCGTACTCGACACCCAGCGACTCCTGTCCTTCTTCTTCTGTTAGAGCGCGTCCGGGCCGCGCTCGCCGGTCCGGACCCGTACGGCCGTCTCGACCGGGAGGGACCAGACCTTGCCGTCACCGATCTTGCCGGTGCGGGCGGCCTTGACGATGACGTCGATCAGCTGCTCGGCGTCGTCGTCCTCGGCCAGTACCTCGATGCGGATCTTGGGGACCAGGTCGACGGTGTACTCGGCACCGCGGTAGACCTCGGTGTGGCCCCTCTGACGACCGTAACCGCTCGCCTCGGTGACCGTCAGGCCGTGTACGCCGAAGGCCTGGAGGGCTTCCTTGATCTCGTCGAGCCGGTGGGGCTTGACGACGGCGGTGATGAGCTTCATGCGTCCACCTTCTTGCTGTCGGCGCCGACGCCGGCCGGGACGGCGGTCTTGGCCAGGCCGCCGCCGGCACCGCTGAAGTCGTATGCGGTCTCGGCGTGCTCCGCCTGGTCGATACCGGAGATCTCCTCGTCCTCGGTGACCCGCATACCAATGGTCTTGTCGAGGAGGAAGGCGAGGACCGCGGAGGCGATCAGGGAGTAGGCGAGGACCGCGCCGACACCGGCGAACTGCTTCCACAGCTGGGTGAAGGAGTGGTCGCCGTAGAAGACGCCGGTCGCGGTGGACTGGCCCTTGCCGGTGGCGAAGAAGCCGATGAGCAGGGAGCCGATGATGCCGCCGACCATGTGGACACCGACGACGTCCAGGGAGTCGTCGTAGCCGAACTTGTACTTCAGGCCCACGGCCGCGGCGCAGGCGACACCGGCGATGGCACCGACGGCGATCGCGCCCAGCGGGCTGACCGCACCACCGGACGGGGTGATCGCGACCAGACCGGCGACCGCACCCGAGGCAGCGCCCAGCGTGGTGAACGCGCCGTGGCGGATCTTCTCGTAGGCGAGCCAGGCCAGCATGGCGGCGGCGGTGGCGACCTGGGTGTTGACGAACATCAGCGCGCCGACGCCGTCGTCGTTGCCGAGCCACGAACCGGCGTTGAAGCCGAACCAGCCGAACCACAGCAGACCGGCGCCGAGCATGACCAGCGGGAGGCTGTGCGGGCGCATCGGGTCCTTCTTGAAGCCGACGCGCTTGCCGATGACCAGGATCACACCGAGGGCGCCGGCACCGGCGTTGATGTGGACCGCGGTACCACCGGCGAAGTCGATCACACCGAGCTTGAAGGCCCAGCCGTCGGCACCCCAGACCCAGTGGGCGACCGGGACGTAGACGACCGTCAGCCACAGGGCGACGAAGAGCGCCCAGGCCGAGAACTTGACGCGGTCCGCGATGGCACCGCTTATCAGGGCCGGGGTGATGATGGCGAACATCATCTGGAAGACCATGAAGACGAAGATCGGGATGGTGTAGCCGTCCCAGAGCTCTGTCAGCCCGACGTTGCTGAGGCCGAACCAGTCGGAGTTCCAGCCGATGAGGCTGTTGTTCGTACCGAAGGCGAGGGAGAAGCCGTAAAGCACCCACAGAATGGTGACGATGCCGATGCTGATGAAGCTCATCATCAGCATGTTGAGAGTGCTCTTGACGCGGACCATGCCTCCGTAGAAGAAGGCGAGACCCGGGGTCATGATCAGCACCAGGGCGGAACAGATGAGCATGAAGCCTGTGTTGGCGGCAGACAGCTTGGGTGCCTCCGCGGCAAGCGTGATGGCTGGTGCCATCGGCGTCTCCTCGTCGTTGGTACGGCCCCGTGCGGGCAGAGCCTTAAGCGGTCAAGAGGGGTGGGCCGGTTATGCGCCATGAGATTGGCGCAGCGCCGTTTCGGTGGAAGCCCCTCGTTGTTTCGCCGCCGTGACGAAGACGCCTTGCGTGTTACGCGTCGATGAACTGCCGGATGTCGGCCGGGACGATCGTTATCGTGGCGCAACCTTCGCAGAAGGTCGAGATCCGGCCGCGGGCGGCCTTCCGATGACCTGGCACGGGGGAGCCGAGTCGGGCAGTTCGGGAAGGCCGGCCGCGGCCGGGGCCTAGGGGATCAGACCGCTTCGGCGGTCTCCGGGAGCTCGATCGCGAGCTTCTCGGTGAGGTCCACGACCTCGGCCAGGTCCCCGAAGTCGCGTACGGCCGTGTCGACCGTCTTTCGAATACGAGTGTTCACGCGCTCGGAGCGGACCTTCTTGGCGATGTGCATGGCCTGCTCGGCCAGCTCCGCACTCCGTTCGGGCTCGCGCTGCAGCAGGTGGACCGTGGCCATGCCGATCAGGTTCAGTGCGTACGACCGCTGGTGCTCGGCGTCCTGGGCGAACAGCTCGACCGCCCGCTGCATGACGGGCTCGGCGAGCGAGGCGTACGTGGGGCTGCGGCCCGCGACGTAGGCGAGGTCGCGGTAGGAGTGGCTGTTCTCGCCGTGCAGCTCGGCCTCGGAGAAGAAGCGGATCCAGTCGGGGTCCGGGTCGTCCCACTCGTCGACGTCGGCGAAGGTGTCCTCGGCCATCCGGACCGCCCGCTTGCACTTGCCGGGCTGCCCCATGTTGGCGTAGGCGCGAGCCTCCATCGCATACAGCATCGACTGGGTGCGCGGGCTCGCGCAGTCCCGGCTGCCGTACTGCGCGAGGTGGATCAGCTCCAGCGCGTCGTCGGGCCGCCCGAGGTGGATCATCTGGCGGCTCATGCTGGACAGGACGTACGAGCCGAGCGGCTTGTCGCCGGCCTCCTTGGCGGCGTGCAGGGCGAGGACGAAGTACTTCTGCGCGGTCGGCTGCAGCCCGATGTCGTACGACATCCAGCCGGCCAGCTCGGCCAGCTCGGCGGCGACCTTGAACAGCTTGCGGGTGGTGGTCTCGGGCTGGGGTTCCTGGAGGAGGTCGGTCACCTCGTGCAGCTGGCCCACGACGGCCTTGCGGCGCAGGCCGCCGCCGCACTGGGCGTCCCACTGGCGGAACATCACCGTGGTGGACTCCAGGAGGTCCAGCTCCGGCCGGGAGAGGCGGCCGCCGCGGCGGCTCGCGGCAAACGGCTCGGGCTCCGGCTGCGGGGCCTGCGGCCCGGGCACCAGCCAGCGCTGCATCGGCTCGATGAGGGACGGGCCCGCGGACAGGGCCAGCGAGGTCCCGAGGAAGCCGCGCCGCGCCAGCATCAGGTCGCTGCGCGAGAACTCGCTGAGCAGGGCCACCGTCTGCGGGCCCGTCCAAGGCAGGTCGACGCCGGACACGGAGGGTGACTGGCGCGCGGCGCGCAGGCCGAGGTCCTCGACGGAGACCACACAGCCGAAGCGCTCGGAGAACAGCTCGGACAGGATCCTGGGGATGGGCTCGCGGGGGTTCTCGCCGTCCAGCCAGCGGCGCACCCGGGAGGTGTCCGTGGAGATGTGGTTGGCGCCCAACTGGCGCGCCCGGCGGTTGACTTGGCGGGCGAGCTCGCCCTTCGACCAGCCGCTGCGCACGAACCAGGACGCGAGCAGCTCGTTGGGGCGCTTCTCCGTGCTGGTCGCGGTCGTCCCGCTTCCGCCGTTGCCGCTCACTGGAACGCCCCCATCCCTGAGACCACTTGTCGCTGAGTGCGCCAAGCCCTATCAGAATGCCGGTAAATACGGCTGCCCGTCCGCCGGTTGTCACCCTTCGAACGGGATGCCTACTTGCCTCCGGCATACCCACGAGTGCATGTGCCCCCAGGACTCGTGCACTCAAAGTAATCCTACGATCACCCGTCCAGCCATGGCGATCCCGGAAACGCCACCATTCGCCACCCCTTCGAATGAACTCACGGTGGCCTCCACGCGATTCACTTGACATAGGACGGCCGGGAGTAGGCGGAGCGGTGCACTCTGGGGCGCGCACCGTCGAGTTCACCACCCGGGGCACTTCGGAGCGCCGCCTGGACCGAGCGGAGCCGGTGAGCCCGGAACACACAGGGTCACGTTCCGCATCCGCGTCGTAACCACCGACGCGTCGGACACGTTGGAGGGGGCATGGGCTTCACGATCGGCGGCATCCGGGAGATTCGCTCCGGCTCGCGTCGGCGCGGCCGCTCCTCGGAGTGCACCGCCGTCGCCGAGTTCACCGGGCTCTGGGGCTGGGACGTCGTACCGGGCGCGCGGGCCGCGGCGGGCGCCTGTTCCTGCGGCCGGGCGGACTGCAGCGCACCGGGGGCGCACCCCTTGGACTTCGCGCCCCAGGTGCCGGCCGGCGCCACGCTCGACGAAGTGACCAAGGCGTGGGGCGAGTTCCCCGGAGCGTCCGTGATGCTGGCGGTCGGCCGCGCCTTCGACGTGATCGAGGTGGCCGAGCCCGCCGGCCGCCGCGCCCTGGTCCGGCTGGAGCGCATGGGCCTGCCCCTCGGCCCGGTCACCGCGACCCCCGAGGGCCGCGCCCACTTCTTCGTCGCCCCCGGCGCCGCCGCCGAGCTCCCCGAGCTCCTCTACCGCATGGGCTGGGACGACCCGACGTCCCTCGACCTCCGCGGCCTCGGCCCCGGCACGTACATCACGGCCCCGCCCTCCGACCGGGGCGGACTGGGCCCGGCGCGCTGGCTACGGCCTCCGGCGCTGGACTCGGCTACGAAGCCGCCGGCGGCGCGGTTGCTGCTGGGGACGCTGGCCTACGTGGCGCACCGGTCGCGCGCATAGTCGTACACAGCGAAGCGCCCGTCCCCAACTGCACCTTGGGGGCGGGCGCTTCTCCGACCACGTACCGAAGTTGGTAGGTGGTGGTTTCACTCTCCGATAAGGGCGTCAACGAACGCCTCCGGCTCGAACGGTGCCAGGTCGTCGGCGCCCTCGCCGAGGCCGACCAGCTTGACCGGCACGCCGAGCTCGCGCTGCACCGCGACCACGATGCCGCCCTTGGCCGTACCGTCCAGCTTGGTCAGGACGATGCCGGTGATGTCGACGACCTCGGCGAAGACGCGGGCCTGGACGAGGCCGTTCTGTCCGGTCGTGGCGTCGAGGACGAGCAGGATCTCGTCGAGCGGGGCGTGCTTCTCGACGACGCGCTTGACCTTGCCGAGCTCGTCCATGAGCCCGGTCTTGGTGTGCAGGCGCCCGGCGGTGTCGATGAGCACGACGTCGGAGCCCATCTCCTTGCCCTCCTTCACCGCGTCGAAGGCGACGGAGGCGGGGTCGCCGCCCTCGGGCCCGCGCACGGTGTGGGCGCCGACCCGCTCGCCCCAGGTCTGCAGCTGGTCGGCGGCGGCGGCACGGAAGGTGTCGGCGGCACCCAGCACGACACTGCGGCCGTCGGCCACCAGGACGCGGGCGAGCTTGCCGGTGGTGGTGGTCTTGCCGGTGCCGTTGACGCCGACGACCATCACGATGCCGGGCTTGCTGGTCTCGGGCTCGGTCCTCACCGTGCGGTCGAAGTCGGTGCCGACCAGCTTCAGGAGCTCCTCGCGCAGCAGGCCGCGCAGCTCGTCGGGGGTGCGGGTGCCGAGGACCTTCACACGCTCGCGCAGGCCGTCGACCAGTTCCTGGGTGGGGGCCACACCGACGTCGGCGGTGAGCAGCGTGTCCTCGATCTCCTCCCAGGTGTCCTCGTCGAGGTGCTCGCGCGACAGGAGCGTGAGCAGCCCCTTGCCGAGCGCGTTCTGGGAGCGGGAGAGACGGGCGCGGAGGCGGACCAGCCGTCCGGCCGTCGGTTCGGGAGCCTCGATCTCGGGGATTTCGAGGGCGGGCGGTTCCTCGACGGCGACCGGGGCCGAGCCGTCCGGAAGATCCACCTCCTCTATCGTCCGGCGCGGTTCGTCGCGGGGCGTCTCGGCCTCGTCGCCGACGTGCGGCTCGGCCGGTGGGGCGGTGATGTCGGGCGCGGCGGGGGGCGGCGGGGGCAGCGACTTCTTGCGCCGGCTGCCGACGATGAGCCCGCCGAGCGCACCGAGCACGACCACGGCGATGACTACAGCAAGGATGACGGTTTCCATAACGCGTCCAGTATCAGTCATGGAGTCCTGCGACACCCCTCTGGATGTCTGACACACCGTCAGCTAACGTCCCCCTCCACACCCGCCCGGTGAAGGGGGCCCCATGCCCGTCACGGTCGTACGTTTCAACCTCGTCGAACCCGGCGCCACCCCTGCCTCGCTCAGCGCCCGCTACAAGGCCGCCCTGGAGATGGCCGCGTACGCCGACGACCGCGGAATCACCACCGTGCAGACGGAGGAGCACCACGGCGTATCGAACAACTGGCTGCCGTCGCCGTTCGCCTTCGCGGGCGCGGTCTTCGGCGCGACCCGGCACATCGCGGTCACCGTCTCGGCGGTCATCGGCCCGCTGCACGACCCGCTGCGGCTGGCCGAGGACATCGCCGTACTGGATCTGCTGAGCGGCGGGCGCCTGGTCACCGTCGCCGGGATCGGGTACCGGCCCGAGGAGTACGCCCAGTTCGACGTGGACTGGAAGCGGCGCGGCCGGCTCCAGGACGAGCTGCTGGAGACGGTGCTCAAGGCGTGGACCGGCGAGGAGTTCGAGTACCGGGGCCGTACGGTACGGGTCACCCCGCGCCCCTTCACCGACCCGCACCCCCTGCTCCTGGTCGGCGGCTCCTCCAAGGCCGCCGCCCGCCGGGCCGCCCGTCTCGGCCTGCCCTTCTTCCCCAGCGCACATCTGCCGGAGCTGGAGGCGTACTACAAGGAGCGGCTCGTCGAGTACGGCACCGAGGGCTGGACCATGATGCCGACCGCCGAGACCCCGCTGCTGCACCTCGCCGAGGACCCGGACCGGGCGTGGGCCGAGCACGGGGAGCACTTCCTGCATGAGGCGCGGACGTACGCCTCCTGGCAGTCCGGTGACATCAAGTCGGCGGTGAGGTCGGCGGCCTCGACCGTGGACGAGCTGCGCGCCGAGGGCGTGTACCGGATCCTCACGCCGGACGAGTGCGTGGTCCAGGGGCTCGACAACCTCGTACTGCATCCGCTGGCCGGCGGGATGCCGGTGGACGAGGGATGGCGGAGTCTGCAGCTGTTCTGCGAAGACGTACTGCCCCGGCTCGGTGGGTGAGCCGGGGCAGTACGTCCTACGGGTGTCGAGGAGCGGGCAGCGGGGACTTGGCCCGGCTCCTCGAGTTCGAGGGCCTCTGGATGAGGCTCAGCCCATCTCCTCCAGCGCCTTGCCCTTCGTCTCCTTCACGAACTTCAGGACGAACGGGATGGAGAGCGCCGCGGAGACCGTGTAGATCACGTAGGTCGCGGAGAGGTTCCAGTCGGCCAGCGACGGGAAGCTCGCGGTGATGGCCCAGTTGGCGATCCACTGCGCGGAGGCGGCCACGCCCAGGGCGGCGGCGCGGATCTTGTTCGGGAACATCTCGCCGAGCATGACCCAGACGACCACACCCCAGGACAGGGCGAAGAAGAGGACGAAGACGTGGGCGGCGATCAGGGCGGTCCAGCCCTGGGCCGCGGGGAGCTTGCCGTCCACCAGGTCGTACGAGAAGGCCCAGGCCTCGAGCGCGAGACCGACGACCATGCCGATCGAACCGATCAGGGCCAGCGGCTTACGGCCGATGCGGTCCACGAAGATCATGGCGATCACGGTGCCGACGATGTTGATGATCGACGTCGTGAAGGAGTAGAAGAACGAGTCCGTCGGGTCGACGCCGACCGACTGCCACAGGGTCGAGGAGTAGTAGAACGCGACGTTGATGCCGACGAACTGCTGGAAGACCGAGAGGCCGATACCGATCCAGACGATCGGCCTGAAGAAGAAGCCACCGCCGAGCAGGTCCTTGAAGGTGGACTTGTGCTCGCTGGTCATCGCGTGCTCGATCTCGGCGACGCGGGCGTCCAGGTCGCTGCTGCCGCCCTCGACCTCGGCGAGGATCTCGCGGGCGCGCTCACGCTTGCCGACGGAGATCAGGAAGCGGGGCGACTCGGGGATGGCGAAGGAGAGCAGGCCGTAGAGGACGGCCGGGACCACCATGACGCCGAGCATGACCTGCCAGGCCTCCAGGCCCATCAGCTTGCCGCGCTGGTCGCCGCCGGCGGCGTTGAGCAGACCCCAGTTGACCAGCTGCGAGATGGCGATGCCGATGACGATCGCGGCCTGCTGGAAGGACCCGAGACGGCCGCGGTACGCGGGCGGGGCGACCTCGGCGATGTAGGCGGGGCCGATGACCGAGGCCATGCCGATGGCGAAGCCGCCGACGACGCGCCACAGGGCGAAGTCCCACAGGGCGAAGGGCAGCGCCGAACCGACGGCGCTGACCGTGAACAGCACGGCGGCGATCTGCATGACCCGGATACGGCCGATGCGGTCGGCTATCCGTCCGGCGTAGGCGGCGCCGATGGCACAGCCGATCAGGGCGATGGCGATGACCTGGGCCAGGGCCGCGGAGCCGATGTCGTAGCGGTCGCGGATCGCCTCGACGGCGCCGTTGATCACGGAGCTGTCGTAGCCGAAGAGGAAACCGCCCATCGCGGCCGCCGCCGCGATGAAGATGACGTGCCCGAGATGATCGGGGTGAGCCGCTCCGGCTCCTGACTTCTGTGCCTGCGCTGTGCTGGTCACGTTCAACTCCTCGGGCCACCGGCAACGTCGCCGGGTGGGGGACCCTTCCAGGTCGGTGATACCTGAAGGTAAAAACAACGTTGCCGAGACTATGCCTTCAAGTTTCGAAGTCAAGAGGTCATGCCTGTGACTTTTCAGTGCAGCTGTGACGAGAATGTGTTCAACTCTTGAAGATGGACGGCTGAAGAGCGGCCGGCCTCAGCGCAGACGCTGGCTGATGACCTTCGAGACACCGTCGCCCTGCATGGAGACGCCGTACAGCGCGTCGGCGACCTCCATGGTCCGCTTCTGGTGCGTGATCACGATCAGCTGCGAGGCTTCCTGCAGCTCCTGCATGATGCGGATCAGCCGCTGCAGGTTGGTGTCGTCGAGGGCGGCCTCGACCTCGTCCATGACGTAGAAGGGGCTCGGCCGGGCCTTGAAGATCGACACCAGCAGCGCTACGGCGGTGAGTGAGCGCTCGCCGCCCGAGAGCAGCGAGAGCCGCTTGACCTTCTTGCCCGGCGGACGGGCCTCGACGTCGACGCCCGTGGTGAGCATGTTGTCGGGATCGGTCAGGATCAGCCGCCCCTCGCCGCCCGGGAACAGCCGGCTGAAGACGCCCTCGAACTCCCGGGCCGTGTCCCAGTAGGCCTCGGTGAAGACCTGCTCGACGCGCTCGTCGACCTCCTTGACGACCTGGAGCAGGTCGGCGCGGGTCTTCTTCAGGTCTTCCAGCTGCTCGCTGAGGAACTTGTGGCGTTCCTCCAGCGCGGCGAACTCCTCCAGGGCGAGCGGATTGACCTTGCCGAGCTGCTGGTAGGCGCGCTCGGCTGCCTTGAGCCGCCTCTCCTGCTCGGCACGGTGGAAGGTCTTGGGCTGGTTGCGGGGATGCTCCGGGTCCTCGGGGAGCTCCTCGCCCTCGGCGGGCGGGGAGGGAGGTACGAGCTGATGGGGGCCGTACTCGGAGACGAGCCCGGCGGGCTCCACGCCCAGCTCCTCCAGCGCCTTGGTCTCCAGCTGCTCGATGCGCATGCGCTTCTCGGCGCCGAGCACCTCGCCGCGGTGGACGGAGTCGGTGAGCTTGTCGAGCTCGGCCTTGAGATCGCGGCCGGTGCCACGGGCGGCGGTCAGTTCCTGCTCGCGCCGGGCCTTGGCGGCGTCCGCCGCGGTGCGCTCGTCCTCGGCCCGCGCGAGCGACACCTCGACGTGCGCGAGCAGCTGCCGCGCACCGGAGGCGACGGCCTCGGCGACGGCGGCCTCGTGCCGCAGCCGGGCCCGGCGCTGCTCGGCACGCGCGCGTGCCTCGCGTTCCGCGCGGGCGGCCCGGTCGAGCGAATCGGCGCGTCCGGCAAGGCCCTTGACGCGTTCCTCGTGCGTACGGACCTGGAGCCGGGCCTCCATCTCGGTCTGCCGGGCATTCGCCCCGTCGGCGGCGAGACGGTCCCGTACCGATGTGTCGGGCTCCTCCTCGACCGGCATCTCCTCGGCGACGGCGAGCCGTTCGGCCAGCTCCTCGACGTCCTGCAGAGCCTTGTCGAGCGCCTCCTGAGCACGGGCAGCGGCGGCCACGGACCGCTCCGCCTCTCCCGCCGCTCCCCTGGCCTGCCCAGCGAGGCGGCCGAGCTGCTGGGCCACGGCGGACTTCTCCCGGTCGGCGGCCCTGCGCCGCTCCCCCAACTCCTCTACGAGCACGGCACATTCCTTGCGGCGCTCGGTGGCCGCGTGCTGTGCCTCGGTGAGTTCCTCGCAGCGGACGGCCAGCTCCTCCAGCTCGGCTGCGGCCTCGTCGACGGAGGCCTGTACTTCGAGGAGGCTGGGGGCGCCGGCGGAACCGCCGTGTGCGAAGTGGGCGCCGAGGAGGTCGCCTTCTGCGGTCACGGCGGTGAGGTCGGGGCGGGAGTAGACGAGGTCCTCGGCGTCTTCGAGGGTGCCGACCACGACGATGCGGTCGAGGAGACGGCGGACGGCAGGCATGAGGTCGCCGGGACCGCGGACGAGGTCGGCGGCGGGAAGTGCCGCATGAGGTCGTTGGGCGTCCGCGGGCTCGTCGTGGCTGGTCGCGCAGTTCCCCGCGCCCCTCGGGTGGGCTGCGGTACCGGTGTCCTCGGGCGTACCCGCCAACAGCAGTGAAGCCCGTCCGCCGTCCTGCTTCCGCAGCAATCGGATCGCGTCCGCCGCGGCGGACGGGGAGGTCACCGCGAGGGCGTCCGCCGCCGCGCCGAAGGCCGCCGCCAGGGCGACCTCGTGGCCCGGGGTCACCGTCAGCAGCTCAGCCGCGGGGCCCAACAACCCGGTGAGACGGTCCTTCGCGCCCAGCAGCGCGCCCGTTCCGTCCTTCCTGCGCAACCCCATCGCCAGCGCCTCGTGCCGCGCCTGGGTCGCCGCCCGCTTCCGCTCCGCCGCCGTGGCCGCCTCACGGGCGGCGGTCAGGGCGGCCTCCGCCTCGGTCAGCGCCGCCTTCGCCGCGTCGTGCTGCTCGCCGAGTTCCGCGTCCCCGGCGTCGAGGCCGTCGACCTCGGCCTTGAGCGCCTCGTACTCCTCCTGGGCGGCGGCGGCACGTTCCTGCGCCTCGTCGCGCGCGGCGGCCAGCCGGTCGATCTCGGCCTGGGCGGAGGCGGCGCGTGAACGGGCCGCGTTGACCTGGCCGTTCAGCCGGGCGAGGCCCTCGCGACGGTCGGCGATGGCGCGGGCGACGTCCTTCAGCCGCCGTTCCTCCTGAGTGAGTTCGCGCTCGAGCTCGGCGCGGTGCGCGACCGTGTCCTCCAGGGCCCGCTCGGCCGCCTCCAGGGCCGCCTCGAGCTCGGCCTCCTGCTCACGGATGCGGGCGGCCTCGCGCTCCATGTCCTCGGGGTCGCGGCCGCGCCGCTCCTCCGGCGGCGCCGAGGTCGCGCTCTTCACGCGCGCGTCGGCCAGCGAGATCGTGCCGCGCACCCGCTCGGCGAGCTGCGAGAGCTCGTACCAGGTCTGCTGGGCGCGCTGCAGCCGCGGCGCGAGCTGTCGTACCTCGTCCTCCAGGAGCGCCTCTCGCTGCAGCGCCTTCTTCAGCTCCTGCTCGGCGGTTTCCTTGCGTTCCTTGAGCGCGGCCTCGTCCGCGACCTCGGTCTTCAGCGCCTCCCGCAGTCGTACGAGATCGTCGGCGAGGAGGCGCAGGCGGGCGTCGCGCAGGTCGGCCTGGATGACGGCGGCCCTGCGGGCGACGGCGGCCTGACGGCCGAGGGGCTTGAGCTGGCGGCGGAGTTCGTCCGTCAGGTCCTGCACACGCGCGAGGTTGGCCTGCATCGCGTCCAGTTTCCTGAGCGCCTTCTCCTTGCGCTTGCGGTGCTTGAGGACGCCGGCCGCCTCCTCGATGAAGGCGCGGCGGCCCATGGGGTCGGCGTGCAGGACGGAGTCGAGCTGGCCCTGGCCGACGATGACGTGCATCTCGCGGCCGATGCCGGAGTCGGAGAGGAGTTCCTGGATGTCGAGGAGACGGCAGGTGTCGCCGTTGATCTGGTACTCGCTGCCGCCGTTGCGGAACATGATCCGCGTGATGGTGACCTCGGCGTACTCGATGGGCAGTGCGCCGTCCGAGTTGTCGATGGTCAGCGAAACCTCGGCACGCCCGAGTGGCGGACGCCCGGTGGTGCCGGCGAAGATGACGTCCTCCATCTTGCCGCCGCGCAGCGACTTGGCACCCTGCTCGCCCATGACCCAGCTCAGGGCGTCCACGACGTTGGACTTGCCCGAGCCGTTCGGTCCCACGACACACGTGATCCCCGGCTCGAACCGGAGCGTGGTCGCCGAGGCGAACGACTTGAACCCGCGGAGGGTCAGGGCCTTGAGGTGCACGCCGCTGGACTCTACCTTCCGCCGGTATCTCACTCCATGAACCCGCGGTTTCACCCTTGAACGTGCAGGGCACACCAAACGTTAAAGAGGGTGAAAGGATGCGCGGGGGAAAGAAAGAAGGGACGCCGAAGCGTCCCTTGCAAACTCTGACAACTCAAGCGGTTGATACGGGCGGCCCAACCACTGCTGTCGTGGTGCGATGCAGTGATCAGGTGAGCGCAGGCTCCGCCTGGTGTGCGTCGATGCTCTCCATGATCCTGTCGTGAGAAGCGGCAGCCGCGAGCGCGTCGTTCTCCGCCTGGATCCGTACGAGCTCGGATTCCAGGTCCTGGACGCGCTGCTGGAGCCGTCGCATCTCGGCGAGGAGTCGAGGGTCGGAGCCGCCGACGTAACCGAGAAGCGCCTTTGCCATGATGGATGGTCCTCCACACTGAGTGACCGACCGAAGCGGTGTGGGTCGTGAGGGAATCGCACCCGCGGTGCTTGACACTCTTGAGTTCATGCTGCCGTTCATCCATGCCAAACAGCTAAGGTGCGCGGGGTGCTTTCAGCGTCTCACCAAAAAGTTTGACGGTCAACACGATCACGCCCTGTATTGGCGGGCAACCCGGGTGCGCGCGGCCGGAAAGCGGCGGCGCCGCGACTTCTGCGGGGCCCTCAGGGCGTGGCGATCATTCTTAGGTGCGGAGCCTGCCAGAGCAATCGGTTCTTGGCAACCACCAGGCAATTTCTGCTCCGGGCAGCTGCCGGTGGCATGTTCTTCCGCTTCCGCCAGGCCCTCTTTACATAATCCGGTCAGCGGATGGCGAAGCCGTCGTAGCCTCCGCGAGGTGTGTCCCAGATCTCGGTGACACCGTCCACACGCCCGGGCGTGTCGTCGCCCTGGAGCCAGTCGAGGAGACCCTCGCAGCGCTCCCGAGGGCCCTCCGCGACCACCTGGACCCGGCCGTCTCCCAAATTGAGAGCAAAACCACTCAGGCTGCCGAGCTCGAGGGCCTTGGCCCGCGTGAACCAGCGAAAACCCACACCTTGGACGCGTCCCCGCACCCAGGCAACCAACCGCACATCCTCGCTCATGGATGCAACCTAACGGGCCAATGTCTCTTGGGACACTTCCTCCTCTGGCGCCATGCGGTACCGTCCCCACCCAATGAATCTCATATGAAACTCACTCGATCGAGTGACTTGCGTCACCCGCAAGATCGTATGGGACAGGTTGATCGCAAGGACGAGGAAGGCCAACACATGGGACGCCACCGACGCTCCGCCGCCGGCCGCGCCGCCACAGGCCGCGCCACGGGGGTCACAGGAAGGGACGGCTCGTACACGAGCAGCTACGACCCCCGGCAGTACTCGTACAGCTACGACCCGCCGCAGCAGTACGCGGGTGACGAGCCCACGCTGGGCACCGCCCCGTATCTGAACTCCGACCCGCGTCCGGGCTCCGAGGAGTACGCCGAGGCCTCCGCGAGGAGTGCGGCGTACCTGTTCGCGACGGAGGACGACTACACCGTCGTCTTCCCCGAGCACGGCCTCGGCCCCGACGGCGGACGGCGCGGGAAGTCCGGCCGGCGGCGCAAGAAGAAGGCCGTGACGCCCGTGAAGAGCGGGCTGCTCGGTGTCTCCGCGGCCGTCGCCATCGGCACGGTCGCGGTCGCCACGGGCGCGGTGCCGGGCCTGGACAACTACAAGCTCGGCGGCGGCACCGGCGACAAGGTGCAGGCCGCGAACACGCCGTCGAACTCCGCGACCGAGCAGGGCGGCACGTCCGGCAGTGCCCAGAGCCGCGACGACGGTTCCTCGACGAGCCGCGACGCCGAACGCTCGCCGTCCCCGGCGCCGTCCACCTCCTCGGCCGCGCCCACCACAGAGGCGCCGACGAAGAAGCCGAAGGCGACGCCCACGAAGAAGCCGAAGACCCCGCCTTCGAAGAAGGAGACCAAGCCGCCCAAGGAGACCACCGCCCCGGTGACGGTCTCCGCGGAGGCCGCCGCCGAGGCGGAGGTGCTCAAGCTGGTCAACGAGGAGCGGGCCAAGGTCGGCTGCAGCGCGGTGGCCGCCAACAGCACGCTGTCGGACCTGGCGGAGAAGTTCAGCGAGGCCATGGCCGCCGAGGGCTTCTTCGACCACACCGACCCGAGCGGCGCCTCGCCGTGGGACCGGGCGGCGAAGCTCGGCATAACCACCCTCGGCGGCGAGAACATAGCCCGGGGCCAGGCCGACGCGGCCGCGGTGATGGAGGCCTGGATGAACAGCCCCGGCCACCGCGCCAACATCCTGAACTGCGACTTCAAGACCCTCGGGGTCGGCGTGCACTTCGGGTCGGGCGGCCCGTGGTGGACGCAGGACTTCGGCTACTAGTCCCCCTACGGCGTCAGGCGGCGCGCCCCAGCAGGAACACCCGTGCCGTCTCCGTGACCCGGCGGCCCAGGTGCTCCGCGGTCTGGATGTCCGCCTTGTGGACGGCGTCCGGGCCCTCGTCGACGTTGGTCTGGGCGGCCGCGCCCGCGAAGACGCCGAGGCGGTTGAGGTCGTGCTCGGAACCCTCGCTGTTGTTCCAGCCCGGGTGCAGGCCGAGGTTGACCCAGTGCATGCCGTGCTGCCCGGCGAGGATCTGGAAGAACTGCAGGGTGTGCAGCTTGTCGCCGCTCTTGGAGCCGGAGTTGGTGAAGCCGGCCGCCAGCTTGTCCTTCCAGTCCTGCCCGAACCAGCGCTTCGAGGACGCCTCGGCGAAGACGTGGAAGGCGCCGGACGCCGTACCCATGTAGGTCGGTGAGCCGAAGACGATGGCGTCCGAGCCGTCCAGCAGCGCCCACTGCTCGTCGGTGATCTCGTCGACGTTGATCAGATGCACCTCGGCGCCCGCCTCGACGGCACCGGCACGGACGGCCTCGGCGAGGACGGTGGTGTGGCCGTAGCCGGAGTGGTAGGCGATGGAGACAACGGGGGTGGTCACGATGGGTACTCCTGGAATGAGCAGGTCGCTGACAATGACAAAAGGAAAGCACTAACTTCTGGTTAGTGCAACCTGTCGGTTAGCGCTGCCTTCGAGTACGCTTGAGCAATGGACAGCACGCAGGAGCGCCCGCAGGCGCAGGACCTCCCGTTCAACGTGTTCGCCAAGGCGTGTCCCTCGCGCGGCACCCTGGAACACGTCACGGGACGCTGGGGCGCACTCACGCTCGGCGCCCTGTACGAGGGTTCGCTGCGCTTCAACGAGCTGCGCCGCCGTGTCGACGGCGTGAGCGAGAAGATGCTCTCCCAGACACTGCACGCGCTGGAGCGCGACGGCCTGGTGCACCGCGAGGCCCAGCCGACGAACCCGCCGCGCGTGGACTACGAACTGACCCCGCTCGGCCGGCAGGTCGCCGAGCGGCTCCTCGGCCTCATCCACCTGCTGGAGGGCCGCATGTCCGACGTCCTCGCGGCTCGCGAACGTTACGACGAGACCCGCGGCGCCCTCTGACACTTCGGGCAGAAGTAACTCGACCGGTTCATCCAGGGGCGCCGGCGCATCGGCGTGGCGCACCTCTTGCAGGGCAGGCCCTCGCGGCCGTACGCGTCGAGGGACCGGTCGAAGTAGCCCGACTCCCCGTTGACATTGACATAGAGGCTGTCGAAGCTGGTGCCGCCGACGGCGAGTGCCGCGTTCATCACGTCCCTTACGTGGCCGAGGAGTTCGGCGGTGCGGGGGCGGGTGAAGCCGGCCGTCGGACGCTCGTAGTGGATGCGGGCGCGCCAAAGGGCCTCGTCCGCATAGATGTTGCCGACTCCGCTGATCAACGACTGGTCGAGCAGGGCCCGTTTGATCGTCGTGCGCTTGCGGCGCAGGGCCTGGTGGAAGGCCTCGTCGTCGAACAGCGGGTCCAGGGGGTCGCGGGCGATGTGCGCGATGACGTCGGGCAGGCCCTCGGGGGTGTTGTCGTGCAACGACAGGCCGCCGAAGGTGCGTTGGTCGACGAAGCGGAGTTCGGTCTGCAGGTCGTCCGCGAATCTCACGCGGATCCTGAGGTGCTTCTCGTCAGGGGTCGTGCTCGGCTGGACCAGCAGCTGGCCGCTCATGCCGAGGTGTGCCAGAACCGACTGGTGGGTGTCCTCCAGCGGCAGCCACAGGTACTTGCCGCGGCGGCTGGGAACGCCGACGCGGTGCCCCTTGAGGCGGTGCGCGAAGTCGTCGGGGCCGGCGATGTGACGGCGTACGGCACGCGGGTGCAGCACCTCGGCGTCGGCGACCACGCGATGGGCGACCCACCGCTCCAGGCCGCGCCGGACGACCTCGACCTCGGGCAACTCGGGCATCGGGACCCCCGTACGGCTGTGTATGAGCCGAGCGCCCGCCCCGCGGCGGGGACGGGCGCTCGGGATGCGCTCTTCGTCAGGCAGAGACGGAAGTCGGGCCTTCGCCGTCCTGGGCAGCCGTCTCGGCGGCCGCCTTCTCAGCAGCCGCCTTCTTGGCGCGCTCGTCCGCCGCGGCCCGGATGGACCGCCAGGCGGACTCGGCGGCCTGCTGCTCCGCCTCCTTCTTGCTGCGGCCGGTGCCGGTGCCGTACGAGACGCCTCCGACGCGGGCGGCAGCAGTGAAGGTCTTCTCGTGATCGGGGCCGGTCTCCGTGACCAGATACTCGGGCACGCCGAGGCTCTCGGTCGCGGTGAGCTCCTGGAGACTGGTCTTCCAGTCCAGGCCGGCTCCGAGGTTGGAGGACTTCTCGATCAGCGGGTCGAAGAGCCGGTGGACGAGCTCGCTCGCCGCATCGAGACCCTGGTCGAGATAGACAGCGCCGATCACCGCTTCAAGGGTGTCGGCGAGGATGGACGCCTTGTCCCGGCCGCCCGTGCCCTCTTCACCCCGGCCGAGCCGGATGAAGGAGCCCAGTTCGAGCCCGCGGCCCACCTCCGCCAGCGCACGCGAGTTGACCACCGCGGCCCGCAACTTGGCCAGCTGGCCTTCGGGCAGGTCGGGGTGGGTGGTGTACAGCGTGTCCGTGACCACGAGGCCGAGCACGGAGTCCCCGAGGAACTCCAGCCGCTCGTTGGTCGGCAGACCGCCGTTCTCGTACGCGTACGAACGGTGGGTCAGCGCACGCACCAGAAGGGCGGACTCGAGCTTGTACCCGAGCCGCCCTTCCAGAAGCGTGTGGGACGAGGCTGTGTTGTCCGCCTTCTTCTTGGCGGTTGGGTCCGCCTTGGCGTCATCCGCCTTCTTGGCAGTGGACACGGTGCCTCTCACCAGCCGCTCAGACCTCGAGGACCTGGCGCTTGTTGTAGGTGCCGCAAGACGGGCACGCGATGTGCTGCTGCTTGGGCTCGTGGCAGCGCTCGCACGCAACCAGGGTGGGGACCGCAGCCTTCCACTGCGACCGGCGGTGGCGCGTGTTGCTGCGCGACATCTTCCGCTTCGGAACAGCCACGGCTACTTCTCCTGCTTCTCGTCGACGCCCGCTTCGGCGCCGCTCATCTCGTCCTTCTCGCCGTCCGTCATGGTTTCGGCGAGTCCCTGCAGTGCCGCCCAACGGATGTCGACGGCGTCGTGGTGGTGGTCCGGGTCGTCCGCCAGCCGCGCTCCGCACTCGGAGCACAGTCCCGGGCAGTCTTCCTGGCACACCGGCTGCATCGGCAGTGCGAGCACCACCGCATCGCGCAGCAGAGGTTCGAGGTCGAAGAGTCCGTCCTCGAGGAAGAACCTGTCCTCGTCGTCCTCGGCGTCGTCGCCCGGTTCCGCGATCACACGGCCCCGGTCGTCGGCGTCAGGGTACGAGAACAGCTCCTGGAATTCCGCTTCGACGTCCAGCTGAAGCGGCTCCAGACACCTTACGCACTCCCCCTCGGCCTGTGCACGGGCGGTGCCTGTGACAAGCACCCCTTCCATGACCGACTCGAGTCGGAGTTCGAGCTCCACCGGGGCGCCTTCCGGCACTCCGATGACTCCCTGGACGCCGAGGTCCTTGGGGGCGTCGATCGTGCGGGTCAGCCGCTGCAGCGCACCGGGACGCCGACCCAGCTCGTGCGTGTCGAACACGAGGGGGTTGCGGTGGTCGAGGCGAGCGTTGGGGGCCATTCCTGCTTTCGATCTTCTGAGCTCAGAGGGACGCCGCCCGGCCGGTCAGTGTCAGCTGATCTTTGGGGCAGCGTTGATCGCGGACGTACGCGCGACCGAAGAGCCAGGATACTGGACCTTTCGCTCACGGCCCAATCCGGCTGTTTGCCGCTGGTCCTTACTGGCCGCGGCCCTGCTCGTACGCCCTCAGCTGCTCGGGCGTGATCATGCCGGTGTCGAAGAGGCTGGTCTCGTCGAGGGCGTACGACTGGTGTCCCTGGTGCGTCTGGTTCTGCTGGTGCGCCTGGTTCTGCTGATGCGCCTGGTTCTGGTCGTACGCCTGCTGCTGGGCGTCGTAGCCCTGGTAGGCGTAGGGATCGGCCTGCTGGTAGCCGTACGCGTCCTGCTGGCCGTAGCCCTGCTGCTGGTAGCCACCGGCGTAGGGGTCGGTCTGCTGCTGATAGCCGTACGCCGGCTGCGGCTGGCCGTAGTCCTGCTGCTGGGCGGGCTGCTCGGCCGAGGCGTCCTTCTCGGCGAGGGCGGCGAGGTCGGCCAGGTAGTCGGCGTCGCTGGAGTGCTGGAAGGCCGTGGCGTCGTCAGCCAGGGCACCGAGGTCGTCGGTGGCGATCCGGCCGTGCAGTTTCTGGCGGCCCTTGCCGACGGCCTCCAGGGTCTTGGTGAGGACGGCCTCGAAGGCACCGAGCTTGGTGTCCACGTAGGCGTCGGCGTCCTTGCGCAGGGTCTCGGGGTCGTGGCTGCGCTCGGGGGCGTCCTCGTCCTCGTAGCCCTGCTCGTCCAGGCCCGGGCCGGTGCCGAGGAGCTTCTCGCGTCCGCGACCGACGGAGCCGATGGTCTTGGTGAGGACGACCTCGAAGTTGGCGAGCTTGGAGTCGACGTAGTCGTCGGCCTCCGCGCGGATCTCCTCGGCCTCCTGGCGGGCCTCGCCGAGGATGCGGTCTGCCTCGGCCTGGGAGCGGCGGGCGACCTCGGTGTCGGAGATCAGCGAGCCGCGCTCGGCGTGCGCGGTCGAGATGATCCGGTCGGCCTCCTGGCGGGCCTGCTCGACCATCTGCTCGCGGTCGCCGATCAGCTCCTGGGCCTGCGCGAGGGAGCCGGGCAGTGCCTCGCGCACCTCTTCCAGCATCGAGAGCAGTTCGGCGCGGTTGACCACGCACGAGGCCGACATGGGCATCGACCGGGCGCCGGAGACCGCGGCGACGATCTCGTCGAGCTTCTTCTGCACGTCCACCGTGTGCTCGCCACTCTCTACCGATGTGTTGGAGACGGACGGGACGACTGTAGCCCCATCAGTCCTTGCGCAGGCGCTTGTTGAGGGCCTCGAGAACCACCGGCGGCACCAGGTGGGAGACGTCGCCGCCCCAGGTGGCGACCTCCTTGACCAGGGAGGAGGAGAGGAAGCTGTAGGTGGGGTTGGTCGGCACGAAGAGCGTCTCCACGCCCGTCAGGCCGTTGTTCATCTGGGCCATCTGCAGCTCGTAGTCGAAGTCGCTGACCGCGCGCAGGCCCTTGACGATGGCCGGGATGTCGCGCTCCTTGCAGTAGTCGACGAGCAGGCCGTGGAAGGCCTCGACGATCACGTTGCCGTACTCGGCGGTGACCTGGCGGATCAGGTCGATCCGCTCGTCGATCTCGAACAGGCCCTTCTTGGACTTGTTGATCATGACCGCGACATAGACCTCGTCGTACAGACGGGAGGCGCGGGAAATGATGTCGAGGTGTCCGTTGGTGATCGGGTCGAACGACCCGGGACAGACGGCGCGGCGCACTTGTGATCCCTCGCTCTCCGGTCCGGTCATCGTGCGTCTTCGCACGTAGAGGCGGCGCGACCGTACCAAAACGTGCCCTCGCCGTAGCGACGGGCCCGGATCGCTTCGAAGCCGTCCGGCCACCGGAATTCGCCGCCTCTGGTGCTGCGCTCCACGGTGACGAGCACCTCCGGCGCGAGCCAGCCCCCTGAGCGGAGTGTGAGCAGAATCTCGCGAAGATCGTGATCTGAGACAACGTACGGCGGGTCGAGGAAGACGAGGTCGTACGGCTCTGCCGGCGCCGGGGTCTGGATGATCTGTTCCGCTTTGCCCGCCCTCACCTCGGCGCCGGGGAGGGCGAGCGTTCTGACGTTCTCGCGGATGGTGCGGGCTGCTCGTGCGTCCGCTTCGACCAGGAGGGTGTGGCTCGCGCCTCGGGAGAGGGCCTCCAGGCCAACGGCGCCCGAGCCGGCGTAGAGGTCGAGGACGCGCTCGCCTTGCAGGGGGCCGCCGAGGAGGGACTGCCAGGTGGAGAAGAGACCTTCGCGTGCGCGGTCGGAGGTGGGGCGGGTGCCATTGCCCGGCGGCACGGCGAGTCGACGTCCGCCGGCTGCGCCGGCGATCACGCGGGTCATCTTTGGTCCTTGCTTGTGGGCGTCTTCAGGTTTCAGTGTGGCTGGTCGCGCAGTTCACCGCGCCCCTGGGTCGGCATCCCTCACCCCTTTTCCAAGTACTGCTCCCTCTCCTCGTCCAAGAGGGCGTCGAGCGCTGTCCGCAGGCCCGGAAGCCGGGTCAGCTCCGGATCCGCCGCCACGACCGCTGCCGCCTCCTCCCTCGCCTCCGCGATGACCTCCTCGTCCTCTATGACCGCCAGGACCCGCAAGCTGGAGCGGGCGCCGGACTGGGCCTGGCCGAGGACGTCGCCCTCTCGGCGTTGTTCGAGGTCGATTCGGGAGAGTTCGAAGCCGTCGAGGGTGGAGGCGACCGAGTTCAGGCGCTGGCGGGCTGCGCTCGCCTCCGGCATCTCGGTGACCAGGAGGCAGAGGCCTGCCGCCGAGCCTCGGCCGACCCGGCCGCGCAGCTGGTGGAGCTGGGAGACGCCGAAGCGGTCGGCGTCCATGATGACCATCGCCGTGGCGTTGGGGACGTTGACGCCGACCTCGATGACCGTGGTGGCGACCAGGACGTCGGTGTCGCCGGCGGCGAAGCGGCGCATGACCGCGTCCTTGTCGTCGGGGTGCATACGGCCGTGCAGGACCTCGACGCGGAGGCCCTGAAGAGGGCCCTTGGCCAGCTGGTCGGCCACTTCGAGGACGGCGAGCGGGGGGCGCTTCTCCGCCTCGTCCTCCGGGGACTTCTTCTTGCCGGACTTCTTGGGGTCGTCCTCCTCGTCGCCGATGCGGGGGCAGACGACGTACGCCTGATGGCCGTTGCCCACCTCCTCGCGGACGCGCTCCCAGGCGCGGGCCAGGAAGTGCGGCTTGTCGGCGGCGGGGACGACGTGGCTGGCGATCGGGGAGCGGCCCGCCGGGAGTTGGTCGAGGACCGAGGTCTCCAGGTCGCCGAAGACGGTCATGGCGACCGTGCGCGGGATGGGGGTGGCCGTCATGACGAGGAGGTGCGGGGGCTGTTTGCCCTTGCCGCGCAGGGCGTCGCGCTGTTCGACGCCGAAGCGGTGCTGTTCGTCGACCACGACCAGGCCCAGGTCGTGGAACTGGACCTTGTCCTCGATCAGCGCGTGCGTGCCGATCACGATTCCGGCCTCGCCGGTGGCCAGGTCCAGCATGGCCTGGCGGCGCGCGGCCATCCCCATCGATCCGGTCAGCAGCACCACCTTGGTGGCGTGCTCGGTCCCGCCCAGCATCCCGCCCTCGGCCAGCTCACCCATCATCTCGACGACCGACCGGTGGTGCTGCTGGGCGAGCACCTCGGTGGGCGCGAGCATGGCGGCCTGACCGCCGGCGTCGACGGTGGCGAGCATGGCGCGGAGGGCCACCATCGTGTTGTGCGTGACCGTGAAGTTGTCGGTGACGTACGCGTGGCTCGGGTGAGCGACGCTGATGCACTGGACCGGCTTTCGGCCCACGTACTCCACTGCGCGCACTCCGCGTCGGAAGGTGTTGTACTTCGGCCTTGGCCGCACTCGATCTGCTTTGCGGGTGAGCCGGAACGGCGCGTATTCGTCAGGCAGGGCGATCGAGACATTGAAAGCAGCCCGCTTCGGCAGCACGCGCGCGTGGCCGCCCAGAGAACGCACGACCCAGGCCACATCGTCCGCGAGCCTGCGCGAGGCGGAACAGAGCGAGATGCTCAGGCCGTCCGGCTGGACGGTGCCGTCTGTGTCGAGGAGACCCTGCAGCAGGGCCAGACGGTTCTTGACCGAGGTGTTCTTGAACTCGTCCGGCACAAATTTGCCGTGCGACGTCCTGCCCCACAGATTCAGGTGACGCAGGGTCTGGATCACGGGATTGCGAACACCACCGGCGCGACGCGTCAGCTGGATCGTGTGGTCGCAACCGGGGCCCTTCACCGGCACGAGCCGGCATTCGGGCGCCACTGCCGCTGCCACCGCGTCACGGATCTCGTCGTCCATGGTGGACAGACGCAGGTTGTGCCGGAACGAGCCGTCTCCCAGGAGGACGCCGAACAAGTACGGGTCCAGAGGCAGCCCGGAGTCGCCCCCGAGGTCCACCGGCGTTGCGGCCGGGATGTACCACTTCGAGGATCCGTTCGCCTTGAAGGTGTCGAGACGGATCTCCCGAGTGGTCATCACCTTGGGAGCCTGGCCACGGTGCCACCCGCAGCTGGTTCCGACGATCCAAAGGTGTTCGTCGTCGCATTCGACGGAACTGCCGTCGGACAGGACCAGGCGCCAGACGTCGCGCTCTCCTTGCGGGAAGACGCCGTCGATCGACGCGATCTCTCCGTCCGGCACGACCACTTCGTCCCCCACCCGCAAGTCGCCCATCCGACGGAAGCCGGCGGGGGTGAGCACGAGCGAGTCGAGGGGCTGAGCCTTGCCCGACCCCACTTCCCCCTGCAGCAACCGGTGCATCGGATGCTCGGTCGCCAGGTCGTCGAAGATTTCCTTCGAGACCTTCTGCTGGCCCTCGGTGAGGGTGAAGGGGAGGCGGTCGTCGAAGGCGGTGAGGAGGCCGGCGGGCTTGGGTTTGCGGGCGATCGCCGGGAGTTGGGCGTCGGCGTGACGGCGGCGGGCGAGGGCCACCTGGAGGACGAAGGCCTCGTCCCACTTGAGGCGGGCCCGGGCGTCCTCGATGTCGGCCTTGGTGTGCGGGCGGTGGATCTTGAGCAGGGCCTCGGGGAGGGGGACCAGACCGCGGCCCTCGCAGAGGGTGGACGGGAGGGGGTCCACGGCCTCCTGGGCGCTGGGCAGGACCGTCTGGATCGCCTTGCCGATCTTCCAGGACTCCAGTTTGGCGGTGGCCGGGTAGATGGGGATGAGGGCGCCGGCCCAGGTCTCCACTGTTTCGTCCGTGTCGCCTCGTAGCAATTCGTAGGCCGGGTGGGCCAGTTGGAGGCGGCGGTTGAAGACGGAGACCTTGCCCGCGAACATCGCGCGTGTGCCCGGCAGGAGTTCCTTGTGGGGCTTGTGGACGCCGTTGCCGAAGAAGACCAGTTGGAGGCGGCCGCTGCCGTCGGTGATGGTGACCTCCAGGCGCTGGCCCTTGCCGCGGGGCGCCTTGGCGGAGGCGAAGGTGTGCAGGCGGGCGTCGGCGACCATCGCGACCACGGTGACGTGCTCGTCCATGGGGAGGTCGGCGAGGTGGGTGAGCTGGCCGCGCTCCTCGTATCTGCGCGGGTAGTGGTGCAGGAGGTCGCCGACGGAGTGCAGGCCGAGGTGCTCGGCCATCACCTTCGCGGTGGCGGGGCCGAGCACTGACTTCAGTGGTTGTTTCAGTGGCTCTTCCAGTGCGGGCACGAGATCCATTGCACACCACGCCACTGACATTGCCGTATACGTCTCGGGAAACCCCTGGTCAGACGGCTCGTTCGGGCTTTAGGATGACGCGCTCCGGCCATCCCCCGCGGTCACCGCCCCACCAGGGACCGCCCGACCCCGCGCCGCGCGAAGTCCCCCCACCGGCGCTGCGACGATGGACTCCCAGACCTCACAGTCATCCCAGCCGTCCCAGTCACCTCAGCCACCTCATACGTTCCAGGTCGACCTGCGCGGTCTGGTGGACCTGCTCTCGCACCACCTGTACTCCAGCCCCAGGGTCTATCTGCGCGAGCTGCTGCAGAACGCCGTGGACGCCATCACCGCCCGGCGCGCGGAGCAGCCCGACGCCCCGGCCAAGGTGCGGCTGTACACGGAGGCGGGTGCCCTGCGTGTCGAGGACACGGGGGTCGGGCTCACCGAGGCGGACGTGCACAACCTGCTCGCGACCATCGGGCGCAGCTCCAAGCGTGCCGACGGGATCGCCGACGGGCTTCAGGCGGTCCGCTCCGACTTCCTCGGGCAGTTCGGCATCGGTCTGCTGGCCTGCTTCGTGGTCGCCGAGCGGATCCGGGTGGTCAGCCGCAGCGCCCGTACGCCGGACGCCGCGCCCGTGGAGTGGACGGCGAGCGACGACGGTTCGTACACCGTGCGGACGCTGCCGCACGAGGCGCGGCCCGAGCCGGGCACCACCGTGCACCTGGTGGCGCGGGCGGGCGCCGGGGAGTGGCTCGCGCCCGAGCGGGTCCTCACGCTGGCACGGGACTTCGGGTCCCTGCTGCCGTACGACGTCCGGGTGGGCGACGAGGCGATCACCGACCTGCCGGCTCCCTGGGACCGGTCGTACCCCTCCCCCTCCAACCGGCGGGTGGCTCTCGCGCGGCACTGTCACGAGCTGTTCGGCTTCACCCCGCTGGACTCGATCGAGCTCGACGTGCCGCTGGCCGGGATCCGCGGGGTGGCGTACGTGCTGCCGTCGGCGGTCAGCCCGGCGCAGCGGGCGACCCATCGCGTGCACCTCAAGGGCATGCTGCTGACCGAGCGGGCCGAACAGTTGCTGCCCGACTGGGCGTTCTTCGTGCGGTGCGTGCTCGACACGGACAGTCTGCGGCCGACGGCCTCGCGCGAGTCGCTCTACGAGGACGAGACGCTGGCAGGCGTACGGGAGGCGCTGGGCGAAAGGATTCGGTCCTGGCTGACCGGGCTCGCCGCCGGCGATCCGGAACGGCTCGCGGCCTTCCTGTCGGTGCACTACCTGGGCGTGAAGTCCCTGGCGCGGCACGACAAGGAGATGCTGCGGACGATGCTGCCGTGGCTCCCTTTCGAGACGACCGACGGGCGGCTGTCCCTGGAGGAGTTCGCGCAGCGGCACCCGGTCGTGCACTTCACGCGGACCGTCGAGGAGTACCGGCAGGTCGCGCCGATCGCGTCCGCGCAGGGCGTCGGGGTGATCAACGGCGGTTACACGTACGACAGCGAGCTGGTCGAGGCGCTGCCTTCGGTACGGCCGGGCACGGTGGTCGCCGAGCTGGACGCGGACACGGTGACGGCGCATCTGGACGCGGTTGATCCGGCGGAGGAGCTGGCGCTGTCGGGGTTCCTGGCGATCGCGCGGGCCAGGCTGGACTCACTGCAATGTGACATTGTACTGAGGTCCTTCCACCCCCTCTCGGTCCCCGCCCTGCACCTCGACGACCGCGCAGCCCGCCACGAGCAGGCCCGTGCCGAGGCCGAGGAGCAGGCCGACGACCTGTGGGCGGGCATCCTCGGCTCGCTGCGCGGCAGCGCCCCGCGCGCGCGTCTGGTGCTCAACCACCTCAACCCGCTGATCCGGCGCATCAGTTCGCTCGGCGACCCGGAACTGATCGGCACCGCCACGGAGTCCTTGTACGGGCAGGCGCTGCTGATGGCGCAGCGCCCGCTGCGGCCGGCGGACACCGCGCTGCTGAACCGGGCGTTCATCGGGTTGCTGGAATGGGCGACCCACGGCGAATCCGACGCGACGGGCAACTCTTCGGGGGGCGGTCACTGATGAGCGGGATCACGGACTTCGACTCGCTGCGCCGGGCGATGGCGGAGAACTCGGAGCGGCCGGAGGGCCCGGCACGCAACGCGCGCGCGGAGCAACTCCTCGCCGAGGCCGAGCAGTTGGGCATCCCGCTCGCGGTGATCGAGGCTCTCGGACATCAGCTGAAGGTCTACAACTACAGCTCCGAGAAGGACAAGATGTTCGTCCCCTTCGCGCGCCTGCTGCGCATGTGGGACGAGCGGCCCGAGGACTTCGACGAGTACGAGGTCCACACGCTGCACTGGGTCTTCAAGTGGATGTCGTCCGGCATGCTCGACCAGCCGCACGTCCCGCTCGCCTCCGTCGAGAAGTGGCTCGGCGAGATGGAGCACCGCTACCGGCTCGCCGGGCACTCCGAACGGGCCGTGCGCAGCGCCGAGTTCAGCGTGGCCGCGCATGTCGGCGATCTCGCGCGCGCCGAGCGGGCATACGCCGCGTGGCTGGCCGCCGACCGGGACAACATGGCCGACTGCCACGCGTGCGAGCTGCACGGGCAGGGCTGGTGGCAGGCCGAGCGGGGGCGGGACGCGGAGGCGCTCGAGCTGTGGGCGCCGGTTCTGGAGGGCGAGTTCACCTGCGCCCACGAGCCGCACACCGTCCTGGCCTCCTCCCTGACGCCCCTGCTGCGGCTGGGCCGCACGGACGAGGCGCGCGCGCACCATCTGCGGGGCTTCCGGCTGGTGCGCGGCATGGAGAGCATGCGGGGCGCGTACGCGGACCACGTGGAGTTCTGCGCGCTGACCGGCAACGAGGCGCGAGGTCTGGAGCTGCTGGCGGAGCGGCCGGCGTACTTCACGGACGACGGCCATCCGCGCAGCCGGCTGGACTTCCTGAGCGTGGTGACGCTGCTCATGGACCGCCTCGAGGAGCTGGGCCTGGGCGGCCGGCAGGTGCCGGGACCGGCCGGCCGGGCGTGGACCGCGCGTGAACTCGCCACGCACGCGCGTGCGGAGGCGCTTGCCCTGGCGGCACGCTTCGACGAGCGCAACGGCACCTCGTACGTCAGCGAGCGGGCACGCGCGCGCATGGAGCAGCGTCCGCTGGTGGACCGGCTGCCTCTCGGGGTGCGTGTGGTGCGCCAGGTCTCCGCGCCTGTGGTGGTGGCACCGCCGGCGCCCGTGACCGCGGCAGAGCAGCCGGACCTGTCCGCCCTGCTGGCCGAGGCCCGCCGCCTGTCGGACACCCTGCAGCCGAACGCCACAGAGGCGTGGGCGGCGGCGTCCAGGGCCGCTGAGGGCGTCGAACTGGACGCCCGCGACAGCGCCGAGATCGTCGACCACGAGGCGATGGACCGGGGCCCGGAGGGTGCCGAACTCTTCGAGCGGGCCGCCGAGTTGTACGCGCAGGCGGGCGACCTCGGGGAAGCACTCGCGGCCCGCACGCGTGCGGCGTACGTACGCGCACTGACGGGCCGGGTGGACGAGGCGCTCGCGGCGGTCGCCGAGCCGTACGACGAGGTCCTGGCGCTCTACGCCGACGACGCCACAGGCGTGCGGCAGACCGCGTCCGTACTGATGGGGCGGGCGCGGATCCTGATGCGGCGGGTGCAGGAGGTGGGCGAGGCCGGCGGCGGAACGGTTCTCTCCGACGCCGAGTCGGCCGTACGTGAGCTGCTGGCGCTCGTCGGCGGGTACGCGGGGGACGACGTGCGGATCGCCTCGCGGGACGCCGAGGCGCAGGCCATGCTCGCCGAGCTGGCGGTGCAGCACGGGGACCTGGAGGCGGCCGTCGAGCTGTTCGGGCGGGCCTCGGCGGGGTTCGTCGGGGCGGGGCTGCCGTGGTACGCGGTGGAGTACGAGGCGCGGCTGGCCGGGCTGGCCCATCACCTGGGCGACATCTCGGGGGCGGAGCGGGCGCTGCGGGCGGCCCTGGAGCACGGCGGCGCGCATCTGGAGGCGGTCGGGCGGGCCCAGCTGCACCTCCAGCTCGCCGAGGTGCTGGGCGGCCGGGGGCTGTCCGCAGAGGCCGCGGAACACGCCCTGGAGGCGGCGCACTGGGCCGACGAGGCGGGCGAGGGCCCGACGCTCGGCGCCTGGGCCCGGCAGCAGCTGGGCGGGCTGCTGCTGCGGCAGGGGCGGTGGGCCGAGGCCGCGGAGGTGCTGGAGTCGGCGCTGCCCGACCTGAGCGCCGAGACGCACGGCGACGGCGCCGTCGTACAGACGCAGTGGTGGCTCGGCGACTGTCTGAGCGAGCTCGGCGAGCACCGTGAGGCGGCCGAACGGCGGCTGCAGGCAGCCGAGATCGCCAAGGAGTGGCCCGAGCAGCACGACCACGCCACGCTCGCCCACCTCGCCGCCGAGTCGCTCGGGGCCGCGGGGCTGCCCGCCGAGGCGGACCGGGCGTACGCGCGCGCGGGCGAGCTGTGGCGCTCGCTCGGCAACGTCCACGGCCTCGTCCGCTCCCTGCGCGCCCGCGCGTGGCTCGCGCTGCGCGCGGACGACGGGGAAGGCGCGGCACGGGAGTTGATGGCGGGCGCGGTCCGGGACTGCGAGGCGGCGCTGGGCGCCGGAGCGGCCGACGAGGAGGCGCGCGAGCGGCTCGTCGCCGAACTCGGGCACACCCACCGGCAGTTCGGCGACCTGCTCGCCCGCTCCGCCTCGGACGACGCCGACGACGACTCGATCCGGGCCGTGCTCGAGGATGCCCTCTCCCAGGTCACCGAGGCCATCGCGGTGTTCGCGTCCCTGGGGGACCACGCCCTGCACAGCCGCACCGGCGCCGAACTCGCCGCCGGCTGGCTGGAGGCCGACCTCAGCCGCCCCGCCCGCGCGGCGGCACGCGCGCGTGCGGTGCTCGCGGCGTACGACGGCGCGGCCGACGCGGACGAGACGGCCCAGGAGCGCCGCGCGGAGGCGGAACAGATGCTGCAGGTCGTAAGCGAGCAGGACGTCGGCGGAGGCCTGGAGCAGGGCGCCGGCTGAAGCGCTACTCGACGCCGATCAGCAGCAGTGCCCCCTGCCGTCCGCCCCGGTACACCACCGTGTCGACGGCGAGGTACGACTCACGCACGCGTGCCTCCAGGCGGTCGGCGACGGACTCGGGGGCCTCGTCGCCGAGGACGAGGGTGACCAGCTCGCCGCCGGCCTGGAGCATGCGGTCCAGGACGGTCTCGGCGGTGACGGTGAGGTCGGAGCCGATCACGGCCACGTCGCCCTCGATGAGGCCGAGGACGTCGCCGGCCTGGCAGATGCCGGCCATGGTCCAGGACTGCCGCTCGGCGACGGCGACCTCGGCGTAGCGGGTCGCGCCGGCCGCCGAGGTCATCGACACGACGTCCTCGTCGAAGCGGCGCTCCGGCTCGTGCACGGCGAGCGCCGCGATCCCCTGCACCGCGGACCGCGTCGGGATCAGGGCCACGCGAATGCCTTCCGCGCGGGCCTGCTCGGCCGCCGCGGCGGCGGTGTGGCGCAGGTCGGCGTCGTTGGGCAGCAGCACGACCTCGCGCGCGTGGGCCCGCCGTACGGCGTCGACGAGTTCCCCGCTCGCCGGCGCCTCCCCGGGGCGCGCGAGCACGGTCGTCGCGCCGGCCTCGGTGTACAGCCCGGCCAGGCCCTCGCCGGGCACGACGGCCACCACGGCGCGTTGGACGCGCTCCCGGGGCGGCCGCTCCCCGCCGGTGGTGTGCACGTCGCCGACGCCGAAGTGCGTGATCCGGATCCGGTACGGCCGTCCGGCCTCGACGCCCGCCTCCACGGCGGCGCCCGCGTCGTCCACGTGCACGTGGACGTTCCACAGTCCGTCGCCGCCGACCACGACCAGCGAGTCGCCGAGGGCGTCGAGGCGCTCCCGCAGCCGCGCGACGGCGGTGTCCTCGGCCTCCAGCAGGTAGATCACCTCGAAGGCGGGGCCGCCCTCTTGCGGGGAGGAGGCGCAGTCGTCGCCGGTTTCCCGCGTCCCGGCAGTCGCCGTATCGCCCTCCACGCGCGTGTACCCGGCGGACACCACGACGGCCACCGGCGCTTCCCCCGTGAACGTCTCCACCAGTGCCGCGAGCACCGCCACCAGCCCCCGCCCGCCGGCGTCGACCACCCCGGCGCGCCCCAGTACGGCCAGCTGCCCGGGGGTCGCGGCAAGCGCCGCGCGTGCGCCCTCGTAGGCCGCCCGTGCCACGGCCCCGCAGTCGCCCTCGGCCCCGCCGGCCGCGTCGGCGGCGCCCGCGGCTACCGACAGGACCGTGCCTTCGACGGGATGCGCGACGGCCTGGTGTGCGGAGTCGGCCGCGTGCCGCAGGGCGAGCCGCAGTCCGGAGCCGTCGGTGTGAGGCGTCTCACCGTCGGCGGCGAGCACCTGCGCCATGCCGCGCAGCAGTTGGGCGAGGATCGTCCCGGAGTTCCCCTGGGCTCCTATCAGCGCGCCGTGCGCCATCGCGCGCGCGGCGTCGGCCAGCGTCGGCTTCCCCGACTCCCCGGAGCCGACTTCATGAGCCGCGAAGACGGCCTCCACCGCGGCGACCGCGGACTCCACGGTCAGATACAGGTTGGTGCCGGTGTCCCCGTCGGCCACGGGGTAGACGTTGATCGCGTCGATCTCCTCGCGCGCGCGGCCGAGCGCCTCCAGCGCGAGCCCGCACCAGGTGCGCACCGCGAGAGCATCGAAGAATGTCTGCGGCACCTGCGCCACCTGCGCCTCCTTGAGCCCATGGACTGGACGCAGCGTAGACCCCGGGCGGGTGTCCGCCGGAAGTGGGCCGGGGCGAAGCCCTGATCAGCCATGGTAGTTTCGTTGTACTGGCGCAGTCGTTGTATGCTGCTCCGGTTGCCCGATCCACATCGGGCTTTCCCCTGGCACCGCCACTCAGATCTCTGATCCTGCGATCTCGATCCCGGCATGCCGGGACCCAACCGTAAGTGCATCTGAAGTCTTTGGAGTGACCCGTGGCTGCCAACTGCGACGTCTGCGGCAAGGGGCCGGGCTTCGGCAACAACATCTCGCACTCGCACCGCCGTACGTCCCGTCGCTGGAACCCGAACATCCAGCGCGTCCGTACCGTGGTCGGCGGGACGCCGAAGCGCGTGAACGCTTGCACCTCGTGCATCAAGGCCGGCAAGGTCTCGCGCTGACGCACAGCTAAGCGCGCGGCCACTGCTGGTTCGCTGCACTGAGCCGGTCCACCTCACGGTGGGCCGGCTTTTTGCTGTACCTGACAACCGCATGTCCTGCGAGAATCCCCGGCATGCGCTTCGGCATCCTGGGCCCCCTGGAGGTACGCACCGACGACGGCACCCCCGTCGACCCCGGAGGACCCCGCCCCCGCGCCCTGCTCACCCTGCTGCTCCTCGACGCGGGCCGGACGGTCTCCGTGGAACGCCTCATCGACGGCCTCTACGGCGCCGAGCCGCCCGCCGGAGCCTCGAACGCGCTCCAGTCCCAGATCTCGCGTCAGCGCAGGCGCCTGGCCCCGCACACGGAGATCGAGGCGGCCCCGGCCGGCTATCGCATCGTCACCGCGCCCGACGCGGTCGACGCCCACCGGTTCGAGCGGCTGGCCGCGCAGGGACGCGCCGCCCTCGCCGCCGGAGATCACCGACGAGCCGCCTCCGAACTCGGGGACGCCCTCGCCCTGTGGCGCGGCCCCGCCCTGCCCGACCTCCGGGACGCACATGCCGAGACCGCACGGCTCGAGGAGCTGCGCCTGGCCGCCGTACAGGACCGGATCGAGGCGGATCTGGCGCTCGGCGGCGGCCCCGAGCTCGTACCGGAGTTGCGGGCGCTGCTGTCGGACCACCCGCTGAGCGAGCGGCTGTACGGGCAGCTGATGCGGGCCCTGCATGCGGGCGGGCGGCCCGCGGAGGCGCTGACGGTGTACGAGGAGGCCCGGCGCGCCCTCGCGGACGACCTGGGCGCCGATCCCTCCCCGGAGCTCTCCGCACTGCACCTGGAGCTGCTGCGGGGCGCGGAGCCCGAGCGGCGCCGCCTGCCGGTCCAGCTGACCCGCTTCGTCGGCCGTGAGGGCGAACTCACCCGGATCACCGCGCTGTTGACCGACTCCCGTCTGATCACGCTGACCGGACCCGGCGGGGCGGGCAAGACACGGCTGGCGATCGAGGCGGCGAACCATCTCGCCGGCGTCTGTTTCGTCGAGCTCGCTCCTCTCACGGACGGCCGACAGATCCCGTACGCCGTCCTGACCGCCCTGGGGGTGCGGGACGGCTTCCGCTCGCCCACGACCGACAGCACCGACCGGCTGCTGGCCGCTCTGGAGGGCCGCGAGTTCCTTCTCGTGCTCGACAACTGCGAGCACCTGGTGGAGGACGCGGCCCGGCTCACCTCCCTGCTCCTCGCCTCCTGCCCGGGTGTGCGTGTCCTCGCCACCAGCCGGGAGTCCCTCGGCATCACCGGCGAGGTCCTGGTCCCGGTGCCGCCGCTGCAACCGGAGCCCGCCGTGCAGCTCTTCCTGGACCGCGCCCGGGCCGTCCGGCCCGGTTTCGACGGCCACGCGCGCGTACCGGACATCTGCGCCGCCCTCGACGGGCTCCCCCTGGCCATCGAGCTGGCGGCGGCCCGTTTGCGCACTCTGACCCCGGACGAGCTCGCCGACCGCCTCGACGACCGGTTCCGGCTGCTCTCCCGCGGCGACCGCTCGAAGGCACCGAGGCACCGCACCCTGCGCGCGGTCGTGGAGTGGAGCTGGGAGCTGCTGGAGGGCGAGGAGCGGGAGCTGGCGCGGCGGCTGACCGTGTTCTCCGGGGGCGCCACGCTGGAGGCCGTCGAGGCGGTGTGCGGGCTGCCGTACCCGGAGGACGTGCTGGCCTCGCTGGTCGAGAAGTCGTTCCTGGAGGTGTCCGAGGGGCGCTACCGGATGCTGGAGACGATCCGGGCGTTCGCCGCAGCGGGCGCGAGGGACGCAAAGGACGCGGAGGACCTCGGGGACGCCCACGCCGGCTACTTCCTGCGGCTGGCCGAGGAGGCCGAACCGCATCTGCGCGGCGGCGGGCAACTGCCCTGGCTGACCCGGCTGGCCGCCGAGCACGCCAACCTGGACACGGCTCTGAACCACCTCGTGCGCCGCGACACCGGCCGAGCCCTGCGCCTGATGGGACCCCTCTCCTGGTTCTGGCGGCTGCGCGGAGTGCACGGCGAACGGGTGGCGACGGCACGGCAGTTGCTGGCCGCCGTCGGGGACGCGCCGCCGCCCGGCCTGGAGGAGGAGTACGTGCTGTGCGCGATCAACGCGCTCTCCGGCGCGGGCGACGAACCCGAGCTCATCGCGCGCGTGGACGCCGTGCTGGGCGCGTACCAGGGGCCGCTCAGGATGCCGTACATCCTCGTGCTGTGGGCGGTCGCGGCCGGTCCACGGCCCGCCGCCGACGGGCACGCCCTCGCCCTGGCCGGCGACTCCCCCTGGGCGCGCGCCCTGCTCGACGTGGGCCTCGGCTTCCGGGAGCAGTACGCGGGCCGACCGCAGGAGTCCGAGGAGCGCTTCGCCCGGGCGCTGGCGGGATACCGGGCCACCGGTGACCGCTGGGGCATGGCCAACTGTCTCGACCCGCTCGGCGCGCTCGCCCACACGCGCGGTGAGTCCGAGCATGCCCTGGAACTGCTCGACGAGGGCCTGGCGTACGTGCGGGAACTGGCCGCACCGGAGGAGACGGCCGATCTGCTGCGCACCCGGGCCACCGTGCTGCTGCACCGGGGCGACACGGCGGCCGCCCGGGCCCACTTCGAACAGGCCGTGGCGCTCGCGCGGGGCGCCGGGCTCCCCGACAAGGTGGCGGCCGCCCGGCGCGGCCTCGGCGACGCGGCCCGGCTGTCCGGGGACACGGCACACGCGCGCGTGCACTACGAGAACGCCCTCCAGGAGTGCGCCGCCAACTGGTTCAGCGTCGGCGAGACCGTCCGCAGCCTCATCGGGCTCGGCCGCACGGCCGCCGCCGAGGGGCACACCGAGGAGGCCGACGACTGGTTCCGGCAGGCCGCCGAGCTGGCCGTGGAGGGATGGGGCGTCCTGGAACTCGCCGACGCCGCCGAAGCGTTGGCCTCCACCGCCGACTCCGCCGAGCGGGCCGCGGTGCTGCTGGGCGCGGCGACGGGCCTGCGGGGCATGCCGACCGAGGGCGACCCGGACGTCGTGCGCATCGAGCGCGAGGCACGGGCGAAGCTGTCCGCCGAAGCCTACGACCAGGCCTTCGAGCAGGGCCTACGGCTGCGGTCAGCGGCGGTCAGCGAACGGTAGGGGGACGGTCAGCGCCCCCGCCGAAGCTCATCGCATGACGAAGAACACGACGAAGAAGCTCGCACACCTCAGCGTCCTGATCTCCGGCGCCAGCGTCGCCGGACCCGCCCTCGCCCTCAACCTCGCCCGGCTCGGCGCCCGCGTCACCGTCGTCGAGAAGGCGCCCGAACTGCGCGGCGGCGGCTTCGCGGTCGACTTCCGCGGCCATGTCCACCGCACGGTCCTGACCGCCATGGGCATCTGGGACGAGATCCACGCCCGCCAGACCCATATGGGCCGCCAGACCGTCGTCGACGCCGACGGCAGCCCGACCGTGGACCTGCCCGCCGAGATGATGAGCGGCGACGTGGAGATCTTCCGCGGCGACCTCGCGCAGATCATGTACGAGCGCACCAAGGACGACGTCGAGTACGTCTTCGGCGACTCGATCGCCTCCCTCGCCGAGGACGCCGACGGCGTCGACGTCACCTTCGACAAGGGCGCGCCCCGCCGCTTCGACCTGGTGGTCGGCGCCGACGGGCTGCACTCGAACACCCGTCGACTCGTCTTCGGCGACGAGTCCCGCTACCTGCGCTTCTTCGACCACTACGTGGCCGGCTTCGACGTCCCCAACCACCTCGGCCTGGACCGCACCGGCCGCGTCTACAGCGAGCCCGGCCGCGCGTTCGTCATCGGCAACTACGACGGCGATCCGGACCGCGCGGGCGCGCTGCTGGTCTTCCGGTCCGAGGAGCTGTCGTACGACCGCAGGGACGTCACGGCGGTGAAGGCGATCGTCCGGGAACGCTTCGCCGGGATGGGCTGGGAGACGCCGGCCGTGCTCAAGGCCCTCGACGAGGCCGACGACGTGTACTTCGACGCGATCGCCCAGATCCACGTCGACCGCCTCACCAAGGGGCGGGTGGCGCTGCTCGGGGACGCCGGGTACGGGGCGACCATGGGCGGCATGGGGACGGGTGTGGCGATCGTCGGCGCGTATGTCCTCGCCGGTGAACTCGCCCTCGCGGGCGGCGACTTCCGCACCGCCTTCGCCGAGTACGAGACCCGGATCCGGGACTTCGCCAAGGGCTGCCAGAAGATCTCCGGCAACGCCGGTCCGTTCTTCGCCCCGGCGACCGAGCGGCGCATCCGCAGCCGCGCCCGGATGTACCGGATCCTCAGCTCCCGCCCGCTGGCCCGCTTCTTCAAGAGGCTGACCGAGAAGGCGGCCACGAACATCAGGCTGAGGGAGTACCCGGCCCTGCTTGAGGCCTGAGGGCCCAGGCGTGGTCCACGGGCCCGATCCCGCCGCCCAGTGCGAACCCGGCGGCGATCGCCCCGGTGACGTACTCCTTGGCCGCCGCCACCGCCTCCGGCACGGACTGCCCCTTCGCGACCTGCGACGCGATCGCGGACGCGAGGGTGCAGCCCGTGCCGTGCGTGTGCCGGTTGTCGAGGCGCGGGGCGCGGAACCAGTGCTCCTCGGCGCCGTCGGTGAGCAGGTCGACCGCGTCGCCGGGGAGATGACCGCCCTTGATGAGCACCCACTTCGGCCCGTACGCCAGCACGGCCGCCGCGGCCTCCCGCAGCTGACCCTCCGACTCGACCCGTACGCCGGTGAGTTGGGCGACCTCGTCGATATTGGGGGTCGCCACGGTCGCCACCGGCAACAGCTTCGTCCGTACGGAATCCAGCGCGGACGCGGCCAGCAGCGGATCCCCGTGCTTGGAGACGCCCACCGGGTCCACGACGGCCGGCGCATCGGTGGAGCCGATCAACTCGGCCACCGCCTCGACCAGTTCGGCCGAGGCCAGCATCCCGGTCTTCACGGCCTGTACGCCGATGTCGTCGACCACACTCCGGTACTGGGCCCGCACCGCCTCCACCGGCAGCTCCCAAGCCCCCTGCACCCCGAGGGAGTTCTGCGCGGTGACCGCCGTGACGACGCTCATGCCGTGCACGCCGAGCGCGAGCATCGTCTTCAGGTCGGCCTGGATTCCGGCCCCTCCACCGGAGTCGGAGCCCGCGACCGTCAGCACCCGGGGCTTCACGACTCGATGTCCCCGAAGTGGTCCCAGCCGCCCTTGCTGGTCCACGGCGCCCCGTCGACCGTGACCTGGGGCAGCGCCGAGGGGTTGAGCACCTCGCCGATGACCTTCCAGCGGGCGGGCAGCTTCACGTCCGGCGGGAAGGTCGCCACGATCGCATGGTCCTCTCCCCCGGTCAGCACCCACTGCATGGGGTCGACGCCGACGGCCTGCCCGATGTCGTTCATCTGGGACGGGATGTCGATCGAGCCGGAGCGGATGTCGATACGGACCTTGCTGGCCTCGGCGATGTGCCCGAGGTCGGCGATCAGCCCGTCGCTCACGTCGCACATCGCGGTCGCACCGAGCGCGGCGGCCGCCGGACCCGCGTGGTACGGCGGCTCCGGACGCCGGTGCGCCTCCACGAACGCGCGCGGCGAGCGGAAGCCGCGGGAGAGCACCGCGTACCCGGCGGCGGACCAGCCCAGCCAGCCGGTCACCGCGACCAGGTCGCCGGGCTGGGCGCCGGCCCGGGTGATCGGCTCCTGGTTGCGCAGGTCGCCGAGCGCGGTGATCGCCACCGTGATCGTGTCACCCCGTACGACGTCCCCGCCGACCACGGAGGCGCCCGCCACCTGGCACTCGTCGCGCAGGCCGTCCATCAGCTCGCTCGGCCAGGTCACCGGGAGTTCGGCGGGCACGACCAGGCCGAGCAGCAGCGCGGTCGGCACTGCGCCCATGGCGGCGATGTCCGCGAGGTTCTGTGCGGCGGCCTTGCGGCCGACGTCGTAGGCGGTGGACCAGTCGCGGCGGAAGTGCCGTCCCTCCAGGAGGATGTCGGTGCTGGCCACGACCCGTCGGTCGGGTGCGGCGACCACCGCGGCGTCGTCGCCGGGGCCGACCCGGACCGCCGGGGTGGTGGTGAGACGGGAGGTGAGCTCCCTGATGAGCCCGAACTCCCCGAGCTCACCAACAGTGCCCTTCATTGCCCTTGCTCCCCTTCTGTCCCTTGCCGTGCCCGGTCGCGCGTCATCAGTGTCCTCGATACGGTCGAGATGACCGTCAACTTCTGTCGTGCCTGCACCCTGGCGCGCAAGCCCCGGTCTCCGCGGGTCTCCCCGCGGCGAGCGGCGACGCGATACCGTGGCGTTCCTTTTCCCCACATGATCCTCGTGGCCGCCCTGGAGGTTCCGTGGTACAGGCGTACATCCTGATCCAGACGGAGGTCGGCAAAGCGTCGACCGTCGCCGAAACGATCAGCAAGATTCCTGGGGTGATCCAGGCCGAGGACGTGACAGGACCTTATGACGTGATCGTGCGGGCCCAGGCCGACACCGTGGACGACCTCGGCCGCATGGTGGTCGCGAAGGTCCAGCAGGTGGACGGCATCACCCGCACCCTGACCTGCCCGGTCGTGCATCTGTAGCCCCCGTCTACCCTTGGCCGGTGAACTTCTTCCGTCACCGGCACCGCACTGTCCCCGCCGTTGTCGGGGTGCCCGCACTCACCGTCGTGTTGATCACGGCCGCGGGCTGCTCCTCAGCAGACGACAGCGCCCGGGCTGCGGTTCCCGGCCCGGGCGCGAAGGTCACCAAGCTGTGTCAGAACCTGGACAAGGTGCTGCCGTCCAAGGTCGACGGCCAGGGCCGCGAGGACCCCGAGCCCGCCTCCGCGCTGACCGCGGGCTGGGGCGACCCGGCGATCATACTGCGCTGCGGTGTCGACCGGCCCGCCGAGATGGACGACCCCGAAGCCGACGGGGTCGAGGTCAACGGGGTGGGCTGGCTCCTGCAGAAGCAGCAGGACGGGTCGTTCCGTTTCACGTCGACGCTGCGGAAGGCCTACGTCGAGGTGACGATCCCGAAGGACCGTACGGGAGACGGAATGGCTCCGCTGGTCGACCTCGCGAAGTCCGTCAAGAAGGCGATCCCCGCGGGGATCGCCGACTAGCTAACGAAGTCCCGTGGACCTGCGCAGCGCCGCCTGCACCAGGCGGTCCACCAGGTCGGGGTAACTGATCCCGCTCGCCTGCCACATCTGCGGGTACATCGAGATCGGCGTGAAGCCGGGCATGGTGTTGATCTCGTTGATCACGAACTCCCCGTCCTCCGTGAGGAAGAAGTCCGCGCGCACAAGGCCCTCGCAGCTCGCCGCCTCGAAGGCGTCCACCGCGAGCCGCTGCACCTCGGCCGTCTCCTCGGGCGTCAGCGGCGCCGGCACGATTCCCGGGGTCGAGTCGATGTACTTGGCCTCGAAGTCGTAGTACGCGTGGGCGTCCGGCGGCGGGATCTCCGCGGGCACGGAGGCCCTCGGCCCGTCCTCGAACTCCAGGACGCCGCACTCGATCTCGCGGCCCCGCACCGCCGCCTCGACGAGGATCTTCGGGTCGTGCCGCTGGGCCTCGGCGATCGCCTCGTCGAGCCCGGACAGGTCGTCGACCTTGGTGATGCCGATCGACGAACCCGCCCGCGCGGGCTTCACGAACAGCGGCCACCCGTGGTCGCCGGCAAGGTCGATGATCTTCTTGCGGGCGGCCGGCTCGTCCTGCTCCCACTCGCGGGGCCGGATCACCACGTACGGGCCGACCTTGAGCCCGAAGGAGGTGAACACCCGCTTCATGTACTCCTTGTCCTGGCCGACGGCCGAGGCGAGCACACCGGAACCCACGTACGGGATGCCGGAGAGCTCCAGCATGCCCTGCAGGGTGCCGTCCTCGCCGTACGGGCCGTGCAGGACGGGGAAGACGACGTCGATCTCGCCGAGCGCCTTGGGCACCGATCCCGGCTCGCTGTAGACGACTTCGCGGTTCGCGGGGTCGACGGGGAGCACCACTCCGCCCTCCCTCGACTCGGCGAGCTCCTCGACGTCGGGCGTACGGCGTTCGGTGATCGCCATGCGTTCCGGTTCGTCGGCGGTGAGCGCCCAACGGCCTTCCCGTGTGATGCCGATCGGCAGGACGTCGTACTTGGTCCGGTCGATCGCCTTCAGTACGGCGCCTGCGGTGACCGCGGAGATCCCGTGTTCGGAGCTGCGTCCGCCGAACACGACGGCCACGCGCGGCTTGCGAGGCGGCTGCTCAGGGCTCTGGGGGAGGTTCTCGGTGCTCATATCGCGTTGAGAGTACCCGGTGGTAGTGCCCTGAGACAGCGTCCGCCCCCGCGGCGAACGAGGCAAAAAACGGTGCGGTCGCTCAGCGTCGTTCCGGCTTCGCGCTGCGCGACATCAGCTCCTTGAGGGCCACCACCGGAGGCTTGCCCTCGTGCACGATGCCGACGACCGTCTCGGTGATCGGCATGTCGACGCCGTGCCGGCGGGCCAGATCCAGCACGGACTCACAGGACTTGACGCCCTCGGCGGTCTGCTTGGTGACCGCGATGGTCTCCTGCAGGGTCATGCCCTTGCCGAGGTTGGTGCCGAAGGTGTGGTTGCGCGACAGCGGCGAGGAGCAGGTCGCCACCAGGTCGCCCAGACCCGCGAGTCCGGAGAAGGTCAGCGGGTCGGCGCCCATCGCGAGGCCCAGCCGGGTCGTCTCGGCGAGACCGCGCGTGATCAGCGAGCCCTTGGCGTTGTCGCCGAGTCCCATGCCGTCCGCGATGCCGACGGCGAGACCGATGACGTTCTTGACCGCGCCGCCGAGTTCGCAGCCGACCACGTCCGTGTTCGTGTACGGCCTGAAGTACGGCGTGTGGCAGGCCGCCTGGAGCCGCTGGGCCACCGCCTCGTCGGTGCAGGCGACCACCGCGGCGGCCGGCATGCGGGCGGCGATCTCACGCGCGAGGTTGGGTCCGGTGACGACGGCGATACGGTCCTGGCCCACCTTGGCGACGTCCTCGATCACCTCGCTCATCCGCATGGCGGAGCCGAGTTCGACACCCTTCATCAGGGAGACGAGGATCGTTTCGGGCGCGAGCAGGGGCGCCCAGTCGGCGAGATTGCCGCGCAACGTCTGCGAGGGGACCGCGAGGACGGTGAAGTCGGCGCCGCGCGCGGCCTCGGCGGCGACCGTCGTCGCCCTTACGTTGTCCGGGAGTTCGACGCCGGGAAGGTAGTCGGGGTTCGTACGCGTGGAGTTGACCGCTTCCGCGAGTTCCGCGCGACGCCCCCACAGGGTGACCTCGCACCCCGCGTCGGCGAGCACCATCGCGAAGGCGGTGCCCCACGATCCGGTCCCGAAGACGGCCGCCTTGACGGGCTTGCTCACGTACCCTGCCCCTCTTCCTGCTGTGCCTTCTCCTGGTTCTGCGCCTGCGTCCTGCGCCGCTGCTCGATGCGCTCGCGGCGCGGGTCGTACGGCGTCGTGGGCGCCTTCTCGCCGCGGATCTCCTCCAGCTGGCGGGTGACGGCGGCCATGATGACCTCGGTCGCCTCCTTCAGGAGCTCCGGGGTCATCTCCTTGTCGTAGAAGCGCGAGAGGTCGACGGGCGGCCCCGCGAGGACGTGGTGGGTCTTGCGGGGGCGGATGTTGGGCTTCTTCGCGTACGGCGGCAGCAGTTCGTTGGCGCCCCACTGGGCGACGGGGATCACCGGGCACTTGGTCGTCAGGGCGACGCGTGCGGCACCCGTCTTGCCGGTCATGGGCCACTGGTTGGGGTCCCGGGTGATGGTGCCCTCCGGGTAGAAGGCGACGCACTCACCGCGCTCCACGGCGTCGATCGCGGCCCGGAAGGCGCTCAGCGCGTCCGTGGTCTCGCGGTAGACGGGGATCTGTCCGGTGCCGCGCATCACGGCGCCGATGAATCCTTTCTTGAAAAGGCCGCTCTTCGCCAGGAATCGCGGAACCCGTCCGGTGTTGTACTGATAGTGCGCGTACGCGAAGGGGTCCGCGTGGGAATTATGGTTCACCGCGGTGATAAATCCGCCGTCGGCCGGAATGTGCTCCATTCCGCGCCAGTCCCGCTTGATCAGAACCACCAGCGGCGGTTTGGCGATCACCGCTGCGAAGCGATACCAGAAGCCGATTCTGCGGCGGGGCACGCGGACACCTTCCTCTTGGGCCTGGGGGGCCGCACAAGTGTCGCCCCAGGCCGCCGGTCTGTCGAGAACACCGTACGCCCCGACGACGCGACCGCCAGATGGCCCAGGTGACGGCTGAGTGACAATGGCCGCGACAAGAGAGGGACGGAACGCTCGTGCAGTGGACGTTGGTCATACCCCTGAAACCCCTGTCGCGGGCCAAGAGCAGGCTCTCGGACACCGCGGCCGACGGGCTGCGCCCCGGGCTCGCTCTCGCCTTCGCGCAGGACACCGTGGCGGCCGCGCTGGCCTGCCCGGCAGTCGGGGATGTGGCAGTCGTCACGGATGACGCCCTGGCCGGCCGCGAGCTGGCCGCACTGGGCGCCCGTATCGTCCCCGACGAGCCGCGGGGCGGCCTCAACGCAGCCCTGGCGCACGGGGCGGCCGCCGTGCGCGCGGCACGCCCCGCAAGTCCCGTCGCGGCCCTGAACGCCGACCTTCCGGCACTGCGCCCCGCGGAATTGTCCCGGGTCCTCGACGCGGCCGCGGAATTCCCCCGTGCATTTCTCGCCGATGCGGCCGAAATCGGCACGACGTTGCTGGCCGCAACTCCCGTCCAGGAATTGCGCCCGTCCTTCGGCCCCGATTCCCGCGCCCGCCACCGCGCCTCCGGAGCCGTGGAACTGACCCTCGACGCGGTGGATTCGGTACGCCAGGACGTGGACACCGGCGAGGACCTGCGGGCGGCGCTGGCGCTGGGGGTAGGGCCGTACACGGCGGCGGTGTCTGCGGGACTGCTGCTTCCGGGCCCCTGAGGACCCGGGCCGCTGCAACATGCCGGGGGCGCGGGGCTGTGTCGATGTGCGGCTCCGCCGCGCGGGCGCGACCAGCCACAACGCGCCTGCAGCCGACAGAGAACCGGACCCAAACGGCGAGACCCGCACCCAGTAGGCTGCGGCCATGCAGGCCACCGCGTACACCTACGACCCCGAGACCCGCAGCGGGCAGGTACTCCTCGACGACGGCACCCCGTTGCCCTTCGACGCCGCCGCCTTCACCGCCGGAGGCCTCCGGCTGCTGCGGCCCGGGCAGCGGGTGCGGATCGAGGTGGAGGGGGCCGAGGACGGCCTCCGGATCACGCTGGTGACGCTCCAGACGCTCTGAACCCCCGTATCCGAGCCGCTTGAACACGCCGCGGGCCGGACTCCGTATCGGAGTCCGGCCCGGCGTGTGAGTGCCCCTGTGCCCTTACCTCTTGCGGGCCGTGGCCTTCTTGGCGGTGGTGGTTCGAGCCGTCGACTTCTTGGCGGGGGCCTTCTTGGCCGTCGCCTTCTTCGCCGGGGCCTTCTTGGCCGTCGCCTTCTTGGCCGTGGTCTTCTTCGCCGCGGAGGTCTTGGCGGCGCCCGTGGTCTTCTTGGCCGTCGTCTTCTTCGCGGTCGTCTTCTTGGCGGTGGCCGTGGTCTTCTTGGCCGTCGTCTTCTTCGCCGTGGTCTTCTTCGCGGCGGCCGTCGCCTTCTTGGCGGTGGTCTTCTTCGCCGCGGCCTTCTTGACCGTCGCCGAAGCCCCGCCGGTCAGGCTGCCCTTGGGCGCCTTCTTGACGGCGACCTCGCCGCCGCGCGGGAGCTTCTTCGAGCCGCTCACCAGGTCCTTGAAGCCCTGGCCCGCGCGGAAGCGCGGAACGGAGGTCTTCTTGACCCGAACCCGCTCGCCCGTCTGGGGGTTGCGGGCGTAGCGGGCCGGACGGTCCACCTTCTCGAACGAACCGAAACCGGTGACCGAGACCCGGTCTCCCGCAACGGTCGCACGGACGATGGCGTCCAGGACCGCGTCGACAGCCTCGGCGGCCTGCTGACGGCCACCGACCTTGTCGGCAATCGCTTCTACGAGCTGCGCCTTGTTCACGTCTTCCCCTTCGGAGACATTGCCAGAACGAAAGTGTTCAAGCTTTTTCGCACGTTAGGCAGATATATACCGCAAATCAAACACGAAACGGGCTTATCACCCTTGTGCCGCAACGAACTCGACTGCCTGGGACGTGTTCAGCGTTCCTCTTCGGGGAATCGCCCCTCCTCGAGGTCCGCCCTGAACCGCTCCAGGCGCCTTGCCGCGTCGGCGAGATCGTGCTTGGCCGCGGCCGTAATGACCAGCAGCTTCCGGGTCAGCGCCATCCGTACGCCCTCCGGGACTTGCAGTGCGCGCACCCTTGCGTGCGCTTCCTTGAGTTGGTCCGCGACTGCCGCATAGAGCTCGAGTTGGCCGTCGTGTTCCATGCACAGATTGTGCCATCTGGGGCGAGTTGTCGCCTGCGGGGGTCGCAACTGATGCCTCAAACGGCCTTCCGGGCTCCGGCGGAAGTCGCGCCTACAAGGCACGGCTACCCCCACAACAGCCTTCGTAACGTGGGAAGTTGGGGAGGACCGCGCGCGCCCGCGGGACCGTCCGGACGCAGAAACAGCAGTACCCCCGATCGGGCTGATCGGGGGTACTGCGGGGGTGATCAGGTGGCCGAAAGCCGACCCGCGAAGGCGCTTCGGGTCAGACCTGGAGCGTGCGCGGCTTGTACGACGGGCGCTTGGCCTCGTACGCGGCGATGTCGGCCTCGTTCTGAAGGGTGATGGAGATGTCGTCCAGTCCGTTCAGCAGCCGCCAGCGGGAGTTCTCGTCCAGCTCGAAGGAGGCGGTGATGCCCTCGGCGCGCACCTCGCGGGCCTCGAGGTCGACGGTGATCTCGGCCTGCGGGTCCTGCTCGGAGAGCTCCTGCAGCGCGTCCACGATCTTCTGCTCCAGAACGACCGTGAGCAGGCCGTTCTTCAGCGAGTTGCCGCGGAAGATGTCGGCGAAGCGGGAGGAGATCACGGTCTTGAAGCCGTAGTTCTGCAGCGCCCACACCGCGTGCTCGCGGGAGGAGCCGGTGCCGAAGTCGGGACCGGCGACCAGGACCGTGGCGCCCTGCCGCTCCGGGCGGTTGAGGATGAAGTTCTCGTCCTTGCGCCAGGCCTCGAACAGCCCGTCCTCGAAACCGTCCCGGGTCACCTTCTTGAGCCAGTGAGCAGGGATGATCTGGTCGGTGTCGACGTTGGAACGGCGCAGCGGGACGGCCCGGCCGGTGTGCGTGGTGAATGCTTCCATGACTCTCAGACTCCAGCGGGCGCGGCGGCGGTTACGTCGGTCAGGTCGGCGGGCGAGGCCAGGTGACCCAGCACCGCCGTGGCGGCGGCCACCTGCGGCGACACCAGGTGCGTACGGCCGCCCTTGCCCTGCCTGCCCTCGAAGTTGCGGTTGGAGGTGGAGGCGGAGCGCTCGCCCGGGGCCAGCTGGTCCGGGTTCATGCCGAGGCACATCGAGCAGCCCGCGTGCCGCCACTCGGCACCGGCCTCCTTGAAGACGACGTCCAGGCCCTCGGAGACGGCCTGCAGACCCACGCGCGCGGACCCCGGGACGACCAGCATCCGTACGCCGTCGGCGACTTTGCGGCCCCCGACGATCGCGGCGGCGGCCCGCAGGTCCTCGATGCGGCCGTTGGTGCAGGAGCCTACGAAGACGGTGTCCACCTTGATGGAGCGCAGCGACTGGCCGGCCTCCAACCCCATGTATTCCAGGGCCTTTTCGGCGGCGTGGCGCTCCGAAGCGTCTTCGTACGAAGCAGGGTCGGGGACGTTCGCCGAAAGGGGCGCGCCCTGACCGGGGTTGGTGCCCCAGGTGACGAACGGCGAGAGCGAGGCGGCGTCGATGACGACCTCGGCGTCGAACTCGGCGTCCTCGTCCGACTTCAGCGTCTTCCAGTACGCGACGGCGGCGTCCCAGTCCTCGCCCTCGGGGGCGTGGGCGCGGCCCTTGATGTACTCGAAGGTGGTCTCGTCGGGGGCGATCATGCCCGCGCGGGCACCGGCCTCGATCGACATGTTGCAGATGGTCATCCGGGCCTCCATCGAGAGCTTCTCGATGGCGGAGCCGCGGTACTCCAGGATGTAGCCCTGGCCGCCGCCCGTACCGATCTTGGCGATGATCGCCAGGATCAGGTCCTTGGCGGTGACGCCCTCGGGCAGTTCACCGTCGACCGTGATCGCCATGGTCTTCGGGCGGGCCAGCGGCAGCGTCTGGGTGGCCAGCACGTGCTCCACCTGGGAGGTGCCGATGCCGAACGCCAGCGCGCCGAACGCGCCGTGCGTGGACGTGTGGGAGTCACCGCACACGACCGTCGTACCGGGCTGGGTCAGACCCAGCTGCGGACCGACGACGTGCACGACGCCCTGCTCCACGTCGCCCAGCGAGTGCAGGCGCACACCGAACTCGGCGGCGTTCTTCCGCAGCGTCTCCAGCTGGACACGGGAGACCGGGTCCGCGATGGGCTTGTCGATGTCGAGGGTCGGGGTGTTGTGGTCCTCGGTCGCGATGGTGAGGTCGAGACGGCGCACCGGGCGGCCGCTCTTGCGCAGACCGTCGAAGGCCTGCGGGCTGGTCACCTCGTGCAGGAGGTGGAGATCGATGAAGAGAAGGTCGGGCTCGCCCTCGGCGCGCCGGACGACGTGGTCGTCCCAGACCTTCTCCGCGAGTGTCCTACCCATCGCTTTCCCTCCGGCCGGCAAAGGTGCGCCGGCCCAACTAGAGATCTTGTGGAGGCGACGCCCAATGGCCCCTGTTCCCGGGCACCCGCCGCCAGGCCCGTTGGTCTGCGGGCCGCTGTGCATACAAGGGTTGCGCGTCTCACGGAAAAAGGAACTTGCGTTTCACAGAGTGAGACGTGAGTATCGTTTCATGGACAACAGTAGCGGCGTCGGCGTTCTGGACAAGGCAGCCCTTGTCCTGAGCGCCCTGGAGTCCGGTCCGGCCACCCTCGCGGGTCTGGTCGCGGCGACCGGGCTGGCACGACCCACGGCCCACCGACTGGCCGTGGCTCTGGAACACCACCGCATGGTGGCACGAGACATGCAGGGCCGTTTCATCCTCGGCCCCCGCCTTGCCGAGCTGGCCGCGGCCGCCGGCGAGGACCGCCTCCTCGCGACGGCGGGCCCGGTGCTCACGCACCTGCGGGACATCACGGGCGAGAGTGCCCAGCTCTACCGCCGCCAGGGCGACATGCGCATCTGCGTCGCCGCGGCGGAGCGCCTGTCCGGCCTTCGGGACACGGTCCCGGTCGGCTCGACGCTCACCATGAAGGCGGGCTCCTCGGCGCAGATCCTGATGGCCTGGGAGGAGCCCGAGCGCCTGCACCGCGGCCTCCAGGGCGCCCGCTTCACGGCCACCGCGCTGTCGGGCGTACGACGCCGCGGCTGGGCCCAGTCCATCGGCGAGCGCGAGCCGGGCGTCGCGTCCGTCTCGGCGCCCGTACGCGGCCCGTCCAACCGCGTGGTGGCCGCCGTGTCCGTCTCCGGCCCCATCGAGCGCCTGACGCGCCACCCGGGCCGTATGCACGCCCAGGCGGTCATCGACGCCGCCGCCCGTCTCTCCGAGGCCCTGCGCCGCTCGGGCTGACCCCGGACCGGGACATCGACGAGGGGGCCTGCCCCAACGCCGCGGCAGGCCCCCTCGTTCCCCGATCCCCCCTGGTCACCCGGTCTTTTCGGCTGCCTTCGCCGACCTGTGCGCGAACCGGTCCCTGGCGTAGCGCCCCCGCTTCTCCACCGGCACCTGCCCGTGCGCGGCCGCGAGCCCGAACGCCGGCATGTCCGCGTAGATCGACTCGTACGACCCCTCCGGCACGACGTACGCCTCGTGCCACAGCCCCACGTGCTGCCGGGCCTTCCCCGCCTTCTCCTTGCGGTTGACGATCGCCCACGCCCGCCGGTGGAACATGTCCGAGGCGTGCGCGTACGCGTACAGCTTCTCCTTCGACTCCCAGTACTGGACGACGTAGTACGTCCGCGGCGAGGCCGTCAGCAGAACATGGCCGAGCAGCCCGCGCTCGGGCGCCTTCCCCAGCTCGCGCAGCATCCGCGGCATGGCCAGCAGCACCGGCAGCCAGTGATGCACGCCCCAGAAGTGGTTGATGCGCATCCCGATCAGCAGGACGACCACCTCGCCCTCGGTGTCCGCGGTGGTGCGACCCGGTACCGGCTTGGCGAACATGACGAGCCCCCGTTCCCCCTATCGGATAGCGGCACTATCCTTGTGAGCGATGATTGGATAGTGGCACTCCCCAAGGAAAGGCGCAAGAGATGCGGCTGGCTGAACTGAGCGAGCGCAGCGGGGTGTCGACCGCGACGATCAAGTACTACCTGCGCGAAGGGCTGTTGGCGCCCGGCCGCCAGATCAACACGACGACGGCCGAGTACGACGACGAGCACCTGCGCCGGCTGAAGCTGATCCGCGCGATGATCCAGGTCGGCCGGGTACCGGTGGCGACGGTCAGGGAGGTGCTGGGGCACGTGGACGACGACTCCCTGCCCCGCACGATCCGCCTGGGCGCGGCGGTCTGGGCACTGCCACAGGTGCCGGAACCGGACGCGGACGACGAGTTCGTGCAAGGCGCCCGGGTCGCGATGGAGGGGGTGCTCGAGAGCCTGGGGTGGACCCACGCGCAGTCCATGACGACGATCTCACCCTCCTTCCGCTCCCTCGTGGTGGCGGCGGCCGCGCTGCGCCGTCTCGGCTACGACTGGAGTCCCGAAGTCCTCGTGCCCTACGCCCGGTTGATGCACCAGGTGGCCGAGCTGGACATGGACTTCATGGAGACGCACACGTCGGAGGCGGAGAAGATCGAGGTCGCGATCCTGGGCGCGGTCCTCGTCGAACCGATGCTGCAGGCCCTGCACCGACTGGCGCAGGAGGAGGAGTCGACGCGCAGGTACGGCTACGAGTAGGCAACGCGAAAGGCCCTCCACCGAAGTGGAGGGCCTTCCCTGTGTGTACCCCCGACCGGATTCGAACCGGCGCTACCGCCTTGAGAGGGCGGCGTGCTAGGCCGCTACACAACGGGGGCGAGGATCTTACGTTTCCGCAGATCCGAGCTGGTCTACCTGGACTCGAACCAAGACTAACTGAACCAGAATCAGTCGTGCTGCCAATTACACCATAGACCAATGTGGTTTAGACCAGTTTGTACCCCCGACCGGATTCGAACCGGCGCTACCGCCTTGAGAGGGCGGCGTGCTAGGCCGCTACACAACGGGGGCCCTAGCGATCCCGAGTTGATCGAGATCAGTACCCCCGACCGGATTCGAACCGGCGCTACTGCCTTGAGAGGGCAGCGTGCTAGGCCGCTACACAACGGGGGCTTTTGCGGATGAGCTCCGCGAGCTGGCCTACCTGGACTCGAACCAAGACTAACTGAACCAGAATCAGTCGTGCTGCCAATTACACCATAGGCCACTGGAACGCAAGCCCTTGCGGGGATCTTGTTCTAGTTTGCTCCCCCGGTTCCCGGCCTTTCGGCCCGCTCCCCGGCGGCGCAGGAAGAACATTACCTGAAGGTGGACGGGGCTCCAAAACGGGTATCCGCGCCGAGGATCGCGGGGAGTTCGGCGAGGGAGGCGATCCGGTGCGGGCCTGCGGGGGCGTCGCCGCTGGTGTACGCGCCGTCGCGGTCGATCCAGACCGACAGCAGGCCCGCCTCGGCGGCACCGCGCCCGTCGATCTGCGGATGGTCGCCGACGTACGCCACTTGGTGCGGGGCGAGTTCCAGGGCGTCGCACGCGGCCAGGAAGGCGCCGGCCTCGGGCTTGGAGACGCCGAGTTCGGCGGCGCACAGGACGACCTCGAAGCGGTCGTACACACCGAGCGTGCGCAGCTTGCGGTCCTGGACGATGAGGCTGGAGTTGGACAGCACCGCGTGACGGTGGCTGGCGGCCAGGGCGTCCAGGGCCGGCAGGACGTCCGGGAAGAGGGCCCAGGCGGCCTCGTAGTGCGCCAGGTACCGCTGGAACCAGGCGTCGGCCGCGGCGTCGCTCAGCGGCTCGTCCAGGAACACCCGTATGCGTTCACGGCGCTGGTCCTCGAAGGTCAACTCCCCCGCCGAGAACCTCGCCCACTGCTGTTCGGTGATCTCCCGCCACCGCGCGAGAGCCTGCTCCGGAGTCTCCTCGCCGGCGAGCAGGCCCTCGGCCGTCAGATGGGAACGCATGCCCACCCGGTCCGCGGTCGTGTAGTCGAAGAGGGTGTCGTCGACGTCCCAGACCACGGCGTGAATGCTCATGATCCGACGGTAACTCCGGGGCCGGGGGCGCGTCCGTCGATCGGGGATTGTCACACGGGGGCGTCGGCCGGGTCGGGGGCGACGAAGAAGTCGGTGAGGAAGCAGGTGACCTCGCCGGTCGCCGAGCGCCCCACCCAGGTCGGGTAGGAGCCGTCGCCCCAGCCGGAGGTGAACGCGGCCAGCGTGTGGCCGGTGCCGAGGGAGGTGACCAGGTGCGGCCCCGCCGACCAGTCGCTGTTCTCGAATGCCTCCCACAGCGGCCCCTCTTCCTCCTGGGTCTCGGGGAAGGCCTCCTCGGCCGAGGCGTCGTAGAAGCAGCCGGTGCCGGCGTCGACGCCGTAGCCGAAGAACTCGTCGTCCTTGAGCTCGGCGGGGTCCTGTTCGGGCAGGAGGGCCAACTCCCAGGTCACGGTGGGTTCGTCGCGGATGACGAGCCGGGCCGCCGCCACGCGCAGGTGGGGGCGCTCGGCCGGGGGCTCGTCGGGGCGGGTGAGGGTCGCCACGGCCGCCTCGACCCGGTAGCGGCCGGGTTCGACGGTGACGGTGAAGGGCTCGATGTCCCCGGTCCCCAGATAGACGAACGGGTCGCAGGCGACGACCCGTCCGGTGGGCAGGTCGAGCGTCCCGCCGTCGGCCACGTGGATCACACCGGCGGTCCCGGACTCGTAGGCGAATATGCTGCCCGGTGTGAACAGCCAGGTGTAGTCGCGGGGGGACATCGGCATGACGGCGCCTTTCCGGATCTTGTGTGCGAACGAGCCGGAACACTAGTGCGCCCCACTGACAGCGACGACCGAGGGGCGGCGCCCGGTGATCCGGGTGCCGCCCCTCACGCGCGCGTGCGTTACGCGGCCAGCTTCGACAGCGCCGCGTCGATGCGGGCCAGCGTCTTCTCCTTGCCCAGGATCTCCAGGGACTCGAAGAGGGGCAGGCCGACCGTGCGGCCGGTGACGGCGACGCGGACCGGGGCCTGGGCCTTGCCGAGCTTGAGGCCGTGGGCCTCGCCGGCGGCCAGGACGGCCTCCTTGAGGGACTCGGCCGAGGTCCAGTCGGCGGACTCCAGCTTCTCCTTCGCCGTACGGAGGAGGGCGTCCGAGCCCTCCTTCATGGCCTTCTGCCAGCTCGCCTCGTCCGCGACCGGCTCCGGCAGGAACAGGAAGTCGACGTTGTCGGTGATCTCCGAGAGGACCTTCAGACGGGTCTGGGCGTGCGGGGCGACCGCCTGCCACTTGGCCTCGTCGAAGTCCTCCGGCGCCCACGGGGCGAAGGGGGCCTTCAGCCACGGGGCGCAGCGCTCCGTGAAGTCCTTCACGTCCAGCAGCCGGATGTGGTCGGCGTTGATCGCCTCGCACTTCTTCAGGTCGAAGCGGGCCGGGTTGGGCTGCACGTCCTTGATGTCGAAGGCCGCGATCATCTCGTCGATCGAGAAGATGTCCTGGTCCGCCGAGAGCGACCAGCCCAGCAGGGACAGGTAGTTGAGCAGGCCCTCAGGCAGGAAGCCGCGCTCGCGGTAGAGGTTCAGCGACGACTGGGGGTCGCGCTTCGACAGCTTCTTGTTGCCCTCGCCCATCACGTACGGCAGGTGGCCGAACTGCGGGATCTGCTTGGCGATTCCGAGCTCGATCAGCGCCTTGTAGAGGGCGATCTGGCGGGGCGTGGAGGAGAGCAGGTCCTCGCCGCGCAGGACGTGGGTGATCTCCATCAACGCGTCGTCGACGGGGTTCACGAGCGTGTAGAGGGGGGCTCCGTTCGCTCGTACGATCCCGTAGTCCGGGACGTTCTCCGGCGTGAAGGTCAGCTCGCCGCGGACCAGGTCCGTGAAGGTGATCGTCTCGTCGGGCATGCGGAAGCGGACGATCGCCGTACGGCCCTGGGCCTTGTACTCCTCGACCTGCGCGTCCGTGAGGTCGCGGCAGTGGCCGTCGTAGCCGGACGGCTTGCCGGCCGCGCGGGCGGCCTCGCGGCGGGTGTCCAGCTCCTCCTGGGAGCAGTAGCAGTGGTAGGCGTGGCCGGCGTCCAGGAGCTTGGCGGCGACGTCCTTGTAGAGGTCCATCCGCTGCGACTGGCGGTAGGGCGCGTGCGGGCCGCCGACCTCGGGGCCCTCGTCCCAGTCGAAGCCCAGCCAACGCATCGCGTCGAGCAGCTGGTTGTAGGACTCCTCGGAGTCGCGGGCCGCGTCGGTGTCCTCGATGCGGAAGACCAGGGTGCCCTGGTGGTGCCGGGCGAAGGCCCAGTTGAACAGGGCGGTGCGGACCAGGCCCACATGGGGGTTACCGGTGGGTGAGGGGCAGAAACGTACGCGGACGGGTGCGCTAGCCACGCTTGACAACCTTGTTGGTGAGAGTGCCGATGCCTTCGATGGTGACGGCGACCTCGTCGCCGACGGTGAGCGGCCCGACGCCTGCCGGGGTGCCCGTGAGGATCACGTCGCCGGGGAGCAGCGTCATGGCCTCGGAGATGTTGACGATCAGGTCCTCGATGGGGTGGATCATCTCGCTGGTGCGGCCGAGCTGGCGTTGTTCGCCGTTGACCGTGAGCTGGATGGTCAGGTCGGACGCGGTCGCGAGGTCGAGGTCGGTCTCCACCCAGGGGCCGAGGGGGCAGGAGCTGTCGAAGCCCTTGGCCCGCGCCCACTGCTTCTCGCGCTTCTGCACATCACGGGCGGTGACGTCGTTCGCACAGGTGTAGCCGAAGATCACGTCGGGCACGCGCTCGCGCGGGACCTCGCGGCACATGCGGCCGATGACGACGGCCAGTTCGGCCTCGTGGTGCAGGTCCTCGGTGAAGGAGGGGTACTGGATCTCGTCGCCGGGGCCGATCACCGAGGTGGACGGCTTGAAGAAGGCGAAGGGGGCGTCGGGAACCTCGTTGCCCAGCTCGCGCGCGTGCTCCGCGTAGTTGCGGCCGAAGGCCACGACCTTGTTGGGGAGCACCGGCGGGAGCAGCCGCACCTTGCTCAGCGGCACCTTCGTACCGGAGAGCTCGAAGTCCGCGAACGGGATGCCCTTGATGATGTCGAGGACGAGCTCGTCCGGTCTGTCGCCCTCGACCGCGCCGAAGGCGACGTTCCCGTCGATGGAGAATCTGGCGATGCGCACGGGATTCTGGCGCCCCTCACTGAGCCTGCTGGAGTCTGACGCTCCAGGCTAACGCGGGAGGGGGGCCGCGCCTCGCGCATTACGGCGTACGCGGGGCCGCCTTGAACGATCTGCCGAGTCGATCTTCCAAGTGATCCGCTCGACCTGTTGAATGATCTACGACCCCTGCGCGTACTACTGGGCGACGGAGGCCGTGGCGGGGACCTCCACGAGGACGGTGCGACGGGGATTGGCGGTCTGGGTGGGGAGATCGACGGAGTGTTCCGGCTGCTCCGGGGTCTGCAGTGCGTCGGCGTCGTCCAGGTGCGCCAGCGTCGTGCGCCGCGGGTTGGCTATGTTGTGGAACATCATCGTCGTCTTCACGGTTGTACTTGACCCTGTCGTACTCGGGCGCCGGTGGAGGCCCAATGGCCTCTCGCGCGGGCGCGGTTGTCAAAGCGCTACGTCTTGTAAAGCGCCAGGCTAAACATCCAATTCCCCGGCGAAGACGTGAAGACCCCATGATCGGCATGTGAGTTTGCTCACGGAGCCGCAGGCAAACCGGTCAATTCAGGCCCGCAATCCACCCCAACGAAACGGACATTGACCCCCTGAAGCCACCATTCCGCTCCTGATCATGGCGACTGGGACACCGCTCCCACCTGGGGGACTCGCGGGCATAAGTCCGTTATGGACGAGATCTCGTTCTACGTCCGGTGACCCGGCACTCACATGCTGTCACGTAGGTCACGGCATGGCCCTCGGCCCTTGTTGGAGATCCTGCACTGTGCTGGAATTCCACGGACCGCCGCAGGATCGAGCCGGCGCACAGGGGGCGCGACAGAGCGCCGCGTGGCGGCGAGAAGGGGGAACCAGCGGCCGGTCACTCACGACCGAACAGGGGGCGTATTCAGGGCGCTCCCCAAAACGCCGACACCGTGTCTTTCCGTTCACGCGGAGAGGCGCCTGGTCCAGAGGTTGCGACGCTAGTGCAGGGACGTTTCAAGAGGGATGGCAGTGCTTCGGCGGAGCCGGAGCCGCACGGCGGGACTGGCCCCAATGTCGGCAGTTCCTCGCCCCAGCACGCCCAGAATCAGGGCCCGACTGCGTCCGGCGACTCCGGTGCGCGCCCCGGCGCCGGGGCCCCTTCCGGGCCTCCGAGCGCCGCTCCCCCGGCGATAAAGCCGCCGACGGGCCCGAGCGGCCCCGGCTCGCGCCTGGCGCTGCGCAACTGGCGCATCTCCACGCGTCTGGTGTCGCTGCTGGCCCTTCCCGTGGTCGCGGCCACCTCGCTGGGCGCCCTGCGCATCAGCGACAACATGGACGACATCCAGCAGCTCGACAACATGAAGCTGCTGACGGAGATGACCAAGCAGGCCACCGAGCTGGCCGCGGCTCTCCAGGACGAGCGCGACCAGTCCGCCGGTCCGCTGGCGCACGGCTCCAAGGCCAGCGACTACACGGTCAAGGGCTACCGGGACAAGACCGACCGCGCCCGGCAGAACTTCACCGACGCGGCCGAGGAGATCGACACCTCCAACAAGGACGGCAAGCTCCAGGGCGTCCGCGAGAGCCTGGTCAGCGTCGTCAGCGACCTGGAGACCCTCGCCAAGATTCGCGACACCGCGTACGAGGCCAAGGGCAACTCGACGCAGACGGTCGAGGCCTACCACCGCCTGATCACGCACCTGCTGGACCTCTCGCAGGACATGGCGGAGGCCACCAGCAACCCCGAGATGATCCAGCGCACGCGCGCCCTGGCGTCCTTCTCCTCCGCCAAGGAGTACGCGTCCGTCCAGCGCGCGGTCCTCGCAGCGGCCCTGCCGGCGAACAACACCAACGTCGGCAAGCTGTCGGAGAACGACCGGCTCTACGCCCAGTCGGCGCTGCAGAGCCAGAACTCCGAGCTGCGCAGCTTCAAGAGCATCTACGGCACCGACAAGGCCGTCGCCCTCCTCAAGCCCATCGAGGAGAACAACGCGACGATCAAGGCCACCAACACCTACGCGACCCGCGCCCTGGCCGGCACCGACGGTCTGCAGGACCTGCAGAAGCGTTCGTACCAGGACTGGGTGGACGACAGCTCGACCAAGATCGAGCAGATGAAGAAGATCGAGCACTCGCTGCTCGAGGACATGGAGCAGAAGGCCCGCGAGCTGCGTGCCTCCTCCGAGCAGGAAGCGATCATCTCCGGTGCGCTGATCCTGCTCGTCCTCGGCGTCTCGCTCGTCGGCGCCTTCGTCGTCGCCCGCTCCATGATCCGCTCGCTGCGCCGGCTGCAGGAGACGGCCACCAAGGTCGCCCAGGACCGGCTGCCCGAGCTGGTCAAGCAGCTCTCCGAGTCGGACCCGCAGGACGTCGACACCTCCGTCGAGTCGGTCGGTGTGCACTCCAAGGACGAGATCGGCCAGGTGGCCGCGGCCTTCGACGACGTGCACCGCGAGGCGGTCCGACTCGCCGCCGAGCAGGCCCTGCTGCGGGGCAACGTCAACGCGATGTTCACCAACCTCTCGCGCCGCTCCCAGGGTCTGATCCAGCGCCAGCTGTCGCTGATCTCCGAACTGGAGTCCCGCGAGGCCGACCCGGACCAGCTGTCCTCGCTGTTCAAGCTCGACCACCTCGCGACGCGTATGCGCCGTAACGGTGAAAACCTCCTGGTCCTCGCGGGTGAGGAGCCCGGCCGCCGCTGGACCCGCCCGGTCCCGCTGGTCGACGTGCTCCGCGCCGCCGCGTCCGAGGTGGAGCAGTACGAGCGCATCGAGCTGGCCGCCGTGCCGACCACCGAAGTGGCCGGCCGTGTGGTCAACGACCTCGTGCACCTGCTCGCCGAGCTGCTCGAGAACGCGACCTCCTTCTCCTCGCCGCAGACCAAGGTCAAGGTCACCGGTCACGCGCTGCCCGACGGCCGCGTCCTGATCGAGATCCACGACACCGGTATCGGCCTCTCCCCCGAGGACCTCGCGGCGATCAACGAGCGGCTCGCCTCGCCGCCCACCGTGGACGTCTCCGTCTCCCGCCGCATGGGCCTCTTCGTGGTCGGTCGGCTGTCCCAGCGGCACGGCATCCGCATTCAGCTGCGCCCGTCCGACTCCGGTGGTACGACCGCGCTGGTCATGCTCCCCGTCGACGTCGCCCAGGGCGGCAAGAAGCCGGCTCCGGGCAAGCCCGGCGCCCCCGCGTCGAGCGGTGGTCCGGCCGCCGCGCAGGCCGCCGCAGGTGTGGCCGCCGCGCGTCGCCAGGCCGGTTCCGGCACAGGCGGCGGCTTCGGCGGCGGTGCCCTCGGCGCCGGTGCAGGTGCGTCCGGCGGCGGTCGGCTCGGTGCCGGTCAGGGCCCCCGGGCCGCGCTGCCCGGTGCGGGCGGCAACGGCAACGGCGGCCGTCCGGGCGCCCCGGGCGGAGCGCGTGGACCGCAGTCCCCGGCGGCTCCCCAGCAGGGCCGGCCGACTCCCGCGGGTGCGGGCGCCGGGTTCGGTCAGGCGCCCGGTGCCCCGCAGGGTATGCAGGCCGCGGGCACCGGTCAGGACAGCTTCGGCGGCGCTCGTGGCGCCGTACCGCCGCAGTCCACGGGCAGCGCCAACAACTCGGACTCCGGGAACGAGCAGCGCGGCCGGCGCGGGCGTCAGCCCCAGCTGCCGGGCCGCGGCGGTCCGCGTGCCGAGCTGCCCGGCGGCAACCCGCAGGGCCGCCCGAGCTGGAGCGACGAGAACGCGCAGCCGCCGGTGCCGCGGGCCTCGCTGGACACCCCGCGCGGTCACGACGAGACCTCGCAGATGCCGCGGATCGACGACCGTCAGGGCCCGGCCTCGACCTCCCAGATGCCGGCGATCCCGCGCGGCGACGACCGCCAGGGTCCCGGTTCCACCTCCGAGTTCTCCCGCCCCGACTTCGGCGCGAGCAACAACCCGCAGCACACGGGTCAGTTCGCCCGTCCCGGCGCGGACTCGCCGCAGAACACGGGCCAGTTCGGCCACCAGGACTTCGGCGCACCGCAGCCCGGCACGAACGGCGCGCAGAACCCGGGCCAGTTCGTCCGCTCGGACGTCTTCGGCTCCCCGAACGGGCAGAACAACCCGAACAACCCCGCCAACACGGGCCAGTTCGCGATCCCCCAGGCGTACGACTCCGGTTCCACCGGCCAGTTCGCGACGCCGGGCTACGACAACGGCTCCACCGGGCAGCACAACCTGCCGGGTCGTCAGAACCCCGGGAACACCGGGCAGTTCGAGCGCCCGCAGGCCGGCAACCAGAGCGACTTCGGTGCTCCGCGGCCGCCCGTACCGCCGCGTCCGCAGCAGCGGCCCGTCCGCCAGGAGCCCGAGGCACTGCCGCCGGCGTCCGGTCCCGGCGACGGTCGTACGCCGCTGTACGACACGCTGGAGACCAACTGGTTCCACGGCGGCCAGCCGGGCGGGCAGCCGGGCAACGGCGCCGCTCCGGCCCCGCAGCAGCCGCAGGCTCCCACGGCCCCGCAGCCCGCTGCCTCCTCCCAGCGTCCCGTCACCTCCAGCTGGCGCAGCTCTCCGAACGACGACCTCGTCCGGCAGGCGGAGCGCGTACGGCAGCCGGCGGCGGGCGGCGTCACCACCTCCGGCCTGCCGCGCCGGGTGCCCCGGGCGAACCTCGTCCCGGGCACGGCTCAGCAGCAACAGCACCAATCCGGTCCGGCAGTCTCGCGTGCGCCTGACGACGTACGCGGCCGTCTGACCAATCTCCGTCGGGGCATCGCGCAGGGTCGCCAGGCCGGATCCGGCCAGACCGGCAGCTTCCCGAGCCCCACTCACCAGCAGGAGCGATAGTTGAGCCAGATGAGCCAGGCGGCACAGAACCTCAACTGGTTGATCACCAACTTCGTGGACAACACCCCCGGTGTGTCCCACACCGTCGTCGTGTCAGCCGACGGTCTCCTTCTGGCGATGTCGGAAGGCTTCCCGCGGGACCGCGCAGACCAGCTGGCGGCCGTCGCGTCCGGGCTCACCTCGCTGACGGCCGGGGCCTCCCGGATCTTCGAGGGCGGCAACGTGGCGCAGACGGTCGTCGAGATGGAGCGGGGCTTCCTCTTCCTGATGTCCGTCTCGGACGGTTCGTCCCTGGCCGTGCTCGCGCACCCCGAGTGCGACATCGGCCTGGTCGGCTACGAGATGGCGCTGCTCGTCGACCGGGCAGGTGCGGTCCTCACACCGGACCTGCGCGCCGAACTACAGGGCAGTCTGCTCCACTGACCCGCCCAGGATCCACCCCCGTCACCACATCACCGTCCGGCCGCCACAATCCCCCCACGGCCAACAGACGGCCAGCCCGATCGACTTGCTGTCCCGCCCGGAGGATTCATGACCCCGCCCACCGCCTCTCATGATCCGTACGCGGAGCCGTACGAGGATGAGGGCGACCAGCCGCTGGTACGTCCGTACGCGATGACCGGTGGCCGGACGCGGCCGCGCTATCAGCTCGCCATCGAGGCGCTGATCAGCACCACGGCCGACCCGGCAGCACTCATGGGGCTGCTCCCGGAGCACCAGCGCATCTGCCACCTGTGCCGTGAGGTGAAGTCGGTCGCGGAGGTTTCGGCGCTTCTGGCCATGCCGCTGGGCGTGGCCCGCATTCTCGTCGCGGACCTGGCCGAGGCCGGGCTCGTCGCCATCCACCAGCCGGGCGGCGACGAGACGACCGGTGCGCCGGACGTGACACTGCTCGAAAGGGTGCTCAGTGGACTTCGCAAGCTCTGACGGAGGGCGGGCGACCACCTCCGCGAAGATCGTGGTGGCGGGTGGCTTCGGCGTCGGCAAGACGACCTTCGTGGGCGCCGTCTCCGAGATCAACCCGCTGCGCACCGAGGCCGTGATGACGTCCGCGTCCGCGGGCATCGACGACCTGACCCACACCGGGGACAAGACCACCACCACGGTGGCCATGGACTTCGGCCGCATCACGCTCGACCAGGACCTGATCCTGTACCTCTTCGGTACGCCGGGTCAGGACCGCTTCTGGTTCATGTGGGACGACCTGGTCCGCGGTGCGATCGGCGCGGTGGTGCTCGTGGACACCCGGCGCCTGGCCGACTGCTTCCCGGCCGTCGACTACTTCGAGAACAGCGGTCTGCCGTTCGTCGTCGCCCTCAACGGCTTCGACGGGCATCAGCCCTATGCTCCCGAGGAGGTCCGCGAGGCGCTGCAGATCGGACCGGACACTCCGATCATCACGACGGACGCCCGGCACCGCTCCGATGCCAAGAGTGCGCTGATCACGCTGGTCGAGCACGCTCTCATGGCACGGCTGAGGTAGCACCCAAGTCAGCGATGTTGTACGGCAGTTGTCGTAGACGCTCCGGAGCCGGCTGTGGCCTTTGACACGGTCGGCCCCGGTGTTCATAACGTTTCGGCAGAGGAATCGGGTGGTACGGCCACGGGTCGTTGCCAACTGGTGTCGCTGCGCACACAAAGGCCCCGTCTTTTGACGGGGCTCGCTCTTTATGACCGTTTTATCTGGGGCTTACATCACACGGAATCCTCGCTTTCCACTGTTTGGAAGAGCGCAGGTCGTCGTGCTGGAATGCGTGAACTGCCCAATAGTCAAAGACGTACTCAGTAGTACTGCGTACTCAGTGACGTACTGGGCTCTGAGACACTGCGGCACAACGTTGGTGCCCGCCGCCGAGAGGTTGTTGGTCGAGTGAGGCGAAGCAAGAACGGTCCCGAGCCGTCGGCCCGGGGCAACTTCACCCCGCCGCCGCGCGGAGCGGCGCCCGCCCCTGTGCCCGGATCCGAGCCGACGGCCGCACCCGCTCCAAGCGGCGGCCGTTTCTCCCCCCGCAACTGGCGGGTGCCGACCCGGCTGAACGCGATCCTGCTCATACCCGTGCTGGTCGGCCTCGTCATGGGCGGCTTCCAGGTGAAGAGCTCGATCGACACCTGGCAGGACGCCGAGGACGCGGAGAACACCGCGCGTCTGGTGCAGGCCGCCCTGACGTACAGCAACGCGGTGCTCGTCGAACGTGACACGACCGCCGAACCGCTGCTGCTGGGCAAGGGCGAGGACGACAAGACGGTCGTCGCGGCCCGCAAGGCCACCGACCAGGCCGCCGACGCCTTCGACGAGGCCGCCCAGAACATGCCGGACCGGGCCAACCTCAAGCGCCGCCTGGCCCGCTTCCGCGAGGTGGAGCCGACGCTCGCGCAGATACGCGCGACCGCCTACACCTCCAAGATGAAGGGCGTGGAGACCGAAGAGGCCTACGTCAACGTCGAGCACCCGCTGCTCGAGTTCTCCAACGAGCTCGGCCTCGGCACCGGCAACATCACCAGCTACGGCCGCTCCGTCTACGCCATCGCACTCGCCAAGGGCGCGCTCTCCCTGGAGCGTTCCATCGGCATGCACCTGCTGATCAAGCCGGGCACCAGCCAGGCCAGCCTGGCCAAGCAGCGCATCGCCCTCACCTCGTACGCCTACCTGGAGGGCATCGCCCTGCAGGAGTACCAGGCCGGCGGCACCGACGCGGACCTCGCCAAGCTGGAATCGCTCACGAAGCAGATCAAGGCCGACGGCGCGGCGATGGCCAAGAAGGCCGCCGCGCAGGCAGCGGCGCAGAACAAGACGTACGTGCCGCCGCCGTCGGACAACCCCACCGACATGATCACCGCCATGGCGCAGCTGCAGACCACGGACCCCGCGGCCCGTCAGGCGCTCGCCGCCAAGGGCGTCAGCTCGGTTAACTGGTGGGGCATGACCACCCTGAAGTTCGACGCCTACCGCAAGCTGGAGGCCGACAAGGCCGACACCGCGGTGAGCGAGGCGTCGGACATCGCCGACAACGCCAAGCGTGACGCGCTGATCACGGGTGCCGCCGTCATCGTCGCCCTGCTGCTCGCGTTCATCCTGGCCGGCGCCGTCGCCCGCCAGATGTCCCGCTCGATGCGCCAGCTGCGCAACGCCGCCTTCGGTATCGCCGAGCAGCGTCTGCCGATGCTGGTCGACCAGCTCTCGCGCACCGACCCCGGCCGGGTGGACACCCGCGTCCAGCCCATCCCGATCAACACCCGGGACGAGATCGGCGAGGTCGCCCGCGCCTTCGACCAGGTCCACCGCGAGGCCGTCCGGCTCGCCGCCGAGCAGGCCCTGCTGCGGGGCAACATCAACGCGATCTTCACCAACCTCTCGCGCCGCAACCAGTCGCTGATCGAGGGCCAGCTGACCCTGATCACCGACCTGGAGAACAACGAGGCCGACCCGGACCAGCTGGAGAACCTCTTCCGCCTGGACCACCTCGCGACCCGTATGCGCCGCAACGGCGAGAACCTCCTGGTCCTCGCCGGCGAGGAGCCCGGCCGCCGCTGGGACCAGCCGGTCCCGCTGGTCGACGTCCTTCGCGCCGCCTCCTCCGAGGTGGAGCAGTACGAGCGCATCGAGCTCTCCGGCGTCCCGGAGGCCGAGATCCACGGCCGCGCCGTGACCGACCTCGTGCACCTGCTCGCCGAGCTGCTGGAGAACGCCACGACGTTCTCCTCCCCGCAGACCAAGGTCCGGGTGACCGCGACCCGTCTCCCCGACGGCCGCATCATGATCGAGATCCACGACAAGGGCATCGGCCTCACGGCCGAGGACTTCGCGGACATCAACCACAAGCTCGCGAACCCGCCCACCGTCGACGCCGCGATATCCCAGCGCATGGGCCTGTTCGTGGTCGGCCGGCTGTCCGACCGGCACGGCATCCGCGTCCAGCTGCGCCCCTCCGGCGAGCAGGCCGGTACGACCTCGCTGGTCATGCTGCCCGACGCGATCACCCACGGCGGTGGCGGCGAGCAGCAGATCAACCGCGACGAGTTCACGGTCTCGCAGATCATCCCGGAGCAGAACTTCCAGGGTGAGGACTTCAACAACGGCCTGCCGATGCGCACGGCCGCGGAGCTCGGCTTCGACGACAGCCGCTACTCCGACGTACCGGACGACATCCGGGAGCTGGACCCCGTCGGCCGCTCGCTGATGCGCGAGGAGCGCAGGGCGGCCCTGGAGGCCCAGACGCACGGCGAGCAGGGCCCGGACTCCTCCGAGGTCCCGTCGTACGACTCCTTCGATGCGCAGCCGTCGTACGACAACGGCGGTTTCCCGGAGCAGCAGCCGGGCTCGTACAACCCGCCCCCGGCCTTCGACGAGCCGCAGCAGACCCCGTACGAGGAGCCCCGGCGCACCTCGTACGACGAGCCGGCGGGTCGGCCGTCGTACGACGAGCCGTACTACGCGCCGAACGGCGGACTGCCGCAGAACGACACGTTCTCGTCGGGCGGCGGCTACCCCGAGCCCTCGTATGCGGAGCCGGTCCGTGAGGAGCCCCCGGCCGTCCGCGCCTCCGCCCCGGAGTCCTTCGCGGCCTTCGAGGAGCGGCGCTACCAGGACGACTGGCCGCAGCAGGACAGCTACCAGAACGGCTACTCGTCCGATTACGCTCCGGAAACGGAAGCCGTCCAGGCCGCTGACGTGAGTGAGCGCGACCGCGTAGGCTTCGACCGTCCGGGAACGGCGCCTTCCACCGGTCACGCACTGACCGACGCCGGACTGCCCCGCCGCGGATCCATCGGAAGCGGTACGAGCGGTTCGAACGGCGCGCGGCACGTGAGCCAGGAAGCGCCGGCTCCCGCACCGGAGAGCAATGGCAGCAGCAACGGCAACGGAAGCGGCCCCGGCGGCGACTGGCGCTCGGCGAACGACGAGCGCTGGCAGCAGGCCTCGGCGCTCCGGAAGCCCAAGGCAGGCGGGGTCACCTCCTCCGGCCTGCCGCGGCGGGTGCCCAAGGCCAACCTGGTCGAGGGAGCCGCCGAGAGCACTCCTCAGGGAGGCCCGTCGGTCTCCCGCGCCCCGGAGGACGTCCGGGGCAGGCTGAGCAACCTGCGGCGGGGCGTCCAGCGCGGACGCAGTGCCGGCGCAGGCAGTGAAACGAACGGCCAGGGCTTCGGTCCTGACAGCACCTACAACCAGGAGCGTTAGTGTGAGCCCGATGAGCCAGGCGGCACAGAACCTGAACTGGTTGATCACCAACTTCGTGGACAACACCCCGGGGGTGTCCCACACGGTGGTGGTCTCCGCCGACGGACTCCTTCTGGCGATGTCCGAAGGTTTTCCCCGCGACCGCGCCGACCAGCTTGCGGCCGTCGCCTCCGGTCTGACGTCACTGACGGCGGGCGCCTCCCGGATCTTCGAGGGCGGCGCCGTGAACCAGACGGTTGTGGAGATGGAGCGGGGATTCCTGTTCATCATGTCCGTATCCGACGGTTCCTCGCTCGCGGTTCTCGCGCACCCCGAGGCGGACATCGGCCTCATTGGGTACGAGATGGCCCTTCTGGTGGACCGAGCCGGCTCGGTTCTGACGCCGGATCTTCGTGCGGAGCTCCAAGGCAGCCTGCTCAACTGACAGACAGACGGTGCGTTTTGACGTCCCGGGGCCGTAAGGTTTCGGGACGCAGGCTCCACAGGCATTGGGTGCCCGGCACAGTCGGAGGAGGAGAAAGTGGCAACACCCCCAGGCGGTTCGAATTCGGGCAACTGGTCGTACGGCCCTGCCCAGGGCCAGGGCGACGGTTCCCAGAATCCGAACCGTTACAACTTCCCCTCCGCCCCGAGCCATCGGCGTCAGCAGCCGTACGCGCCCCAGGGTCCGCAGGGCCCCGGTCCGTCGCCGTACGACCAGCCGCCGGCCCCGCGCATCCAGCCCGTGCAGCCGCAGCGACGCGCCCCTGAGCCGGCGCCCGCAGGGGCGTCGAACAACCCCCTGGTGCGTCCGTACGCCATGACCGGCGGCCGGACCCGCCCCCGCTACCAGCTCGCCATCGAGGCGCTGGTGCACACCACCGCGCAGCCGCACCAGATGCAGGGCCAGCTGCCCGAGCATCAGCGGATCTGCAACCTCTGCCGTGAGATCAAGTCGGTGGCCGAGATCTCGGCACTGCTGACGATCCCTCTCGGCGTGGCCAGGATCCTCGTCGCCGACCTGGCGGAAGCAGGACTGGTCGCCATCCATCAGCCCGGCGGCGACGAGAACGCCGGCGGCCAGCCAGACGTGACACTGCTCGAAAGGGTGCTCAGTGGACTTCGCAAGCTCTAGCGGCGGTCCTTCCCGCTCCACCACCTCCGCGAAGATCGTGGTGGCGGGCGGCTTCGGCGTGGGCAAGACCACGTTCGTCGGCGCCGTCTCGGAGATCAACCCGCTGCGCACAGAGGCCGTGATGACATCCGCTTCGGCGGGCATCGACGACCTCACCCACACCGGAGACAAGACGACCACGACGGTCGCCATGGACTTCGGCCGCATCACCCTGGACCAGGACCTGATCCTGTACCTGTTCGGCACCCCCGGTCAGGACCGCTTCTGGTTCATGTGGGACGACCTGGTGCGCGGTGCGATCGGCGCGATCGTCCTGGTCGACACCAGGCGCCTCGCCGACTGCTTCCCCGCGGTCGACTACTTCGAGAACTCGGGTCTCCCCTTCGTGATCGCCCTCAACGGCTTCGACGGCAACCAGCCGTACAACCCGGACGAGGTGCGGGAGGCTCTGCAGATCGGTCCGGACACGCCGATCATCACGACGGACGCGCGTCACCGTGCGGACGCGAAGTCGGCTCTCATCACGCTCGTTGAGCACGCTCTGATGGCGCGCTTGCGGTAGGTGTTGTGCGGCCACTGGGCTGCCTCTGACGGTTGTTGGCCGTCTGAGGGTGCTCGGTGGCCGTTCGCGCAGTTCCCTGCACCCCTCAAAGCAACAACGCTGAAGGGCCCCTCTCGTTCGAGAGGGGCCCTTCAGCGTTGTACTACAGGCTCAGTGCCAGCTGTGCGGGGCACGGAAGCCCGGCTCGCGCTCCAGGCGGCGCCAGCCGGCTTTTGCTCGGCCTCGGTGGGTCTGGGCGTCCGACGGGGCGGCCGCTGCGCGGGCCAGGAGGATGGCCGTGATGGCGGCGACCTCCTCGGGCTCGGCGTGGCCCTTCTCGACGCGAATGTCAGGGGTGCTCATAGGTCTCAGTCTCCGTGAGAGAGGTTTCCGCGGGGGTATCGCGGAGGGTCCGCCGGGTTACTGCGGGGGGTTGCCGTGCTTGCGCGAGGGCAGGTCGGCATGCTTCGTCTGCAGCATCGCCAGCGAGCGGATGAGGATCTCGCGGGTCTCGGTCGGGTCGATGACGTCGTCGACCAGGCCGCGCTCGGCCGCGTAGTACGGGTGCATCAGCTCGGACTTGTACTCCTTGACCATGCGGGCCCGCATGGCCTCGGGGTCCTCGGCCTCTGCGATCTGTCGCCGGAAGATGACGTTGGCGGCCCCTTCGGCGCCCATCACGGCGATCTCGTTCGTCGGCCAGGCATACGTGAGGTCCGCACCGATGGACTGGCTGTCCATGACGATGTAGGCACCTCCGTACGCCTTGCGCAGGATCAGCGAAATCCGCGGCACGGTCGCGTTGCAGTAGGCGTAGAGGAGCTTCGCGCCGTGGCGGATGATTCCGCCGTGCTCCTGGTCGACACCGGGGAGGAACCCCGGGACGTCCAGGAAGGTGACGATCGGGATGTTAAAAGCGTCACACATCTGGACAAAGCGCGCAGCTTTTTCGCTGGCCTCGATGTCCAGGACGCCCGCGAGCGTCTGCGGCTGGTTGGCGACGATGCCCACCACCTGGCCGTCCAGGCGGGCCAGGGCGCAGATGATGTTGCGGGCCCAGCGCTCGTGGACCTCGAGGTACTCGCCGTCGTCGACGATCTCCTCGATGACCTTGGCCATGTCGTACGGGCGGTTGCCGTCCGCCGGGACCAGGTCCAGGAGCACCTCGCTGCGCCGGTCCGCCGCGTCCTCGGACTCCACTCGCGGAGGGTTCTCCCGGTTGTTCTGGGGCAACAGGCTGAGGAGGTAGCGGACTTCGGCGATGCAGGTCTCTTCGTCGTCGTAGGCGAAGTGGCAGACGCCGGAGG
>NZ_JBEYVO010000025.1:0-98472 GCF_040644055.1 Streptomyces sp. NPDC047043
ACGCCCGGTTACATTCCGAACCCGGAAGCTAAGCCTTACAGCGCCGATGGTACTGCAGGGGGGACCCTGTGGGAGAGTAGGACGCCGCCGAACAAATCATGAGAAAACCCCCGGCCGGGGATACCGGTTCGGGGGTTTTCTGCATTTCGGGGCGCTTGATTCGAGGAGCCCTCCGGGGGAGAGCCCCTCGAATTACAGACGTCCTGCCGTCTTCAGGGCCAGGTATGCATCTGCCAGTGCTGGTGCCAGTTCGTCCGGTGTCTCGTCGACGACCGTGACTCCATGACGGCGGAGCTGCTCGGCGGTGCGGTGGCGTTCGCTCTGGGCCTGTGCGGCGGCTGCAGCCTCGTACACCGCCTCGGTGTTTCCACGAGCCGTCGCCATGCGGGCGACATACGGATCCGCCACGGATGCCACCAGAATCGTGTGGCGTTGGGTGAGCTGAGAGAGGACGGGCAGCAGGCCTTCTTCTACTGGTGCCGCATCGAGGCTCGTTAGCAGGACGATCAGGGAGCGGCGGGGAGCCGTACGGAGAGCGGTGGCTGTGAGGCCTCGGGCGTCCAGTTCGACTAGTTCGGGTTCGAGTGTTGCCATTGCGTTGACAAGGGATGGGAGGACGTCGCGTGCCGTCCTGCCCTGGACGAGGGCGCGTACCCGGCGGTCGTATGCGAGCAGGTCTACGCGGTCGCCGGCGCGGGATGCGAGTGCCGCCAGGAGCAGGGCGGCGTCCATGGAGGCGTCGAGGCGTGGGGCGTCGCCCACGCGGCCTGCTGAGGTTCGGCCTGTGTCGAGGACGACGAGGATGTGGCGGTCGCGTTCGGGGCGCCAGGTGCGTACGGCGACCGTGGACTGGCGGGCCGTTGCGCGCCAGTCGATGGATCGGGTGTCGTCGCCAGGGACGTATTCGCGCAGGCTGTCGAATTCTGTTCCTTCGCCGCGTGTGAGCACGCTTGTGCGGCCGTCGAGTTCGCGTAGGCGGGCGAGTTTCGAGGGGAGGTGCTTGCGGCTGGTGAAGGGCGGCAGGACGCGTACCGTCCAGGGGACTTTGTGGGTGCCCTGGCGGGAGAACAGACCGAGGGGGCCGTAGGAGCGGACTGTCACGCGGTCCGCCTGGCGGTCGCCGCGGCGGGTGGGGCGTAGGCGGGTGGTGACGCGGCGGCGTTCGCCGGCGGGGATTGTGAGGCGGTGGCGGGAGGCTGCCACCTCGGTGCCGGGCTCCCAGCTGCTCGGCGGCCAGGCATCGCGCAGGCGGGCCCGGAGGAGGCGGTGGGACGGGTTGGTGACCGTGAGGGTTACGTCCGCGGTCTCGCCCAGGCGTGCGGTCGTGTCGCCGGAGCGGGTCAGGCCGAGGCGTCGTACCGGTGCTGCGAGGGCGAAGTCGCAGGCGCAGGCCACGGCCAGGGGGGCGTTCACGGCGAGGATGCCCGTCCAGCTGGGGTCCCAGATGCCGACGGGGAGGGAGCCCAGAGCCGCGAGGAGCGCGGCACGTCCGGTGAGCGCCATCAGCGGGGGACGGGGACGTGGGCGAGGATCGCGTTGATGACGGAGTCGGCCGTGACGCCTTCCATCTCTGCCTCGGGGCGGAGTTGTACGCGGTGGCGGAGGGTGGGGAGGGCCAAGGCCTTGACGTCGTCGGGAATGACGTAGTCGCGGCCCGTGAGCCATGCCCACGCGCGCGAGGTGGCCAGGAGGGCGGTGGCGCCGCGTGGGGAGACGCCTAGGGTGAGGGACGGGGACTCACGGGTGGCTCGGCAGATGTCGACCACGTAGGCCGTGATTTCGGGGGAGATCGTGGTCTTGGCGACTGCGGCGCGGGCGGCTTCCAGATCGGCGGGGCCTGCGACCGGGCGCAGGCCGGCGGCGTGGAGGTCGCGTGGGTTGAAGCCCTCGGCGTGGCGGGTGAGGACGTTGATCTCGTCCTGGCGGGAGGGGAGAGGGATCGTCAGTTTGAGGAGGAAGCGGTCCAGTTGGGCTTCGGGCAGGGGGTACGTGCCCTCGTACTCGACGGGGTTCTGCGTCGCGGCGACCAGGAACGGGTCCGGGAGGGGGCGCGGGGTGCCGTCGACCGTGACCTGGCGTTCCTCCATGGCTTCCAGGAGGGACGACTGGGTCTTCGGCGGGGTGCGGTTGATCTCGTCCGCGAGGAGGAGGTTGGTGAAGACCGGGCCCTGCTGGAAGGAGAACTCGGCGGTGTGGGTGTCGTAGACCAGGGAGCCTGTCACATCGCTCGGCATCAGGTCGGGAGTGAACTGGACGCGCTTGGTCTCCAGTTCGAGTGCGGATGCGAGGGCGCGGACGAGCAACGTTTTGGCGACCCCAGGGACTCCTTCAAGTAGTACGTGTCCGCGGCAGAGGAGGGCGACGACGAGGCCGGTCACGGCGGGATCCTGGCCGACCACGGCTTTGGCGATCTCGGCGCGCAGGGCTTCCAGGGAGGCGCGGGCCTTGCCCGGGTCCCCGGTGTACCCGGCGTTGTCAGTGGTCGGGTCCATCATGGACGGCGTACCTCTCTTTCGAGGGCGTCGAGTTGGTCGGCGAGGGCGATGAGGGCCGCGTCGTCGCCGGGCGGCGGGCCGAAGAGGAGCGCGTGCAGGGATTGTCCGTCGCCATGCAGGTGGGCGGACAACGCGGGGAGCAGGGCCTCGGGCGCGTGCGCCTGGGCGACGGGGACGCCTACGAGGGGGGCGAGGCGGGTGCGGGTGGTGGAGCGAAGAGCGGTGGCCGCGCGGTCGCGGGCGTTCGCCTTGCGGTAGAGGCGGGCGCGGCCTTCGACGGTTTCGGAGGCGCGGATCGCCACGGGGAGTCTTTCGGGCACGAGGGGGCCCAGTCGGCGTGCCCGCCACAGGGCGGCGAGGGCTGCCGCGATGAAGAGCTGCAGTGTGCCCCAGAGCCAGCCGGCGGGGAGCAGGTCGAAGAGGCCCTTTTCGTCGTCGGTGGCTGCGGTGTCGGAGAGCGAGGGGAGGTACCAGACCAAATGGGGGCGGGAGCCGAGGAGTTGGAGGGCGAGCGAGGCGTTGCCATGCTTGTCGAGACGGTCGTTGAAGAGGATGTCGGGCGCGCCGATGACGACGGTGTCGCCGTCCCCGGAGGTCTCCGGGATGCGCAGCAGGGTGGCGAGGCGCTGGCTGGGGTAGCACTCGTCGGCGTCGAGGTGTGTGGTGGTGTACCGGATTCCGCCCGTGTCGGCGCTGCCCGCGCGCCGGGCGTCGGCCAGCGCGCACTTGGGGGAGAGCGTCGAGTCGAAGCTGGTCGCGGGGTCCGAGGTGACGCCGGGGGCGAGCCTTTCGACGGACCAGCTGCCGGGGGCGACGAGCATGGTGCGTCCGCCGGAGCCGTCGACCGCCGAGTGCAGTCGGGTCTGTTGACGGTGCGTCAACCGGTCCGGGACGGCGACCAGGAGGGTGGTGTCGGGGGCTGCTGCGGCGCGCGCCTCGTCCAGGGTGGTGACCACACGCGTGGACACACCACGGTCGGCGAGGAGTTCGGCGACGGCGCGGCTGCCGTAGGGGTCGACGGATCGCGGGTCGAGTTCGCCGTGTCGGCTGTCGGAGCGGATCACGGCGATGGCGACGGCCCCGACCAGGAGAAGGACGACGGCGAGGACGATGCCTCGTGCACGGGTCCACACCTGGCGTGCGGTGGGCGAGGCCGAGGTGGACGGGAGCATGGCCTCCGTGGTCATTCGGCGGCTCCCTGGCGGGCGTTGTGGGCCGTGCTGGGGGTACTGCTCGCGAGCTGCGGTTTGGTGCGCTCGAGCTCTCGGTCGAGTTCGGCGATGCGGCGATACGACTGCTCGGTCGCCCTGCGGCCGCCGTACGTCACGTCGTCGAAGTCGCGGGCCGCGGTGCGCAGTCGGTCCGTGTGGGAGGGGAGTGCGCGGCCCGCTTCTGCGGCGGCCTCGTCCGCGGTGCGGCCGGGGCGGACGTCGAGAAGTGCGCGCTCCTCGAGGGAGCGGACGATGGCGCGCATGTGTTCCTGGACGGCCTGGTTCCAGTGGCCCTGGGCTGCGTGTGCCTCGGCGGCCGCGCGGTGTTCGGCGGCGCTGCGGGGACGGTCGTCGAACAGGGCCGCGGACGAGGTGGGTTGGCGGCGGGGTGTGCCCAGGCGCCACCAGAGTGCGCCGAGTACTGCGAGGACGGCCAGGATGACGACGACGAGGCCGAGTGTCCCCCCGGGTGTCGCGGCCGCGGCTGAGCCGAACAGTTTGTCCACCCAGTCCCAGAATGCGTTCAGGGCGCGTTCCAGCCAGCTGGGGTCGTTCTCGTGGTACATGCGCTTGGACAGCTCGCGGCGGGCTGCTTCCCGCGCTGGATCACGCGGGATCGTCACCGGCGGCTCGTCGCCGGAGCGCGCCAGCGACAGTACGGATGTGTCGCCGACGCGCAGGAGGGCCCGTACGGCAGATTCGGCAGCGTGCGGCAATCCCGGCACCGCTGTCAGAACTCCCCCCGTTGTGCTCACCGCATCAGCCTCCGGAGCCGGCGCTGGTGCCGTAGCCCTGGACACCGGCGGCGCGGGCCAGTTCGAGATCGAGGGCCTCGCGGCGGATGCGCTGGTCGATGTAAAGGAGCACGGTGACGCCGGCATTGATCGGGAACGTGATCATGGAGCCGATCACCGAGCCGATGCCGCTGATGATGAGGAAGGTCCAACCGAGGTCGCCGCCACCGCTGTTCAGGAAGCCGGTGAAGCCCTCACCGCCGAACGCTGCGGCGAGGAAGGTGAAGGGGATGACGATGATCGCCGAGATGATGTTCGCGATGATTCCGGCGAGCAACTGGATACCGAAGACACGCCACCACGAACCGCGGACGAGCTTCGTGGACCGGCTCATCGACTTCACGACGCCCTGCTTTTCCAGCATCAGCGCCGGCGAGGCCAGGGAGAAGCGGATCATCAGCCACAGCGCGACGATGCCTGCACCGATGCCGCCCAGCACGGCGAGCGCGATGCCCGGGCCGGTGCTTCCGAACACGGCCACGAGGATGCCGGGCAGCACGCCCACGAGGATGATTCCGGCGGTGATGAGGGGGAGCAGGCAGATCAGGCCGAACAGCTTCACGACCTGAGGGCGGGAGTCGCGCCAGGCCTCGCCGGCCGTCACCGGCTTGCCGAGGACGGCGCGGCTGGTGACGGTGGTGAGCAGCGCGGTCGCGGCGACGGTGGCGATCAGGGTGATCACGGCGACGGCGCCGGAGCTGGCCATGACTTCGCCGAAGGCGCGGGCCAGTTCGCTCGCGGTGGCGCTCGGATCCTCGAGGGCCGCGGTGCTGGCGTCGTTCAGCACAAGGCCCTGCAGCAGGATGACGAGGACCTCCGTGACCACCGCGACGGTCAGGGAGATGCCCAGGACTGTGCGCCAGTACGTGCGCATGGTGGAGACGGCGCCGTCGAGGATCTCGCCCACGCCGAGCGGGCGGAGCGGGATGACACCGGGCTTGGCCGCGGGCGGGGGACCGCCCCAGGCGCCTCCCCAGCCGCCGTAGGGGCCGTAACCGCCATGTCCGCCGTATCCGCCGCCCTGGCCTCCGTAACCACCGGGGCCGCCAGGGGGTTGGCCACTGCCCCAGCCCGGGCCGGGCGGTGGGGGCGGCGGGGCCTGGCCGGGGCTCGGCGGGCCGGTGGGTGCGGACCACTGGCCGGCCGGCGGCTGCTCCTTGGACCACTTCGTGCCTGGGCCGTGCGGATCCGCACCCGGCTGGTCGGCGGGCTGCGCGGGGCCGGGCCGGTCGGCGGGTTCGGCAGGGCCGGACGCGCCGGGCTCCTGCCCGTCGGACGGGGCAGATCCGGGCGAGGCCCAGCCCGGAGTGTCTTTCATCGTCGCTCCTTCACGGTGCCCGTCCGCGGTCGCGGCGGCAGGTTGGCAGCCATCGTGCCATGGGGTGGTCGCCCAGGTACCGGCCGCGGTATGGGCAGCACACCTTCAATTGTCCGCCGGGTAAGGGGCAGACTGATCGCATGGCTGATCAGCACGCGCAATCCGGCGAGGACAGCAGGCCGACCGAGATACCGGCGATCCGCTGGGAGGAGCCACCCGAAGGCCCCGTACTGGTGCTTCTCGACCAGACGAGGCTGCCGGCAGAGGAGGTCGAACTGGTCTGTACGGACGCACCCGCCCTGGTGGATGCGATCCGGTCGCTCGCCGTGCGTGGGGCACCGCTGCTCGGCATCGCGGGAGCGTACGGCGTCGCGCTCGCCGCCGCGCGCGGCTTCGACGTGGACGACGCGGCAACTGCGCTGTCGGGGGCCCGGCCCACCGCGGTGAACCTTGCCGTCGGTGTGCGTCGGGCGCAGTCGGCCTACCGGGCCGAGTTCGCCAAGAACGGCGACCCCGAGCGGGCGGCAGCGGCGGCGTTGACCGCGGCGCGGGCGCTGCACAAGGAAGACGCCGAGGCCAGCGCTCGTATGGCCGAGCGTGGACTGGCACTGCTTGACGAGCTGTTGCCCGGCGGTGGGCACCGGATCCTCACGCACTGCAACACCGGGTCGCTGGTGTCGGGCGGTGAAGGGACGGCGTTCGCGGTGGCGCTCGCGGCGCACCGGACGGGCAGGCTGCGGCGGCTGTGGGTGGACGAAACGCGTCCGTTGCTGCAAGGCGCCCGCCTGACGGCTTATGAGGCGGCGCGCAGCGGCATGGCGTACACCTTGCTCACGGACAACGCGGCGGGCTCGCTCTTCGCGGCCGGCGAGGTGGATGCGGTGCTGATCGGGGCGGACCGCATCGCGGCCGACGGTTCGGTGGCGAACAAGGTGGGGAGCTATCCGCTCGCGGTGCTTGCGCGGTACCACCATGTGCCGTTCATCGTGGTGGCACCGGTGACGACGGTGGATTTGGACACTCCGGACGGGGCGTCCATCGAGGTCGAGCAGCGCCCTGGACATGAGGTGACCGAGGTCACGGCACCTCAGGTGCCGGTGGCGGGAGCGGAAGCAGGGGGCGGGGTTCCGGTGGCACCCCTGGGCACCCAGGCGTACAACCCGGCGTTCGACGTGACTCCGCCCGAGCTGGTGACGGCGATCGTCACGGAAGAGGGCGCCGTTTCGCCCGTGACGGCTGAGGCTCTTGCGGAGCTGTGTGCCAGGTCGCGCCAGGTGACGATTGGCTAAGGGATGATGTCGGCTCGATCGACGACAACGGCCCCTCCACCTGCGGCCATTCACGGGGCGAGGGGCCGTGATGTCCAACGGCGACATCATCGAGTGTTGTGGGCCAGGCCGAGGAGCTCGCCGTCCGCGCGTACGCTCCGGTCGCCCGTGGGTGACGGTGAGTGGACGATCACGCGAATCGGGCCGGACACGCCTTGAGGATCATCCGGGATGTACGGCTCCGCACCCCGACCCGTCATTCGAGGATCCCCAGTTCGGTGTCCGGACGGCAGAAGGCGCACGCCTCCAGTTGGGCGTCCGTCAGGGCCAGGCGGGCCTCGTGCGCGCTCACCGGGTGTGTCATGTAGGTGGTCATCGTGCAGTCGTCCAGGTGGACCGCGGCCTCCTGCGGGCCCGTCGGAGTTCGGCGCTGCTCGATCATGAACCCCGTCGTTGCCCGCTCGCTGCGGGTCAGCGCAGGCCCCGAGGCCGGCCGCGCTGCCGTCGGGGCTCGCGTTGACGGGCCAAGCTTGGCAGGGTTTCGGTTCTCGGCCACGGCGAGGGCGCGTCGTACGGTCTCGACCTGAAGGCGCAGGTACGTGACCACGGTCTCTTCCTCGGCGAGCTGGTTTTCGAGGTACCCCAGGATCGCCCGCAGGCGGGGAGGATCTGGGGGTAGCTCGCTCACATGTTCGATTCAAACACCACGGCTCTGCCCCGTCGAGGCAGGGGGTATGCGCTCGCGCCCGGCGCCCTGACTCAGGGGCAATGGAATGCACCGCTTGAGGGCTCCGGCGGACGCGAGCGCGTCTGAACAAGGGCGCCGGCGCTCGGTACTGTCGCGGCCCGGCGAAGAGCCGCAGGGCCGACCGAACGGTCAGCCGACCCCTACCCTGGGTAGCTGACATCCGTTACTGACATCGACGTCGCGGGACAGGGGCAGACAGTGACGGCCCAGTACGACTATCGTCACGGCCCAGTGACCATGCTCACCTGCACCTTCACCACTGTTATGAGAATGGGATGATGTCGTTTATGAAGGGACGAGTCCTTGTCGTCGACGACGACACCGCACTGGCCGAGATGCTCGGCATCGTGCTGCGTGGTGAAGGTTTTGAGCCGTCTTTTGTAGCCGACGGGGACAAGGCGCTGGCTGCGTTTCGGGAGGCCAAGCCTGATCTCGTGCTGCTCGATCTGATGCTGCCGGGGCGGGACGGTATCGAGGTGTGCCGGCTGATCAGGGCCGAGTCGGGTGTGCCGATCGTGATGCTCACGGCCAAGAGCGACACCGTCGATGTGGTGGTCGGGCTGGAGTCCGGGGCCGACGACTACATCGTGAAGCCGTTCAAGCCGAAGGAGCTTGTCGCCAGGATCCGGGCGCGGCTGAGGCGGTCGGAGGAGCCTGCACCGGAGCAGCTTGCCATCGGGGATCTGGTCATTGACGTGGCCGGTCACTCCGTCAAGCGGGACGGGCAGTCGATTGCGCTGACGCCGCTCGAGTTCGATCTGCTGGTGGCTCTTGCGCGCAAGCCCTGGCAGGTGTTCACGCGTGAGGTGCTGCTGGAGCAGGTGTGGGGTTACCGGCATGCTGCGGACACCCGACTTGTGAATGTTCACGTGCAGCGGTTGCGCTCCAAGGTCGAGAAGGACCCCGAGCGGCCGGAGATCGTGGTGACCGTGCGGGGTGTCGGTTATAAGGCAGGACCGAGCTGAGATGACTGGTGACAGTGCCGCTTCGGCGAACGGGTCGGCAGGGGCCCGCGCGGGGCGGCCTGTCGGCCGGAAGACGGCGGGTGGCCGCTGGGGGCGCCTGCTGGAGGGCGGGTTGCTGCAGGGCGGGGTCCAGGGCAGTCCGGTGCTGCGGTTGTTCATGCGCTGGGTGCGGCGGCCGCTGCTGCCCGTCATGCGGCTGTGGCGGCGGAATATTCAGCTCAAGGTCGTCGTCACGACCTTGTTGATGTCGCTGGGTGTTGTGCTGCTGCTCGGGTTCGTCGTGATCGGACAGGTGCGCAACGGGCTGCTGGACGCCAAGGTGAAGGCCTCGCAGAGCCAGGCCACGGGCGGCTTCGCGGTCGCCAAGCAGAAGGCCGACGAAGCGGCCGCCGGGACCAGCGACGACGGCATCACGGTGGACGGCCGTCCCTCGCAGAACGTCATCCAGTGGATGAGTGACCTCGTGTCCTCGCTGTCCAGCGGCGGCCAGGGCGCCTTCGACGTGGTGACCCTGCCGGCGGGCGAGGACAGCGGCGGCGGGCGTGGACCGCGTGCCTCCGGGGACGTCGACCCCTCCGCCAGTGTCCCCGAGGACCTGCGCGCGCAGATCAACGAAAGCACGGCGGCCGCCCAGAGCTACACCCGCATCATCTACAGCAACGACAAGGACTCCCAGCCCGCGCTGGTCATCGGCAAGCAGGTCAACGACCCCAACGGCGACCCGTACCAGCTCTACTACCTCTTCCCGCTCACGCAGGAGGAGAAGTCGCTGAGTCTGGTCAAGGGCACGCTCGCGACCGCCGGACTCTTCGTCGTCGTACTCCTCGGGGCCATCGCCTGGCTCGTGGTGCGGCAGGTCGTCACGCCCGTGCGGATGGCTGCCGGGATCGCCGAGCGGCTGTCCGCCGGGCGGCTGCAGGAACGTATGAAGGTCACCGGCGAGGACGACATCGCGCGGCTCGGCGAGGCCTTCAACAAGATGGCGCAGAACCTGCAGCTGAAGATCCAGCAACTGGAGGACCTGTCGCGGATGCAGCGGCGGTTCGTGTCGGACGTGTCGCACGAGCTGCGGACGCCGCTGACGACCGTACGCATGGCCGCGGACGTCATCCACGAGGCGCGCGAGGACTTCGACCCGATCACCGCGCGGTCGGCGGAGCTCCTTGCCGACCAGCTGGACCGGTTCGAGTCGCTGCTCGCTGACCTGCTGGAGATCAGCCGGTTCGACGCGGGCGCGGCGGCGCTGGAGGCGGAGCCGATAGACCTCAGGGAGGTCGTACGGCGGGTCGTCAGCGGGGCCGAGCCGCTCGCCGAGCGCAAGGGCACACACATACGCGTGCTCGGCGACCAGCAGCCCGTCGTCGCCGAGGCGGATGCCCGGCGTGTGGAGCGGGTGCTGCGCAACCTGGTCGTCAACGCCGTGGAGCACGGCGAGGGCAAGGACGTCGTCGTCAAGCTCGCCGCGGCGGGCGGGGCGGTCGCGGTCGCCGTGCGCGACTACGGTGTCGGGCTCAAGCCCGGCGAGGCCACGCGCGTGTTCAGCCGCTTCTGGCGGGCCGACCCGGCACGCGCGCGCACCACGGGCGGTACGGGCCTCGGGCTCTCCATCGCTCTGGAGGACGCGCGGCTGCACGGCGGCTGGCTGCAGGCGTGGGGCGAGCCGGGCGGCGGTTCGCAGTTCCGGCTGACGCTGCCGCGGACCGCGGACGAGCCGCTGCGGGGCTCGCCGATACCGCTGGAGCCCAAGGACTCGCGGCGCAACCGTGGACTCAATGACGCCGGGCTGCCGCGCGGAGGCGGGGAGAAGGTCGCCACCGTGCCCGCACAGCCGGCGGGGGACCAGATACCGCAGATAGCCCAGAGGCTGAACGGTGCGACCCCCACCGCCGACCCGACGGCGCTGCCCGGCAGCGGCGCGCGCGTCGTGCCGCGGCCCACCTCGGGCGCGTGGCGACAGGACGAGACGCCCACCGAGGGCGGGGCGGGGAGCGGGACCTCGAGCCCGGAGACCGGGTCGGAGGACTCGAACAAGCATGGGGAGGCATTTCGTGGGCGCTGACCGCGAGGGGTGCGCGCGGCGCAGACCGGTGCGCGCGGCGGCGTACGGCGCATGTGGTGTCGTACTGCTGGCAGGGTGCGCCTCGATGCCCGACAGCGGAGATCTGCGCGGCGTCGACTCCACTCCGCGCCAGGACACCCAGGTGCGGGTCTTCGCCATGCCGCCCCGGGAGGACGCCCAGCCCACCGAGATCGTGTCGGGCTTCCTGGAGGCGCTGACCAGCGACGACCCGAACTACTCGACAGCCCGTCAGTATCTGACGGGTACGGCGTCGAAGACGTGGAAGCCGGGGCTGGCCACCACGGTCCTCGCGGACGGACCGGGCACCGAGCAGGACCACTCGGGCGGTAGGGAGGACCCCGGCAACGTGTCCTTCACGCTGACCGGTGCCAGGGTCGCGCGAGTGGACGCGCAGCAGTCGTACGCGCCTGCCAGCGGGCACTACACCGCGCTGGTGCACCTCACGAAGGACAAGAAGACCAAGCAGTGGCGCATCGACAGCCTTCCGCAGGGCGTCGTCATGGGGAAGTCGGACTTCCAGCGCAACTACATGTCGGTCAACAAGTACTACTTCGCCTCGAACGCCGCGGCGGGTACGACGACCCAGACGGCGGCCGTCGCCGATCCCGTGTATGTGCGTCGGCGGGTGGACCCCATGACACAGATGGTGCGTTCCCTGCTCAACGGGCCCACGAACTGGCTCGATCCCGTGGTGCGGACGAGTTTTCCCACCGGTACGGCGCTGAAGAAGGGCGTCGCTCCGCTGACGCCCGACGACCAGAACAAACTGACCGTGCCGTTGAACGAGAGTGCCGCCCGGGTCGGGCAGACCCAATGCACCGAGATGGCGTCTCAGCTGCTGTTCACGCTGCAGAACCTCACCCCGGCAGTGGACGAGGTCGAGCTGCAGTCCGGCAGCAAGCGGTTGTGCTCGCTCAACGAGGCCCGGGCCGACGATGCCGTAGCCCGAGGTTCGGTGGAGTCTCCCACCTACCTGTACTTCATCGACAGCAAGCACCGGCTCGTACGGATGGGCGTCCGCAACAGGGGCACCAGTGTCGAGCCGGTGCCCGGTGCGCTCGGCGAGGGCGCCAAGGAGCTGCGCTCGGTGGCCGTGTCGCGCGACGAGGACACCGCGGCCGGAGTCGCCGGCGAAGGCAGGGACCTGTACGTCGCGTCGCTGGTGTCGGGCGGTTCGCTCGGGGACCCCGTGCTGACCAGTCAGGGCAAGACGGCGCAGGACCGGCTGACGGCACCCAGCTGGGACGCCCACGGCGACCTCTGGGTCGCCGACCGCAACCCCGACGACCCCCGGCTGCTCCTGCTGGAAGAGGGCAAGGGCGAGCCGCTGGTGGTGCGGACTCCGGGCCTGGACGGCCGCGTCCAGGAGGTGCGGGTGGCCGCCGACGGGGTGCGGGTGGCACTCGTGGTGGCGAAGGGCGACAAGACGTCCCTGCTCATCGGGCGGATCGAGCGGCGGCAGGAGTCGGGTGAGGACCGGCCGACCGTGTCGGTGCTGGAACTGCGGTCCGCGACACCGGAGTTGGAGGACGTCACGACCATGTCATGGGCCGGGGACAGCCGGCTCGTGGTGGTCGGGCGCGAGCAGGGCGGCGTACAGACCATGCGGTACGTCCAGGTCGACGGCTCCACGCCGGAGGGGCCGGCGCCCGCGGCGCTCAGCGGGGTCAAGGAGATCACCGCGGCCGAGTCCGACGGGCTGCCGCTGGTGGCCTACTCGGAGGACGGGATCGTACGGCTGCCGACCGGGGCCCAGTGGCAGAAGGTGGTCGCGGACGGGGTGGCGCCGGTCTATCCGGGGTGAGTCCCGGGCAGGTCCTTTTGTCCGGGTGAGCCCCGCGGACGAGTTGTCCACAGGGAGTCCTCCAGAGTTTTCCACAGGGGTGGCCGGCGGGCTCGGGCGTTGGCACAGTGGTGGGCATGCGGGGGTGGTGGCAGGACCTCACCGACCTGGTGCTGCCGGCCGAGTGCGGAGGCTGCGGGAGGCCTCGCACGGTGCTCTGCCCTGAGTGCCGTGCCGCCCTGAGCGGGGCCGCACCGAGCCGGGTGCGACCGGTGCCGGAGCCGTCCGGGCTGCCCGTGGTGCACGCGGCCGCCCGGTACGCCGACGAGGTGCGGGCCGTGCTGCTGGCCCACAAGGAACGGGGCGCACTGGCCCTCGCAGCACCGCTGGGCGGGGCCCTGGCGGGGGCTGTGCGGGCCGGGTTGCAGGACCCCCGGGCACTGGGCCACGGGGGTGTGTCGGCGGGGCTCAGGGACGCGCAGAGCCGCCCGGTTGCGGGCGGGGATGGGCCGGTGCTGCTTGTTCCCGTACCATCCGCGCGGGCGGCGGTCCGGGCGCGAGGACACGATCCGGCGCGCCGGATCGCGCTTGCCGCTGCGGGCGAGTTGCGGCGGTCCGGGATCGCGGCGCAGGTGCTCTCCGTGCTGCGCCAGCGACGCGCCGTGGCCGACCAGGCGGGGCTCAACTCCCGGCAGCGGATGGACAATCTCGCGGGCGCGCTTGCGGTGGCACCCGGCGGGGCAAGGCTGCTTCATGGCGGACGGATCGTGCTCGTCGACGACCTGATGACGACCGGTGCGTCCCTGTCGGAGGCGGCTCGTGCCGTGCGGTCGGCGACCGCGGAGCAGGAGACGGGAGCGTACGGGAGGAGGGCAGAAGAGGGCGTCGCGTATCGGCGGATGTCGGGGCCGGAATCGTACGGCGAGCCAACTACGGCCGTGTACGCGGCAACTGCTCGGGAAGGCACAGAGGAACCGATGGCTGGATCAGCGGACGAAGGGACCGGCCGTATGCACGTCGTGCCGGGAACGGCGGGTGCGGGACGCGCCGGTGACCTGATCTGCGCAGCCGTGGTCGCAGCGTCGCCGGATGCGTTCGAAATAAACCGGAACTGACTGCGAACTTGCATCGTTGCAGGTAATGAGAGGGTCAATTCACCTGAACGGAGGTACGCCGCGGTAGAGGGTGACGACATCCGTCCAGGCGAGATATGTTCGGTTGTGAGGGAAAGGCGCAGGCCATACCCTCTCGTATCCGAATGCCGAGCTGCGGGTTTCTCACTATCACCCGCGCCGGTGGAGTGGAGATCTTGCCCGCGGGGGAGGAGGTGGAAGTCACCGAGTCCGAGGTTCCGGAGCACCGGAGCCTGGTGCAAAAGGGAGATGCTCCGCAGCGAGGCGGAGCGATCCGGGAACGGAGTTCTGCGTGGACATCGTCGTCAAGGGCCGCAAGACCGAGGTGCCCGAGCGGTTCCGCAAGCACGTGGCCGAGAAGCTGAAGCTGGAGAAGATCCAGAAGCTCGATGGCAAGGTGATCAGCCTCGACGTCGAGGTGTCCAAGGAGCCCAACCCCCGACAGGCCGACCGTTGCGACCGAGTGGAGATCACGCTCCGCTCCCGCGGTCCGGTGATCCGGGCGGAGGCAGCGGCCAGCGATCCGTACGCGGCGCTCGACCTGGCGGCGGAGAAGCTGGATGCCCGGCTGCGCAAGCAGCACGACAAGCGGTTCTCGCGGCGCGGCTCGCGCCGGATCTCGGCTGCCGAGGTCCCCGACCACGTCCCGGGCGCGGCGACACTCAACGGGAACGGCCACCCGGTCCACGAGGAAGAGCCGGACGGCGTACCCACCAAGAAGATCGGCTCGCTGGAAGTGAAGGGTGAAGGCCCCCTCATCGTCCGCGAGAAGACCCACGTCGCCTCCCCGATGACTCTCGACCAGGCCCTCTACGAGATGGAACTGGTCGGCCATGACTTCTATCTCTTCGTCGACTCCGAGACGAAGGAACCGAGTGTCGTCTACCGGCGGCACGCCTACGACTACGGCGTCATTCACCTCAGCACCGACCCGATGGTCGCGCAGGCGCAGTCTCCCGCGCCGGGCGGCACGCTGGGCGGCTGACGCACGCGACTGACGGATGAGCCTGTGCCCCTGGAGCGCCTGTGCGCCCCCAGGGGCACCGGTGTGCGGCCAGTTCGTGCCCTGCTCTGTCACCGCGTTGTCGTCCGGGCATGGAATCATGGCCGCAATGGCCCAACCGGTGGGCCGTTGCCTTGGGTTGGAGATGGCGCAGCACCACAGGCCACAGCCTTCAGGGGGAGGAACGATGGCGGACAGCTTCGGACCGATGCAGGACGGGGATGCCGACGGCGGCGTCGTCGGCATGGGCCCGGACGCGGGCACTCCACGCAAGGAGCCGATCAGAGTCCTTGTCGTGGACGACCACGCCCTCTTCCGCCGTGGCCTGGAGATCGTGCTCGCGGCCGAGGAGGACATCCAGGTCGTCGGGGAGGCCGGGGACGGCGCGGAGGCCGTCGACAAGGCCGCCGACCTGCTGCCGGACATCGTCCTGATGGACGTCCGGATGCCCAAGCGGGGCGGGATCGAGGCGTGCACCTCCATCAAGGAGGTCGCCCCCAGCGCGAAGATCATCATGCTGACGATCAGCGACGAGGAGGCCGACCTCTACGACGCGATCAAGGCGGGCGCGACCGGTTATCTCCTCAAGGAGATCTCCACGGACGAGGTGGCCACCGCCATTCGCGCCGTCGCCGACGGGCAGTCGCAGATCAGTCCTTCCATGGCGTCGAAGCTGCTCACCGAATTCAAGTCGATGATCCAGCGCACGGACGAGCGCCGGCTGGTGCCGGCGCCGCGGCTGACCGACCGCGAGCTGGAGGTCCTCAAGCTCGTCGCCACGGGAATGAACAACCGGGACATCGCCAAGGAGTTGTTCATCTCCGAGAACACCGTGAAGAACCACGTGCGCAACATCCTGGAGAAGCTGCAGCTGCACTCCAGGATGGAGGCCGTGGTGTACGCGATGCGGGAGAAGATCCTCGAGATCCGCTGAGCGCGACGTCGGTCAGCGGAGGGCGGCGATCAGTGCTCGGGTCACCTCCTTGGTGAGCGGTTCGTGCAGCTCCGGGGCGTCCACGCGCTCCACACGTACGCTCGTGCAGTTCACCCAGCTCGCCGCCTCGACCAGCGCCTCCGCCACGGCCGGGACGACCTTCGCGCCGTCCAGGGTGACCTGCTTGGCGACCAGGGTGCTGCCCTCGCGGGCCGGGTCCACACGGCCGACCAGGCGGCCGCCGGCGAGGACCGGCATCGCGAAGTAGCCGTAGACCCGCTTCGGCTTGGGGACGTAGGCCTCCAGGCGGTGGGTGAAGCCGAAGATCCGCTCCGTGCGCGCCCGCTCCCAGATCAGGGAGTCGAAGGGGGACAGCAGCGTGGTGCGGTGGCGGCCGCGCGGTGGCGTCTTTAGGGCCGCCGGGTCGGCCCAGGCCGGCTTGCCCCAACCCTCGACCGTCACCGGGACCAGGCCCGAGTCGGCGATCACCGCATCGACCTGTTCGCCCTTGAGGCGGTGGTAGTCGGCGATGTCCGCGCGTGTGCCGACGCCCAGGGACTGGCCCGCCAGGCGGACGAGACGGCGCAGGCACTCGGTGTCGTCCAGCTCGTCGTGCAGCAGCGCGTCCGGGATCGCGCGCTCGGCGAGGTCGTAGACCCGCTTCCAGCCGCGGCGCTCCACGCACACCACCTCGCCGTACATCAGCGCGCGCTCGACGGCGACCTTGGCGCCGGACCAGTCCCACCACTCGCTGGTGCGCTTCGCGCCGCCCAACTCGGTGGCCGTGAGCGGGCCTTCGGCGCGGAGCTGCTTGATGACCTGGTCGTAGGCGCCGTCGGGGAGCTCGTGGTTCCAGTGCGGGCGGCCTCGGTAGGCGCGGCGGCGGAAGGCGAAGTGCGGCCACTCCTCGACGGGCAGGATGCATGCCGCGTGGGACCAGTACTCGAAGGCGTGCGTCTCCGTCCAGTAGGCGTCCTCGACCGTCCTGCGTCCCACCGAGCCGAGGCGGGCGTACGGGATGAGCTCGTGGGAGCGGGCGAGGACCGAGATCGTGTCGAGCTGGACCGCGCCGAGGTGGCGCAGGACACCGCGGACACCGCCCTTGCGGTCGGGAGCGCCGAGGAAACCCTGGGCGCGGAGGGCGATGCGGCGGGCCTCGTCCGCCGAGAGGTCGGTGGTGGGACGCGGGGTCGTCATGGTCCGCACGATAGAACGTGCCACTGACAATGCGAGTTGACCTGCGGATTCGCAGTTAGGCGCCCGGAGTTGGGGCAGGAGCCGGAAGATACGGCGCCGTCGACGGCAGCTCCAGGTCCGAGGGCAGGAGCGAGCCCACCCAGCAGTCCCGCCGTACGCCCTTGTTGTTGATCGCGGAGCGCAGTGTGCCCTCGATGACGAAGCCCGCCCGCTCCGCCACGGCACGGGAGCCGTGGTTGCCCACCTCGGCGCGCCATTCGACGCGGTCGATCGACAGATGGATGAAGGCCCACCGCGAGGCGGCGAGGACGGCCTCGGTGGTGTAGCCGTGACCGCGGTGCTCCTTGGTGCCCCAGAAGCCGACCTCGGCCGAGCCCAGGGAACGCATGGTGAAGCTGAGCATGCCCACCAACTCCTCCCCTTCGGGGAGGAAGACGCCGAAGGTGAACATGGAGCCGGCCGCCCAGCCGTCGGGGACCAACTGCTCCGTGAAGCTCTGCGCGTGCTCGGGGAGATAGGGCGCGGGGATCGTCGTCCAGCGCTGGATGTCGGAGTCCTGGGCGGCGGCGTACACGGCGTCGGTGTCCTCGGGGCCGACCGTGCGCAGAAGGAGGCGGGCGGTCGTGAGCGTCACGGGTTCCATCGGCCGATTCTCCTTGGCATGTCGGACGGCACGCCATGTTTTTGCCGTGTGTGAGCGCGTGATCACAATTCGCGTAATTCGTCGGCGGTGTGCGGCACCATCCGCGGGGCCCGACCGTTGTCCCCTTTGAAGAAGATTTGAAGCGGTGTGCGAAGCAGTCGGTGGTCGTCGTCCCGGCAGGCCTCCCGGCTTGGCGGTGTCCTCGCATACGATGGCCGTTGCTCAGTAAGTCAAATGGAAACCGACCGTCCCAGGCCCGACCGGCAAGGAGACCAACCCCCGTGTCCGTCCTCTCGAAGATCATGCGTGCAGGCGAAGGCAAAATCCTGCGCAAGCTGCACCGCATCGCGGACCAGGTCAACTCCATCGAAGAGGACTTCGTCGACCTCTCCGACGCCGAGCTGCGGGCCCTCACCGATGAGTACAAGCAGCGCTACGCCGACGGCGAGAGTCTGGACGACCTGCTCCCCGAGGCGTTCGCCACCGTGCGCGAGGCGGCCAAGCGCGTCCTCGGACAGCGTCACTACGACGTCCAGATGATGGGTGGCGCGGCCCTGCACCTCGGTTATGTCGCCGAGATGAAGACCGGTGAGGGCAAGACCCTGGTCGGCACCCTGCCGGCGTATCTGAACGCCCTTTCCGGAGACGGCGTTCACCTCATCACGGTCAACGACTACCTGGCCGAGCGCGACTCCGAAATGATGGGCCGCGTCCACAAGTTCCTGGGTCTGAGCGTCGGCTGCATCCTCGCCAACATGACGCCGGCCGAGCGCCGCCAGCAGTACGAGTGCGACATCACGTACGGCACGAACAACGAGTTCGGCTTCGACTACCTCCGCGACAACATGGCGTGGTCGAAGGACGAACTGGTGCAGCGCGGCCACAACTTCGCCATCGTCGACGAGGTCGACTCCATCCTGGTCGACGAGGCCCGTACGCCGCTGATCATCTCCGGCCCGGCCGACCAGGCCACCAAGTGGTACGGCGACTTCGCCAAGCTGGTCACGCGCCTGAAGAAGGGCGAGGCGGGCAACCCGCTCAAGGGCGTCGAGGAGACCGGCGACTACGACGTAGACGAGAAGAAGCGCACGGTCGCCATCCACGAGTCCGGCGTCAGCAAGGTCGAGGACTGGCTGGGCATCGACAACCTCTACGAGTCGGTCAACACGCCGCTGGTGGGCTACCTGAACAACGCCATCAAGGCCAAGGAGCTCTTCAAGAAGGACAAGGACTACGTCGTCATCGACGGCGAAGTCATGATCGTCGACGAGCACACCGGCCGTATCCTCGCCGGCCGCCGCTACAACGAGGGCATGCACCAGGCGATCGAGGCGAAGGAAGGGGTGGACATCAAGGACGAGAACCAGACGCTCGCCACGATCACCCTGCAGAACTTCTTCCGCCTCTACGGCAAGCTCTCCGGCATGACCGGTACGGCGATGACCGAGGCCGCCGAGTTCCACCAGATCTACAAGCTCGGCGTCGTCCCGATCCCGACCAACAAGCCGATGATCCGCAAGGACCAGTCGGACCTGATCTACCGCACCGAGGTGGCCAAGTTCGAGGCGGTCGTCGACGACATCGCCGAGAAGCACGAGAAGGGCCAGCCGATCCTCGTCGGTACGACGTCGGTCGAGAAGTCCGAATACCTCTCGCAGCAGCTCTCCAAGCGCGGTATCCAGCACGAGGTGCTGAACGCGAAGCAGCACGACCGTGAGGCGACGATCGTCGCCCAGGCCGGCCGCAAGGGCGCCGTGACCGTGGCCACCAACATGGCCGGCCGTGGTACGGACATCAAGCTCGGCGGCAACCCCGACGACCTCGCCGAGGCCGAGCTGCGCCAGCGCGGCCTCGACCCCGAGGAGCACATCGAGGAGTGGGCCCAGTTCCTGCCCGCCGCCCTGGAGCGTGCCGAGAAGGCGGTGAAGGCGGAGTTCGAGGAGGTCAAGGACCTCGGCGGGCTCTACGTCCTGGGCACCGAGCGGCACGAGTCGCGCCGTATCGACAACCAGCTGCGCGGTCGTTCCGGCCGTCAGGGCGACCCCGGTGAGTCCCGCTTCTACCTCTCGCTCGGCGACGACCTGATGCGGCTCTTCAAGGCCCAGATGGTCGAGCGCGTGATGTCGATGGCGAACGTCCCGGACGATGTGCCGATCGAGAACAAGATGGTCACGCGCGCGATCGCGTCCGCCCAGTCGCAGGTCGAGCAGCAGAACTTCGAGACCCGCAAGAACGTGCTGAAGTACGACGAGGTCCTCAACCGCCAGCGCGAGGTCATCTACGGCGAGCGGCGCCGCGTCCTGGAGGGCGAGGACCTGCAGGAGCAGGTCGTGCACTTCATGGACGACACGATCGACGCGTACATCGCGGCGGAGACCGCCGAGGGCTTCGCGGAGGACTGGGACCTCGACCGGCTGTGGGGCGCCTTCAAGCAGCTGTACCCGGTGAAGATCACCATCGAGGAGCTGGAGGAGGCGGCCGGCGACCGGGCCGGTCTGACCGCCGAGTTCATCTCCGAGTCCATCAAGGACGACATCCACGAGCAGTACGAGTCCCGTGAGGCACAGCTCGGCTCCGAGATCATGCGTGAGCTGGAGCGCCGGGTCGTGCTGTCGGTCCTGGACCGCAAGTGGCGCGAGCACCTCTACGAGATGGACTACCTCCAGGAGGGCATCGGCCTGCGCGCGATGGCGCAGAAGGACCCGCTGGTCGAGTACCAGCGCGAGGGCTTCGACATGTTCACCGCCATGATGGAGGGCATCAAGGAGGAGTCCGTCGGCTACCTGTTCAACCTGGAGGTCCAGGTCGAGCAGCAGGTCGAGGAGGTCCCCGTCGAGGACGCCGAGCCGGTCGACCTGGGCAAGCAGGACGCGGTGCCGGCGCAGGCGGGTGCGCGTCCGGAGATCCGCGCCAAGGGGCTGGACGCCCCGCAGCGCCGGAACCTCCACTTCTCCGCGCCGACCGTGGACGGCGAGGGCGGCACCATCGAGGGCGACTTCGTGGGTGACGACGAGCCGGTGCGCTCCGAGGCCGACGGCCTCACGCGCGCGGAGCGGCGCAAGCAGTCCCGGAGCGGGCGCCGCCGCAAGAAGTAAGCGGCCGCGCGGAGGCACGTGACGGTGCCTGCGGCGCCCGTAGCGGATCGAAGGGCCGGGTCACCGAGGGTGGCCCGGCCCTTCGGCATGTGCGGCCGGGAAGCTAGTCGTCGGAGGGGCGTGGCGGGCGGGCGCCGCCCAGTTCCACCGCGGTGCAGCGCCAGCGGAGGTCGTGGCCGCGTTCCAGGCGGAAGGCCATGGCGCGCAGCTGGTCGCCGGCGCCGATGCGGGCGAAGGCCTCGACGGCTCCGGGGCGCGGGACGCAGTAGCCGATGTCGCGGACGACCGGGCGGGCGCCGCGGGTGCGCAGGGGCCCGCGCTCGGCGAGCCAGGCCAGTTCGTCGTAGGCCCGGCCCACGGTGTGCCGGAGCATCGAGTGGACGGGGCGCTGACCGCTCAGGACCGCGACCAGGAGGTCGGCGAAGACGTCGGTGGGGCGGGGCTGCGGGACGTGCGCGCGGGGCGTCTGAGAGGGAGCGGGCGGGCTGGTCCGGAGGTCGCCGGCGGCCCCGGCCGCCTGGGTCGGGACGACCGCACTCCGGGCGGTGACCACAGCCGCAGCACCCTCGGCCGAAGCGGCGGGAACCGTCGGCGGCCGGTTGTCGGCGGGCCTCGTGACCGTCGGGACCCCGCTGCCCCGGGACCCCGGCGGGCGGCCGCCGCCCGGAGCCCTGCGGGCCGGAGTGCCGCCCGGGGTGCGGGGCGGGGCACCGCCGGGGCGGCGGGAGTCGCGGCGGGCCGGAGGACGGCTGCTCGGCTGGTGCTGCGCCCTGGTCATGACCTTGTGCATCGCGTGTCCCCGTTCGGTCGGCCCGGCGATACCGGGCAGTAACTTGGCGATGGGGATCTTGTACGGGGCCGTGGGCAGGGGCGGCAAGCAAGCGAGGACCCGGGGCGGGGAGGCCGGAACGTTCACCTATCAGGTGGTGGAGTAGGCCTGTGACCTGGGGATCACGGGGGTGCCGCGGGTGAATTCCCGGGTCCGGGGTTGACGCCTCCGGGCCCCGGGGCAGGGACTCGAAAGGGGACGCCGCACGTATCCTGAAGGCCCTCCGGGAGCCGCGGCAGCGCCCCGGCCACCGACCACGAAAGCGGCCAGCCATGCGTGTCTACGTCCCCCTGACCCTCTCCGGTCTCGCCGAGGCGTACAAGACGGGAGAGCTGGGGACCGGGCCGCTCCTCGCGTACGCCGTCACGCCCGCGCTGCGCGAGTGGTACCTCTCCGACGACATCGAGGAGCTGGAGTACGCGGCCCTGAACCGCGCCGCCCTGGCCTCGCTGCGGCTGCTGGCCGCGGACCCCGGCGCGGTACGGCGCCGGGTCGTGGTCGCCGTCGACGTGCCCGACCGCGCGGCCACCGCCGACCCCGACCGGGGGCTCGACCCGGCCGCGCTCGGCGAGGTGCGGGTGACCGGGACCGTACGGCTGGGCAAGGCCGCCGCGGTGCACGTCGACCTCGACGACGCGGAGGCGGACGTGGCCGCCGCGGCCGGGGCGCTCGAGGCGGCGGACCGCGGGGACGACGACGCGCAGTTCCTGGTGGACGGGGCGGAGGACCACGAGCTGCTCTGGTACGCGACGCAGGAGATCCCCAACCTGGTCGGGCTTGAGGACTGAACCCGTGCCGCCCCTGCTCCTGCCCGCTCAATGTCCTGCTGACCTGCGGTTCTCTTGATTGTCAGTGGCGGCGGGTACGTTTTTGGCATGGGGAAGCAGACAGGGGCGCACATCGTCTGGGACTGGAACGGCACGCTGTTCCACGACAACGACGCGATCATCGGGGCGACGAACGCGGCGTTCGCCGAGCTGGGCCTGGCGCCGATCACGATGGAGCAGTACCGCACGCTGTACTGCGTGCCGGTGCCGAAGTTCTACGAGCGGCTGCTCGGGCGGCTGCCGACGGACGCCGAGTGGGAGGTCATGGACGAGACCTTCCACCGGTACTACGCCGAGCACCGGGTGATGTGCGGGCTCACCGCGGGAGCGACGGAACTGCTCGCGGGGTGGCGGTCGGCGGGGCGTAGCCAGTCGATCCTCAGCATGTACGTGCACGACGAACTCGTCCCGCTGGTGCGCGGGTTCGGGATAGAGGCGCACTTCATACGCGTCGACGGGCGGACCGGGCCGTCCGGCGGCAGCAAGGCCGAGCACATGGTGCGGCACCTCGCCTCGCTCGCCGGGGTGGATCCGGCTCGCACGGTGGTCATAGGCGACGCCGCCGACGACGCGGTGGCCGCGCAGCACGTGGGGGCGCGGGCCGTGCTGTACACCGGCGGGTCGCACGGCCGGGCCAGCCTCGAGGCGGTGGGCGTGCCGGTGGTGGACACGCTCGTGGAGGCGGTCGCCGAGGCGGAGCGGTTGGCTGCCTAGGCGGACTGTGCGGCTACGTCACCGGCGCCTTCGCCCTCAGCACCGTCAGGAACTCCCGCATCCACGCCGAGTGGTCCGGCCAGGCGCGGGACGAGACCAGGGTGCCGTCGACCACCGCCTCGGTGTCCTGGAAGCTGGCGCCGGCGGCCTGCATGTCCGGTTCCAGCGCGGGATACGCCGTGACGCGGCGGCCGCGGAGGCTGTCGATCGCGGCGGTGAGGAGGGGGCCGTGGCAGATCTGGGCGACGGGCTTGTCCGCGTCGAAGAAGGACTTGAGGATCTTGCGCAGTTCGGGGTCGTTGCGCAGGTACTCGGGGGCGCGGCCGCCGGGGATGACGAGGGCGGCGTACTGACCGGGGTCGACCTCGGCGAAGGCGAGGTCGGCGGGCCAGGTGTAGCCGGGCTTCTCGGTGTAGGTGTCGAAGCCGGGTTCGAAGTCGTGGACGACGAACTGGAGCTTTTTGCGGGCGGGGGCCGCGATATGGACGTCGTAGCCCTCCTCGCGGAGGCGCTGGTAGGGGTACAGGACCTCGAGTGACTCTGCTGCGTCGCCGGTGACGATGAGGATTTTCGCGGTCATTGCGGGCGGCTCCCCTCGGGCGGGCGTGCGCTGTCATGGGCAACGTGCCTCTTGTGGGGTGGCTTTGCCAAGAGGTCAGGTCGTTTTCGAGCAAAGGGGGATCAAATGGAGGACAGGATTCGTCCACCCGCACGACGGCGGGGTGCGTGCCCCTGTGCAGAGTGTCAAAGTTCCACCCCCGGATTTGTACACATACGGCTCATGACGGGTCCCCCGTACTGAGCGATAGCCTTGTGGCGTGATCAGCGCGATATCTCGCGGGGGCGCTGTTGCCCCTGCCCTGCGCCCGGTGAGCACGGACCACCTCCGTGACCGGGCGGCAGTCGCTGGTCTTCGCGGGCGGGACGGGGTCGCAAAGGCCCCGAGGACGCCGTACACACCCCGGAAGCGCACGTTGCGGAGAGCAGCGTCACACCCTGTGGGTGCGTCGGAAATGGCTGATAACCCCCCGCTCATCTCGCCTTGCGGCATAGCGTCGGAGCAGACCGGAGAACCCGGGCCGTGGCGACGAGCCGCAGGGGAAGAGACCGTACTTCCTTCTACGTCACGCAACGGCGCGCGACAGGAGCCAGAGGACAATGCAGACCAAGCTGGACGAAGCCAAGGCCGAGTTGCTCGAGAGGGCTGCTCGGGTAGCTGAGAACAGCCCGGTCGGGGGGCACCTACCGACTGGGACGACGGACGAGGGCACACCCGACCGGGACACCGTGCTCGCGTTCCTCCAGCGGTACTACCTGCACACCGCTCCGGAGGACCTCACCGGCCGCGACCCGGTCGACATCTTCGGAGCCGCTCTCTCCCACTATCGGCTGGCCGAGAACCGGCCACAGGGCACGGCCAACGTCCGGGTCCACACGCCCACGGTGGAGGAGAACGGGTGGACGTGCAGCCACTCCGTAGTCGAGGTCGTCACCGACGACATGCCCTTCCTCGTCGACTCCGTGACGAACGAGCTCACGCGGCAGGGACGCGGCATCCACGTCGTCATCCACCCGCAGATCGTCGTCCGCCGGGACGTCACCGGCAAGCTCATCGAGGTCCTCAGCGCCCAGTCGGGGGGCGAGCTCCCGCACGACGCGCACACCGAGTCCTGGATCCACGTAGAGATCGACCGCGAGACCGACCGCGGTGACCTCAAGCAGATCACCGCCGACCTGCTGCGTGTCCTGTCCGACGTCCGCGAGGCCGTCGAGGACTGGGACAAGATGCGGGACGCGGCGATCCGCATGGCCGACGAGCTCCCCCAGGAACCGGTCGCCACCGACCTGCGCGAGCAGGACATCGAGGAGGCCCGCGAGCTGCTGCGCTGGCTGGCCGCCGACCACTTCACCTTCCTCGGCTACCGCGAGTACCGCCTGCGCGACGACGACTCCCTGGCCGCTGTGCCCGGCACCGGCCTCGGCATCCTGCGCTCCGACCCGCACCACGCCGGCGACGAGAGCCACCCGGTCAGCCCGTCCTTCGAGCGGCTGCCAGCCGACGCGCGTGCCAAGGCGCGCGAGCACAAGCTCCTCGTCCTGACCAAGGCGAACAGCCGGGCCACCGTGCACCGGCCGTCGTACCTGGACTACATCGGAGTCAAGAAGTTCGACGAGCAGGGCAACGTCGTCGGTGAGCGGCGCTTCCTCGGTCTGTTCTCCTCCGCCGCGTACACCGAGTCCGTCCGCCGGGTTCCGGTCATCCGCCGCAAGGTCGAGGAGGTCCTGGAGCGCGCCGGCTTCTCGCCCAACAGCCACGACGGGCGCGACCTGCTGCAGATCCTCGAGACGTACCCGCGCGACGAGCTCTTCCAGACGCCCGCCGACGAGCTCGAGTCCATCGCCACCTCCGTCCTCTACCTGCAGGAGCGCAGGCGACTGCGCCTCTACCTGCGCCAGGACGAGTACGGCCGCTACTACTCCGCCCTCGTCTACCTCCCGCGCGACCGCTACACCACCGGCGTCCGCCTGAGGATCATCGACATCCTGAAGGAGGAACTGGGCGGCATCAGCGTCGACTTCACGGCCTGGAACACCGAGTCGATCCTGTCCCGGCTGCACTTCGTGGTCCGTGTCCCGCAGGGCACCGAGCTGCCGCAGCTGTCCGACGCCGACAAGGAGCGCATCGAGGCCCGTCTCGTCGAGGCCGCCCGCTCCTGGGCCGACGGCTTCGCCGAGGCGCTGAACGCCGAGTGCGGCGAGGAGCGCGCCGCCGAGCTGCTCCGCCGGTACGGCAACGCCTTCCCCGAGGGCTACAAGGCGGACCACACGCCGCGTTCCGCGGTCGCCGACCTCGTCCACCTGGAAGAGCTCAGCGAGGCACAGGCCCACGGCGGCAAGGACTTCTCCCTCAGCCTGTACGAGCCGGTGGGCGCCGCGCCCGAGGAACGCCGGTTCAAGATCTACCGCAAGGGCGACGCCGTCTCCCTGTCCGCGGTGCTGCCGGTGCTCAACCGGCTCGGCGTCGAGGTCATGGACGAGCGGCCGTACGAGCTGCGCTGCTCGGACCGCACCACCGCCTGGATCTACGACTTCGGCCTGCGCATGCCCAGGTCGCAGAACGGCGCCGGCGACTACCTCGGCGACGACGGCCGCGAGCGCTTCCAGGAGGCCTTCGCCGCCACCTGGACCGGCAAGGCGGAGAACGACGGCTTCAACGCCCTCGTGCTGAGCGCCGGGCTCGACTGGCGTCAGGCGACGGTGCTGCGGGCGTACGCGAAGTACCTGCGGCAGGCGGGCTCCACCTTCTCGCAGGACTACATGGAGGACACCCTCCGCAACAACGTCCACACCACGCGGCTGCTCGTCTCCCTGTTCGAGGCGCGGATGTCGCCGGACCGCCAGCGCGCGGGCCACGAGATCGTCGACGCCCTCCTCGAAGAGGTCGACGCGGCCCTCGACCAGGTCGCGAGCCTCGACGAGGACCGGATCCTGCGGTCCTTCCTCACCGTCATCAAGGCGACCCTCCGTACGAACTTCTTCCAGGAGGCGGCGGGCGGCAAGCCGCACGCGTACGTGTCCATGAAGTTCGACCCGCAGGCGATCCCCGATCTGCCGGCGCCGCGCCCGGCGTACGAGATCTGGGTCTACTCGCCGCGTGTCGAGGGTGTGCACCTGCGCTTCGGCAAGGTCGCGCGAGGAGGTCTGCGCTGGTCCGACCGGCGTGAGGACTTCCGGACCGAGATCCTCGGCCTGGTGAAGGCGCAGATGGTGAAGAACACCGTCATCGTGCCGGTCGGCGCCAAGGGCGGCTTCGTCGCCAAGCAGCTGCCCGACCCGGGCGTGGACCGGGAGGCGTGGCTGGCCGAGGGCATCGCCAGCTACAAGGTGTTCATCTCGGCGCTCCTCGACATCACCGACAACATGGTGGCCGGCGAGGTCGTCCCGCCCGCCGACGTCGTACGGCACGACGAGGACGACACCTACCTGGTCGTCGCCGCCGACAAGGGCACCGCGACCTTCTCCGACATCGCCAACGGCGTCGCGGAGTCGTACAACTTCTGGCTCGGCGACGCCTTCGCCTCCGGCGGCAGCGCGGGCTACGACCACAAGGGCATGGGCATCACGGCCCGTGGCGCCTGGGAGTCCGTCAAGCGGCACTTCCGGGAGCTGGGCGTGGACACCCAGACCGAGGACTTCACGGTCGTCGGCATCGGCGACATGTCCGGCGACGTGTTCGGCAACGGCATGCTGCTGAGCGAGCACATCCGCCTGGTCGCCGCCTTCGACCACCGGCACATCTTCATCGACCCGAACCCGGTCGCGGAGACCTCGTACGCCGAGCGCCGCCGCATCTTCGAGCTGCCGCGCTCGAGTTGGGCCGACTACAACACCGAGCTCATCTCGGCCGGCGGCGGCGTGTTCCCGCGTACCGCCAAGGCCATCCAGCTCAACTCGCACATCCGCGAGGCCCTCGGCATCGAGGGCAAGGTCTCCAAGATGACCCCGGCCGACCTGATGAAGGCCATCCTGCAGTCGCCGGTGGACCTGCTGTGGAACGGCGGCATCGGTACGTATGTGAAGGCCAGTACGGAGACGCAGGCGGACGTCGGCGACAAGGCCAACGACCCGATCCGCGTCGACGGCGCCGACCTGCGCGTCAGTGTGGTCGGCGAGGGCGGCAACCTGGGCCTGACCCAGCTCGGCCGGATCGAGTTCGCCCTGCACGGCGGCAAGATCAACACGGACGCCATCGACAACAGCGCGGGCGTGGACACCTCCGACCACGAGGTGAACATCAAGATTCTGCTCAACGGCCTGGTCGCCGACGGTGACATGACCGTCAAGCAGCGCAACAAGCTGCTGGCCGAGATGACCGACGAGGTCGGCCGTCTGGTCCTGCGCAACAACTACGCGCAGAACACGGCGATCGCCAACGCGCTGACCCAGTCCAAGGACATGCTCCACGCCCAGCAGCGGTTCATCCGCCACCTGGTGCGCGAGGGCCACCTAGACCGGGCCCTGGAGTTCCTGCCCACCGACCGCCAGATCCGCGAGCGCCTGGGCCAGGGCCAGGGTCTGACCGGCCCGGAGACGGCCGTCCTGCTGGCGTACACGAAGATCACGGTCGCCGACGAGCTCCTGCACACCTCGCTGCCCGACGACCCGTACCTGCGCACCCTGCTGCACGCGTACTTCCCGTCGGCGCTGAGCGAGCAGTTCTCCGACCGCATCGACGGCCACCCGCTGCGCCGCGAGATCACCACGACCGTGCTGGTCAACGACACGGTCAACACGGGCGGTACGACGTATCTGCACCGGCTGCGCGAGGAGACCGGCGCCTCGCTCGAGGAGATCGTCCGGGCGCAGACCGCTGCCCGCGCGATCTTCCGGTCGGCGCCGGTGTGGGACGCGGTGGAGGCCCTCGACAACCGGGTCGAGGCCGCCGTCCTGACCCGTATCCGCCTGCACTCGCGCCGCCTGGTCGAGCGCGGCACGCGCTGGCTGCTCAACAACCGGCCGCAGCCGCTGCAGCTCGCCGAGACGGTCGACTTCTTCGCCGAGCGCGTCGAGCAGGTCTGGCAGCAGCTGCCGAAGCTGCTGCGCGGCGCGGACCTCGAGTGGTGGCAGCAGATCTACGACGAGCTGACCGGCCCCGGCGTCCCGGACGAAGTCGCCACGCGTGTGGCCGGGTTCTCCTCCGCCTTCCCGGCGCTGGACATCGTCTCGGTGGCCGACCGCATGGGCCGGGACCCGATGGACGTCGCCGAGGTCTACTACGACCTCGCCGACCGGCTGCACATCACCCAGCTCATGGACCGCATCATCGAGCTGCCGCGCGCCGACCGCTGGCAGTCCATGGCCCGCGCCTCCATCCGCGAGGACCTGTACGCGGCCCACGCCGCGCTGACCGCCGACGTCCTGGCGGTGGGCAACGGCACCTCGACTCCCGAGCAGCGCTTCAAGGCGTGGGAGGAGAAGAACGCCGCGATCCTGGGCCGGGCGCGCACGACCCTGGAGGAGATCCAGGGCTCGGAGACGTTCGACCTGGCCAACCTGTCGGTGGCGATGCGGACGATGCGCACACTGCTGCGGACGCATTCGTGAGCAGGTAAGCACCACGACGACGAGGGCGCCCCGAGCAGAACAGCTCGGGGCGCCCTCGTCGTCGTGGGAACGTCAGGAGGCGACGGCCACCTTCGGCTTCGCCTTGGGCTTGACCTTGTCGGTCTTGTCGCCGGTGAAGGCCTCGTACTCCTTCATGACGTCCTCGGTCGGGCCGTCCATGCGCAGTTCGCCGCGCTCCAGCCACAGCACCCGCTCGCAGGTGTCGCGGATCGACTTGTTGTTGTGGCTGACCAGGAACACCGTGCCCGCGTGCTTGCGCAGCTCGCGGATGCGCTCCTCCGACCGCTTCTGGAAGGACCGGTCGCCGGTGGCGAGCGCCTCGTCGATGAGGAGTACGTCGTGGTCCTTGGCGGCGGCGATGGAGAAGCGGAGGCGGGCGCCCATGCCGGAGGAGTACGTCCGCATGGGGAGGGTGATGAAGTCGCCCTTCTCGTTGATGCCGGAGAAGTCGACGATGTCCTGGTAGCGCTCCTTGATCTCCTCGCGGGACATGCCCATGGCGAGGCCGCCGAGGAAGACGTTCTTCTCGCCGGTCAGGTCGCCCATCAGGGCCGCGTTGACGCCGAGGAGGGAGGGCTGGCCGTCGGTGTAGATGCTGCCGTTCTCCACCGGCAGCAGGCCCGCGACCGCCTTGAGCAGGGTCGACTTGCCGGAGCCGTTGGTGCCGATCAGGCCGACGGCCTCGCCCTTGTACGCCACGAAGGAGACGTTCTTGACTGCGTGCACCTTGCGCACGCCCGCCGCCTTCTCGGCCTGCCCCCGGCGCAGCATGCGGTTGAGCGCGGCGGTCGCGGAGCCGCGTCCGGCGCCGGTGCCGTTGACCCGGTAGACGATGTCGACGCCGTCGCAGACGACGGTGGGGATCAGCTCGCCGGGGACCGCGTCGGCGGGCTCGGGAAACCCGTCGGAGATCACGTCGGTGAACTCGTTGCTGTACTCGTCGTTGGTGTACTCAGCCACGGCCGTACGTCTCCTCAGCCTTCCAGAAGTAGATGAAGCCGCCGACGCCCGCGAGCAGGGCCCAGCCGGTCGCCGCCGCCCACACGTGCGGGGGCAGCTGGCTGGAGTGGAAGCTGTCGATCAGCGCGTAGCGCATGAGGTCGATGTAGACGGCTGCAGGGTTGGTCTGCAGGGCGATCGTCAGCCAGTGGGGCAGGTGGTCGCCCTTGGTCAGCTTGTCGATGCTCCACATCACACCCGAGACGTACATCCAGGTGCGCAGCACGAACGGCATCAGCTGGGCGATGTCGGGGGTCTTCGCGCCCATCCGCGCCATGACCAGCGAGACGCCGGCGTTGAACGTGAACTGCAGGACCAGGGCCGGGATCGCCAGCACCCAGGAGACCGCGACCGGTACGCCGAAGCAGAGCAGGATGACGATCAGTGCGGCCATCGAGAACAGCAGCTGCTGCAGCTGCTGGAGGCAGAAGGAGATCGGCAGTGCGGCCCGCGGGAAGTGCAGGGCCCGTACGAGGCCGAGGTTGCCGGAGATCGCGCGGGTGCCCGCCATGATCGAGCTCTGGGTGAACGTCCAGATGAAGACGCCCGTGACGAGGAACGGGATGTAGTCCGGAACGTGCCGCTTGGTGCCCAGCAGTACGCCGAAGATGAAGTAGTACACCGCCGCGTTCAGCAGCGGGGTCATGACCTGCCAGACCTGGCCGAGCTTCGCCTGGCTGTACTGCGCGGTGAGCTTGGCCGTGGCGAACGCCGTGATGAAGTGGCGCCGCTCCCACAGCTGGCGGACGTACTCCGGCAGCGTGGGACGGGCGCCGCTGACCGAGAGGCCGTGGCGGGCGGCGAGGGCCGCGAGGTCGTCGTCGGCCGGGGCCGGCGACGGGGGCGGTGTGTGGAGGACCTGGCTCACATCCGCTGCTTTCGCTCGGGGGAGGGGGGTGCTGGCGTCCGGCCCGTCGGCCGGCCGGTCCTTTGCCCCACGTTTCCTTACGCTTCTCTTCACGTTCTCTTACGTCGGGACGGGACCGTATCGTCGCAACGTGAGCGTAGGCCGTTTCGGCGTCGGAACGCAACCGTTTCGTCGTGACGTCTTCCGCGGGGTGAGACCGTTTCGTTGTGGCGCGGTGCGTAGGGACGGGACCGTATCGTCGCAACGCCCTATGCTGGTCCGCATGACGACGAACGCCGACGGGCCCCAGACGCGTCCGCGCCGCCGGACCCCGGCCGGGGCGGCCGTACTCCGGGAGGATGTGACGGAAGCCATCCGGGCGGCCGTCTTCGAGGAGCTCGCGGCCGTCGGCTATGCGCGGATGTCCATCGAGGGGATCGCGCGCCGGGCGGGCGTCGGCAAGACCGCGGTGTACCGGCGGTGGAAGTCCAAGCTGCACCTGGTGCTCGACGTCGTCTCGGCGATCGCGGTGATGGGCCTGCCGACGCCCGACACGGGCTCCCTGGAGGGCGACCTGCGCCTGCTGTACGAGGTGACGTCGCGCGCGCTGCGCCACCCGGTGGCCTCGCAGATCATCCCGGATCTGCAGGCCGAGGCGGCCCGCAACCCCGAGATCGCCGAGGCCATGCAGAAGACCCTGCGGGAGGGGCAGGAGGGTGTCGCAAGCAAGATCATCTTGGCGGCGGAGCAGCGGGGCGAAGTCCGTGCGGGGCTCGACGAGGAACTGGCCCTGGACCTGATCTCCGGCCCCCTCTACTGGCGTTCGGTGGTGATCCGCAGCCCGAAGCTGCCGAAGGGGTACCTGCCCGCCCTGGCCCGTGCCACCGCGGAGGCCCTCAAGGCGCTGTGAGTATGCTGCGGTCCCCGGCCGCCGGCGGCCGAAGGTACGTCGCCGCGCGTGCGGTGACCGGAGTTGAGGCGGAACTGCCGTGAGAGTCGTGATCGCCGAGGACAACGCCCTGTTGCGTGAGGGGCTCGTCCTGCTGCTGACGTCCGCCGGACACGAGGTCGTGGCCGTCGCCGGCACCGGCCCCGAGGTGCTCCCCGCCCTCCTGGAACACCGCCCCGACGCCGCCGTCCTCGATGTGCGCATGCCGCCCGGCTTCCGGGACGAGGGCCTGCGCGCGGCCCTGGAGGCACGCGCACAGATCCCCGGGCTGCCGGTGCTGGTGCTCTCGCAGTACGTCGAGGAGTCGTACGCCGCCGAGCTGTTGACCGGGGGTGCGAACGGGCTGGGCTATCTGCTCAAGGACCGGGTCGGCCGGGTCGACGAGTTCCTCGACGCGCTGGAGCGGGTCGCTGCCGGCGGTACGGCGCTGGACCCCGAGGTCGTCACCGAGCTCCTCACCCGCCGCAAGGACTCCCCGCTCGACTCGCTCACGCCCCGCGAGAGCGAGGTGCTGAAGCTGATGGCCGAGGGGCACGACAACGCGACGATCGCCAAGACGCTCGTCGTCACCGAGCGGGCGGTGCACAAGCACATCGGCAACGTCTTCCTCAAGCTGGGCCTGCCGCCGAGCGACAGCGGCCACCGGCGGGTGCTGGCCGTGCTGACGTATCTGAACAACCAGTAGCCGAGGCGTTGTTCGCGGTCAGCGGGCGTCCGGTGCGGCGCGCAGGGCGAGGAGTTCGGGAGCGAGCACCTCGATCCGGCCGCCCTCGGCCGGCCCGATCAGGCCGTCGCGGCGGAGGCGGGACAGGGCGCGGTTGACCGTGACGCGGGTGACGCCCAGCAGGTCGGCGAGTTCGTGCTGCCCGCCGGGCAGGCGCGCGCGCCCGTCGGCCGCCGCCTCCAGCAGCCAGGCCGCGAGCCGTGCCTCGCACGGCAGTGTGACCGCGTCCGTCAGGCGTTGCTGCTGGGCGCGGGCCTGGGCGGCGAGGAGGTGCAGCACATGCGCGCGTACGGCGGCCGAGTCGTCCAGCAGCGCCATGAACCGGGGGCGCGGTACGGCCCGAACGGTGCACGGCGTGAGTGCGGTGAACGTCGCCGTGTGGCCCGCCCGGTCGAGCAGCGCGACCTTGTCCAGGGCGCAGGGTCCGTTCCAGGTGCCGAACCGCACCACGCGACCGCCCGCCGTAGTGGCCGACGCCGCCGTGGAGCCGTCCAGGAGCACGAGCAGGTGGTCGGCGGGGGTGCCCTGGGTGCGGAGCAGTTCTCCGGTGTCGTAGCGGCGGGGGACGGATGCCTGCCACAGGTGCTTCAGGCCGGTGTCCGGCAGCGCGGAGAAGAGGGGGACGTCGCGCAGCCGCCGCCAGTCGGGTCCGCCGCTCATGCCGCTGCCTCCCCACCGGCCGCCCGTCTGTATCGGCCGATACAGCACCGGAGGCCGAGCCGAGCCTAGTCTCGCGACCGTCACCTCAGGCAGAGCTGGCGCAAGCGACGAAAGGGACTGCCCGTGCTCGTAGTCGAGTTGGCCTTCACTTCCTCCCCCGAGCGCCTCGCCGCCCGCCCCGCCCACCGCGAGATCCTCGCCCGGCTGCACGCCGAAGGTGAGCTGGTCGCCGCAGGACCCTGGGTCGAGGACGACGGCGCCCTCCTGGTGTTCGCCGTGGACCGCGGCCGACTGGAGGACATCATGGACGCCGACCCGTACTACCGGCGCACGCCCGGCGTCGAGGTGCGCTCGGTGCGCGCGTGGACGCCGATCGTGGGGGTGCTTCAGCGGTCCTGAGTGTGCAACTGCCGGGTGAGGTGGGCCAGTTCGGCCGTACGAAGCACCCGCCCGCCGAAGCCGGGAAGCGGCACATGCAGCGGCTCGGTCCACCGCCCGGGAATCGCGCCGACGCCGTACACGGCTCCCGCGAGTCCGCCGGTCACCGCGGCGACGGTGTCGGTGTCACCGCCGAGGTCGACCGCGGCACGGACGGCGGTCTCGTACGAGGAGGTGGTGCGCAGGGCCCAGACGGCGGAGGCGAGGCAGGGCCAGACGGCTCCGTTGAACTCTGTGGCAAGGTCGGGGTGCCAGTCGAGGGCGAGCACGCGTGCGTAGCGCACGCGGTGATCGGAGTGGACCGCCGCGAGCGTGTCCGGGAGGGCGGCGATCGGGTCGCCCCCGGTCAGAGCCACCCGCACCAACTCGTGGAAGACGGCGGTGCCTTCCCAGGCGGCCCGGTCCCCGTGGGTGAGGGCGGCGATGCGGCGGGCTGCGTCCATCGTGGACTCGCGGCCCGTGCCCGCGAAGTACACGGCCGAGGTGGCTGCCCGCATCAACGCCCCGTTCCCCGCCGCCCGTTGGCTGGTCTGGAAGTGCAGGGCCGCTGCCAGGTCCCATGGGTCGCCGCTGCTCAGGACCGCCTCCGTCTGGAGGCCGATGTCCTTCGGGTCGGCCGCCGCCCAGCGCTGGAACCGGCGGAAGACGTCCGGGAGTTCGAGGCGACCGTGCTCCGCCAGTGACTCGCCGAGCAGGACCGCCATCTGCGTGTCGTCCGTCGCCTCACCGGGGGCCCAGCCGCCGCCCCCGCACATCTCGCCGCCCGCGCCCGGTTCGGGAAAGCGGGCGGAGAAGGCGCCCTCGGGCCCGAACTCGAACGGTGCGCCCAAGGCGTCGCCGACGGCGGAGCCGATGACGGTGCCGAGGGCGCGGTCGAGACGGCTGGGCGGTACGGGGTCGTCCATCCACGCAGGCTAATCGCGTGCCGCCTCCGGATGCAGCCGTACCCAGCCCTGCCAGGCGGAGGTGATCATGTCCTGGACGTCGTGCTTGGCCTTCCAGGCCAGTTCGGTGGCGGCGCGGTCGGCGGAGGCGACGACGCGGGCCGGGTCGCCGGGGCGGCGGGGGGTGACCGTCGGGGGGCGGTCGTAGCCGGTGATGGCGTTGATGTGGTCGATCATCTCGCGGACGGAGACGCCTTCCCCGCGGCCGATGTTGAGGGTGAGGCTGCGGCCGGGGGAGGACTGGAGCGCGCGGGCGGCCGCTACGTGGGCCTCGGCCAGGTCGACGACGTGGATGTAGTCCCGTACGCAGGTACCGTCCGGGGTCTCGTAGTCGTCGCCGAAGATGCGCGGGGGAGCGTTCTCGGTGAGCTTCTCGAAGACCATGGGGACGATGTTGAAGACGCCGACGTCCGCGAGTTCGGGGGCCGCCGCGCCCGCCACGTTGAAGTAGCGGAGGGAGGCGGTGGCCAGGCCCGTCGCCCGGCCCGTCGCCCGGACCAGCCACTCGCCGGCCAGCTTCGTCTCGCCGTACGGGGACATGGGGGCACAGGGGGTTTCCTCCGTCACCAGGTCCACGTCCGGCATGCCGTACACCGCGGCGGAGGAGGAGAACACGAAGGACGGGACACCGGCCGCCGTCACGGCCTCCAGGAGGACGCGCAGGCCCTCGACGTTCTCCCGGTAGTAGTGCAGGGGCAGGTCCATCGACTCGCCCACCTGCTTCTTCGCCGCCAGGTGCACGACTCCGGTGACGCCGTGGTCCGCCAGCGCGCGCCCGACCCGCTCGCCGTCCAGCGTCGAACCGACCACCAGCGGCACGCCTTCCGGCACGCGCTCGGCGATGCCGGTCGAGAGGTCGTCGTACACCACGGCCCGCTCGCCCGCCTCGGTCATCGCCCGTACGACATGCGCCCCGATGTAACCGGCGCCGCCGGTGATCAGCCAGGTCATGTGCGGCCGTCCCCTCGTCCGTGGGCGTCATGGCCCGTGTCCCGCGTATCAGTGAAGCAGGCCGGAGTGTCATACGGGGACTACGGGAGTAACTCCCTGTGAATCGGGTGACACGCAGGGTACTCGCTCCGGGGGTGGGGTCGCCGTCGAGCGCCACAGGCGGGCGAAGGACAGGACGGCCGCTGTCGCCAGCAGGCCGTTGCGTACGAGCATCAGCGTGCAGCCCGCCCAGGTGCAGGCCATGACCTGGCCGTACAGGACCGGGTAGGCGACGGCGCTGACCGCGGTCGCCGCCAGGACCAGTGCCGTCACCGGGCGCTGCACCGTGTGCCGCGAGGTCAGGCACACGGCGGCCAGGCCCAGCAGCCAGATCATGTACTGGGGGCTGATCACCCGGCTGGTGACGGTGAAGAGCAGTACCGCGCTGAGCGCCGCGTCGTACGGCGTCGCGGGCGTCCAGTGCCGGGCCCGGAGGCGCCACAGGAGCAGCAGCCCGAAGGCGACCGCCGTGAGCGCGAGGGACATGTGCGCGACGGTCCGGACGTGCGGGCCCGTGAACTCGAAGGCGCCGTACTGGTAGTGGACCTTCCCGGGCCAGCCGGCGTGCGTCGCGAAGGCAAGCACCGTGCCGCCGAGCGACTCGATCTGCACGCCCCGGCCGTCCTGTTGGCGCAGGAAGCCGAAGGGGTTGGCGAACAGCGCCGCCAGCACCCCGAGCGAGACGGCTCCCGTGCCGGCGGCCCACGCCCACGCCGAACGTGTCGCACGTCCCCTCGGGGTGCCCAGCAGCACCAGTGCCGGCCACACCTTCACCAGCGCACCCAGCGCCGCGAACGCCCCGCACGCGCGCGTGGAGCGCGACAACGTCAACAGGGAGATGACGGCGAGGGCCGTGACCTGCACGTCGTAGCGGGCGAGCGGGACGTTCAGGAGGAGCGGGAGGCCGAGTGTCCAGTAGGCGGCGCCGCGCAGACTGCCCGCGCGGGCCAGCACCAGCGTGATCGCCGCGTCGGAGGCCAATGTGAGGGTGACGAACGCCTGGAAGTACGTCAGGCCCGGCAGCAGCGCCGGTGACAGCAGCACCGGACCGGCGCCCGGCGGGTACTGCCACAGCGGGTCGTGCGCAGGGAAGGCGCCGTGCGCGAGGACGCCGTACCAGTGGTGGTACAGGCGCCACACCTCCCGCGCGACCGCGCCTCCGCCCAGCCGGATGAGGTCGTCGTGAGCGAGCAGCCACAGCATGGCGGCGCGGGTGATCAGCCAGACGGCGGCGAGGGTGAGCAGGCGGTGCTTCCTGACGGCATTCATCACGGCGGATCGTAAGCCGGGCGAATGGTGTGTCGGTGCCAATGCACCGTCAATCGTCGGTAAGAGCTTGCCAACAGCACAAAATCAGCCGGGTGGAGAGCAAGCGCGCGAGCGTGGTGGCTGTGGCGGTGCCCGTCGCCGTCATGCTCGCGATCGGGCTCTGGGGGCTCGACCGCGGCGGCATGTGGGGCGACGAGAGCGTCACCTTCCTGGTGGGGCGGCGCACGGTGCCGCAGATCTGGCAGCTGCTGCACGGCATGGACGCGGTGCACGGCCTGTACTACCTGCTCATGCACGTCGTGCTCGCCGTCCACCCCGGCGAGGTCGTCCTGCGCCTCCCGTCGGTGTGCGGGGCGGCCGCGACGGCCGGCCTGGTCGCCGCGCTCGGCATCCGACTGGCCCGCCCCCGGGTCGGCCTGTGGGCCGGTCTCCTCTACGCCGTCACACCGCTGACCGGCCACTATGCGCAGGAGGGACGGTCGTACGCCCTCGTCGCGGCGGGTGCGGCGGGGGCAACGCTGCTGCTGGTGCGGGAGTTGGCGAAGCCGAGGTCGTGGTGGCCGTACGGATGCGTCGTCGCCGTGACCTGCCTGCTGCACGAACTGGCGGTGCTGGTGCTGTGCGCGCACGCGGTGACACTGGCGCTTGCGCGGGTGTCGAAGGCCGTTTGGTGCGGGTGGGGGCGTGCGGTGGGGGTGGTCGGGGTTGTCCTGCTGCCGTTGGTGTGGGTGTCGCAGGGGCAGTCGGGGCAGGTGGGGTGGTTGGTGGCGCCGGGGTGGGAGCAGGTCGGCGGGCTGGTGCGGAACTTCGCCGTGGGGCCTACGGGGGTGGTGTTCTGGGTGGCTGTCCTGCTGATGGTGGTGGGGGTCCGGGCTGGGCGACTGGCCGCGGTCACGGTTCCGTTGCTCGTGGTGCCGCCGGGGGTGTTGATGGCCGTGTCGCAGGTCCGGCCGCTCTATCACGAGCGGTATGTGCTGTACGCGTTGGCGGGGGCGGCGTTGTTGACCGCCGCCGGGACCGAGTGGGTGGCCGGGGTCGTGGCGCGCCTGCGGCCAGGTGGTCGCCTCGTCCCCTCCGCCGGCGTCCTGGTCATCACCCTCGCCTTCCTCCAGCACCTCCCCCTCTACCGCCACGACCGCTCCCCGGCCGACCGGCCCGAGAACCTCGCCGTCGTCTCCGCGCTCGCCGCCCGTGAGATCCGACCCGGCGATCCCGTGCTGTTCGTACCGTCGGTCTGGCGGCTCGCCGCGTTGACGTATCCGAAGGGCTTCCGGAAGGGGCGGGACATCGCGCTCGGGGAGTCAGGGCCCCGTTCCGGAACTCTGAGCGGGCGTGAGACCACGCCCCGGCGGCTGAAGCGTGAGCTCGCCGGTGTGGACCGTGTCTGGGTCGTCGCCCAGTCGGGAGTCCTGCGCTCGCGCCCGGTGAATCCGACCGAGCGAGTCAAACTCGCCGTCGTGGAAGGGCAGTTCGTCCCGCAGCAGAAGTACGTCAGCGGCCGCGTGGCCCTGCAGCTCTACGTTCGCCGTGCGTCTACGAACCCTCCGCGGACGCCGACGCCGCCGCCGCGTCCAGCGCGGTCGTGAGCTCGTCGAGCCGGGCCCGCAGCGCACGGATCTCGTCCACGTCGAAGCTGGTCGCCGCCACGATCCGGCGCGGCACCTGAAGCGCGCGCTCGCGCAGGGCCATGCCCTCCTCGGTGAGCCGTACCTCCACCGAGCGCTCGTCGCGCGCGCTGCGCTCACGCCGTACCAGACCGGCCGTCTCCAGGCGCTTGAGCAGCGGGGAGAGCGTGCCGGAGTCGAGGCGGAGGTGTTCGCCCAGCTTCTTGACCGGCAGGTCGCCGTGCTCCCACAGCACCAGCATCACCAGGTACTGCGGGTACGTGAGCCCGAGGTCCTTGAGGATCACGCGGTAGACGCCGCCGAAGGCGCGCGAGGCGGCGTTCAGGGAGAAGCAGATCTGCTGGTCGAGGCGGAGCCAGTCGGTCGTGGGCGGTGTCTGGGCGGGGGTCGGTGTCGGGGTCGGCGAGGTGCTCATGCCTTCAGGATAGCTCTTGCGAGCCATTTAGTTGTGCGCAATTGAATTGTGTGCTCTACTTGTGGTCGTGAGGCGGCCGCGAGAGAGCCGCCGGAGCACTGTGACTCGAGAGGGATGGTTTTCCATGGACGCGCTCTACACCGCTGTCGCCACCGCCACCCACGGCCGTGACGGTCGCGCCGTTTCCAACGACGGCAAGATCGACCTGAAGCTGGCCCCGCCGGTGGAGCTGGGCGGCAACGGGGAGGGCACCAACCCGGAGCAGCTCTTCGCCGCCGGTTACGCCGCCTGCTTCGGCAGCGCCCTCGGCCTCGTCGGCCGCCAGGCCAAGGTCGACGTCACCGACGCCGCCGTCACCGCCGAGGTCGGCATAGGCAAGCAGGGCGAGGGCTTCGGCCTCAAGGTCACCCTCCGCGTCGAGCTGCCGGACACCGTGGACGAGGCCACCGGCCGCAAGCTCGTCGAGACCGCCCACCAGGTCTGCCCCTACTCCAACGCCACCCGCGGCAACATCGAGGTCGACCTCGTCATCGAGTAACCCCCACGGGAGAGCCGACCCGCGCCAGCACCTCCCCCGTCTGCCGGCTCCACGCCACCACGACAGCCTCCGGCGGCACCGCCTGATTCCGCGTCAGCAGGAGCCAGCGCGCGTGGTAGCGGCGGACGAGGGCCTCGCGCTCGGCGCGGGTCGTGCCCGGCGCGAAGTAGCCACGGACCTCGGCGGCCCGGCGTCTGCGCTCCTGCTCGTCCAGGGCGGGGTCGGGCCAGATGGGCGCGGCGAGGTTCGGCCCGTATCCGGCGATGAGGTGACTGGCGGTGTACCCGTCGGTGAGCACGACGTCGCCGGGCCGGACGTACCCCATCGCCCAGTCGTACGTCGGCCAGTCCGGCGGCTGGTCGAGCCCCACCGGCACCACCGCCCCGCCCTGCACGGTGAAGAAGCCGACGCACGCCCAGACAAGGGCCATCGCGCCCAGCGCCTTCCTGAACCACCCCCACGGCCGGGGCGCCGCCAGCTCCACGGCCAGCGCGAACTGCAGCGGCACCAGCGCGGCCCACAGCGCCCTCGCGTACATGTAGTGCCCGCTCACCCAGCCGTACGCCACCACCGCGCTCTCCAGCGCGAACATCAGCACCAGCGGGTCCCGCCCGGCCGAGCCCCGGGCGCGCCACCACAGTGCGGGCGCCCCGATCAGGGCCAGCCAGGAGTTCCCGGCGAGGTGCTCGTAGAGCCGCTCGTGCATCCGGTCCATGCCGGTGTCGCCGGACAGCGACAGCACGTCGTAGTACGGCCATACGACGGCGACCACCAGCGCGGCCGCTCCCGTGAGCCCCCACCGGGCCGCCACCGGCCGCCGCCACCCCCGCTGCCGCGCCGCGACGATGCCCACCGCCCCCACCACCGCCGACACGGCCGTGACCGGATGGATGAGCAGGATCAGGCCGTACAGGGCGCCGATCCCGGCGTACCCCCACCAGCCTTCGAGCCCGCTCGGACCGACGTACCGAACGGGCTTCGAGCTCGCGCACGCGCGCGTGCCCGTCAGCCCCCAGGCCCAGAAGGTCAGTCCGATCGCGAACGCGGACGGATAGCTGATGTTCGTCGTCATCGACATCAGCCCGAGGTAGCCGCTCCACAGGATCCGTTCGGTGCCCCACAGCAGCGTCATCGCGGGCAGGGCGAGGACCGGCGCCCACGGGCGTGGGGTGAGGGTGCGGACGAAGCGGCCGATGCCCGTCAGCAGGACGACCAGGTGCAGCGGGCCCGCGAGTCTCAGCACCTCCCAGCCGGACAGTCCCGTCAGCCGTGCGAAGACGGCCTGGGCGACGGCGTACGGCCCGTAGTACGGGCTGCCCGCGCCCGGCAGGGCCGCCATCGAGTGGGCGGGGTGGAGCAGGTTCGCCTTGAGCCGCTCGATCACCGCCGCGTGCTGGCCGGTGTCGCAGCACAGCGGGATCCGCCAGAACGCCAGCGTCATCATCAGCCAGAACAGACCGCCGAAGACCTGGTACGGGGTGGGCTGCCAGGCACGGCCGCCGCGCAGGGCCGTCGCGCCGGGCGCGGTCCGCCGGACCAGGAGACCGGCGCTCACCGGACGGTCGGCAGGGGGAGGGTCTTGGGCATGGCCCGTATGTTTCCCTCCGGGAGCGCCGGATCGACGGAGCGTCACCTCATCGAGTGAGCCCGTTCAGTGGCCGGGGACGGCAGCAGCGGCGACGGTGCGGGCTGCGGGAGTTCCTCGCCCAGCATCACGGTCCGTACGACGCGCTCGGCGGCCCGTCCGTCGTCGAACTCGCAGAACCGCTCCCGGAAGGCGGCCCGAAGCCCCGCCGACTCCTCGTCCTGCCAGGTCCCCGAGGCGAACAGCCACGCCAACTCCCGGTAGGAGCGCGACACATGACCCGGTGCCTCGGCGGTGATGTCGAAGTAGGCGCCCCGGCTCGCCGCGTACGCGCCCCAGTCGTCGGCGTGGATCACGATCGGCCGGTCCAGGTTGGCGTAGTCGAACATCAGGGCCGAGTAGTCGGTGACCAGCACGTCGGAGGCGAGCATCACGTCCTCGACGTGCGGCTCGTCCGTCGCGTCGATCAGCACACCGCGCGCGTGCAGATCCGCAAGCCCGAGCCCGCGCGCCGTACCGGTCGCGAGTGAGGGATGCAGGCGTACGACGAGGGTGTGGCCGGCGCCGAGATCCACGGCGAAGCGGGCCAGGTCGATCCGGTCGACATGCCCGCCGCGGCGGTACTCGCGGCGGGTCGGGGCGTACAGCACCACCTTGTTGCCGTGCGGGACGCCGAGCCGCGCGCGGACGGCCGCGGCGCGTTCCGCGGAGGGTGCGACCAGCACGTCGTTGCGCGGGCTGCCCGTCCGCAGTGACGTGAAGTGACAGGGGTACGCCCGCTCCCACACCAGCTCGGAGTGCCGGTTGGCGACCAGGCTCAGGTCCCAGCGGTCAGCGCGGTGCAGCATCTTCGGCACGCTGAAGCCGTGCCGGGCGCCGGGTTTGGCCAGCAGGTCGGCGCCCATGTACTTGAGCGGGGTGCCCTGGTGGGTCTGGACGTGGACGCTGCCGGGGCGTTTGGCCAGCGTGCCGGGCCAGTTGACGTTGTTCACCCAGTACGTGGCCCGCGCCACGAGCGCGTGGTAGCGCCGGGAGCCCGGGGTCACGTGGTCCAGCCCGTCCGGCAGCGAGTCCAGCGCGTCCTCCCGCACCACCCACACCCCGCGGATGTGCGGGGCGAGTTCGCGGGCCTTGGCGTGGATCGCGGCCGGGTCGCCGTGCACGCCCGCGTGGTGGCCGGCCGAGTAGACGGCGAGGTGCGGGTCGAGGGGCAGCCTCGACAGGGCCGCGTATCCGCCCTGCCGGGCGGCGCTCGACGCCTTGCCGACCGTACGGCGCTTGCCGGCCCCGGCGATCCTGCGCAGCCCGCGCGCCCCGCGCAGTGCCGCGAACGAGGCATACGGCGAGGTCGCCAGCAGCCGCATCTCGGTGCCCCGTTCGCCGTCCGGCGGTGTGAAGCCCTCCGGACAGTGGCGGCGGTGGAAGGAGCGCATCTCGCGGTAGAAGTCGGGGCGGTCCGCCGCGGTCACGCGGTCCTCGCGGGCGATGACGAACAGCATGTGGTCCAGGGCCCGTTCGAAGAGAAGGGGCCGCGCCCAGGCGAGGTCGTCGCGCTCCTCGAGGAACGCGAACAGGCCCTCGTACTGGGGAAAGATGTCGAAGTGCCGGCGCCCCGGCGTCTTGGTGATCGCGCCCTGCCGGCGCTGCCGGTACTCGACGCCGATGCGGTTCAGACAGGCGATGCTCTGCGCCAGCACCATCGACCGGTAGGTGACGGGCGCGTCCTCGTACAGGCCCGGCGCGTACTGCAGGCCGTGCTCCTGGAAGAAGGCGCGCCGGTACGCCTTGTTCCAGGCGACCAGGAACAGATGGACGTACTGCGGGCTCTCACGGAGGCTGAAGACGTCCTGGGCCGCGGCGGCCAGCAGGGTGGAGGCGTCGCTGGGGCCGCCCCGGCCCCACCAGTGGGTGCGGACGTGGTCGAAGACCAGGATGTCCGGGTCCTCGGCCGTCTTCAGCCGCTCGGCCACGGCGCCCAGCAGACCCGGCGTGTAGTGGTCGTCGCTGTCGAGGAAGAGGACGTAGTCGCCGCGCGCGTGCTCCAGGCCGGCGTTGCGGGCCCGGCCCAGGCCGACGTTCTCGGGCAGGTGCAGCACCCGCACCCGCGCGTCGCGCTCCGCGTACTCGTCGAGGATGGCGCCGCAGCCGTCGGGCGAGAGGTCGTCGACGGCGATCACCTCGAAGTCGGGATACGACTGTCCGAGCACCGAGTCGATGCACTCGCGCAGGAAGCCCTGCACCTTGAAGACGGGGACGATGATGCTGAAGCGGGGCACTGCTGAGCTCAGCTCCTTACGAGGGTGGAGGCAGCGGGGGCCGGGACGCGCTCCGCGAGCGGGATCACGGGCGGGATCGACTCGGGCGGCTCGCCCAGCAGCACCCGGCGTACGACGCGTTCGGCGGCGCGTCCGTCGTCGAACTGGCAGAAGCGCTCCCGGAAGGCGGCCCGCGCGGCCCCGGACTCCGGCCCGCGGTAGGAGCCGTCGCGGAACACGCGCGCCAGCTCCTGAGGTGTGCGGGCCACGGGGCCCGGCGGGTGCTCCGGCAGGTCGAAGTAGACGCCCCGGGTCTCCCGGTAGACGTCCCAGTCGTCGATGTAGACCACGACGGGCCGGTCCAGGTTGGCGTAGTCGAACATGATCGACGAGTAGTCGGTGATCAGCGCGTCGGCGGCCAGGCACACGTCCTCGGAGGAGCGGTGCGCGGTCACGTCGATGATCCGCCCGGTGCTCTTCGCCCTGCCCTGGTCGTAGAAGTAGTGGGCGCGCAGCAGGACGACGACGTCCTCGCCGGCCTCCTCGCAGAAGGCCTCCAGGTCCAGGCCCGTCTCGAAACCGGTGTGGTAGTCGCGGTGGGTGGGCGCGTACAGGACGGCCGTCTTGTCCTCGGGAATGCCCAACTCCCGCCTGATACGGGCGACATCGTCCGCCGTGGCCGTGTAGTAGACGTCGTTGCGCGGATAGCCGTACTCGAGGGTCTCGTGCGCGGCGGGGAAGGCGCGCTCCCACATCTGAGTCGAGTGCCGGTTGGAGCTGAGGTTGTAGTCCCAGCGGTCGACGCGGGCCAGCAGCTTGGCGAAGCTGCCGGTCGCGGACGCCACCACCGGGTACGTCGCCTGGTCGACGCCCATCTTCTTCAGCGGGGTGCCGTGCTGGGTCGACAGATGGACGCTGCCCTTGCGCTTGACGACGGCGTCCGCGAAGTTGGCGTTGTTCACGAGGTACTTGGCGCGCGCCAGCACCTCCCAGTACTCGGCGCTGCCGATGACCGCGTACTCGATGTCCTTCGGCACGGTGTGCGCCTGGTCCGGCTCGACCAGGAACACCGAGCGCAGATGCGGGGCGAGTTCGCGCGCCTTGGCGTGGATCGCGGCCGGGTTGCAGGCGTAGCCGCGGCCCCAATAGGCGCAGTACACCACCAGGTTGGGGTCCAGCGGGCGGCGCAGGTCGCGGGCGTAGCGCATTCGGGTGCGCAGCATGCGGCGGCGGGGGAGGCGCTCGGTCACCTTGGCCGCCGACTGGTTGGCGCCGCGCAGCGTGCGGAAGGCCGTGTACGCCCCGCTCGCCAGCAGGCGGTGCTGGACGCCGAGGCTGCCGCCCGGCGTCCCGTAGCCCGCGGGGCGGTGGCGGCGGTAGAGCCTGCTCGCCCGGCGGAAGAAGGCCCGGCGCTTGGCCGGCAGGCGCCGGGCGTGCGCGGCCGTCTTCAGCACGGCGGAGAAGAGCTGCTCGAACAGCGGGCCCAACCGGTCGGGGGCGAGCCCCTGTTCGGCAGCCCGGGTCAGCACCAGGTCGGTCTGCGAGAGGAGTTCGAGGTGGTGCTCGCCGGGCAGGCTGAGCCGGTTGCCCTGCCGGCGCACCAGATGCCGTACGACGACCTGGCGCAGCACCGCGACCTTCTCGGCCTTCAGGGTGACCAGGCCGCCGAAGCCGACGTCCGTGAAGTGGCCGTCGGGGAAGGCGATCCGGTGCTCGGCGAGGAAGAGCCTGCGGTAGGCCGCGCTCCACGCCGGGAGCTGTACGCCGGTCAGCTGGGGCACCTGGTCGGGGGAGAAGGCCGCGTCCGGCGTCTTCGGCAGCTGCAGCGTGGTCGGGTTGGTCGGCTCGCCCTCCCACCAGGGGGTGCGTTCGTGCTCGGCGTACAGGACGTCGATGTCGCCGGTGTCGGCCAGCCGGGCGTCCAGCGCCGACAGCGCGCCCGGGACGAGGACGTCGTCGCCGTCGAGGAACAGCACATACGCGCCGGTCGCCGCCCGCATCCCGGCGTTGCGCGCCCCGGCCAGGCCGGCCGACGGGGGCGAGTGCACCGGGGCCACTCTGGAGTCCCGCCCGGCACACCCGGCGACGACGTGCGACGCGGGCGCGTCGGGGGCGTCGCAGACCGGGATCAGCTCGAAGTCGCCGAAGGACTGCGCGAGAACGGAGTCCAGCGCCTGGGACAGCCGGCCTGCCACCCCATGGGACGGGACGATGATGCTGAAGCGGGGCATTCTGCTCTTTCTGTCGATGTTCCTGCGGGGCCCGGGTTGCGTCTCAGTCGACGCGGCGGCGTCCGGGCCGCCCCGCGGGACGCCAGGTGGACGGCCGGCTCGGTGTGGGCCGCGACGGACTGGAGGGCATGCGAACTCCCCGGAGTGAGAACGGCGTTCAGAGGGTGTCGGTGACGGTCAGGGGGCCGGTGGGTTGCGGCACGGTGGCTTGCGGGGAGCGCGAAAGGGTCGCGGATGGGGGTCCCCCCGCTTGAGCGGATTCGAGAGTGGGGGAGGACGGCACGGGGTGGCGCTGGTCGAGGGGGATCACCGACGGGAGGCCGGTCTCGCCCAGCACCACATGGCGTACGACCCGTTCGGCGGCGCGTCCGTCGTCGTACGCGCAGAAGCGCTCGCGGAAGGCGGACCGCAGCTGCGTGGAGCGGGAGCCGCGCCAGTGGCCGGTGGCGAAGATGTCGATCAGCTCGTCCTCGCTGCGGGCGACCGCGCCCGGCGGGAAGGAGCGCAGGTCGAAGTAGGTGCCGCGGGCCGCCTCGTACGCCTCCCAGTCCTCGGCGTGCACCACGATCGGCCGGTCGAGGTTGGCGTAGTCGAACATCAGGGACGAGTAGTCGGTGACCAACGCGTCCGAGGCGAGGGCGAGTTGCTCGATGCTCGGGTGGCCGGTGACGTCGATGACGCGTGGTCCGTGCGGGACGGGGCCGTGGGTGCGGGCCAGGACGACGAACCGGGGGCCCAGGCGGTGCAGGACGCGTTCCAGGTCCAGGGGCGAGAGCTGGGTGCGGCGGTAGTCGCGGTGGGTGGGCGCGTAGAGGATCGCGACGGTGTCCTGCGGGATGCCCAGGGAGTCGCGGACGCGGGTCACGTCCGCCGAAGTCGCCTTCTGGAACGCGTCGTTGCGCGGACTGCCGTATTCGAGCGTGGTGTAGCAGCCCGGGTGGACCCGCTCCCAGGTGAGGGTGGAGTGGCGGTTCGCCGAGAGCACGTAGTCCCACTTGTCGACGCCGCGCAGGAGCTGTTCGAAGTCCAGGCCCCTTGCTGCGGCGGGGCGTTCCTGGAGGTCGAGGCCCATGTGCCCCAGCGGGGTGCCCTGCTGGGTCTGGATCAGGACTTGGCCGCGGCGCTTGACCAGGCGGGGCTCGAAGTCGGTGTTGTTGACGAGGTACTTGGAGCGGGCGAGGGCGGTCCAGTAGGCCGCCGTGTCCGGGCGGGCGAGCCACGCCGTGCGGATGTGCGGGACGAGGGTGCGGAAGGCCTCCTCCAGGGCGGCCGGGTTGCAGCCGCGGCCGTCGTGCGCGGTGAAGACGGCGCGGTCCGAGCGCAGGGGCAGGCGCAGCTGGACGCGGTAGTGCAGGCGGAGGGCCAACGCCCGCACGGTGCGCAGGAGTTTGACGGCGAGCTTGGCCGTGCGGCGGTGCCCGGCGGCCGTCAACTGCAGGGTGCGGTACGTGCGGTGCAGGCCCCAGCGGACCAGGGTGTGGCGCAGGCGGGAGCGCAGCGGGACGGGGTGGCCGGGGACGCGGTAACGGCGATAGTGGGAGCGGGCCCTGCGCATGAACTCGGCGCGCGAGCCGCGCGGCAGCCGGTCCCGCCGCGCGAACACCTTCGTCAGGTGGTCGACCATGCGGCGGAACAACACCGGCCGCCAGCGAGTGAGTTCGGGGCGCGCGTCGACGAACGCGAAGACACGGTCGTACTGCTCGAAGAGGTCGAAGTGCTTGCGGCTGGTGGTGCCGAGGATGTTGCCCTGGCGGCGCTGGCGGTAGTGGACGCACACCCGGTCCAGGGTCGTGATCGACTCGGCGGCCATCAGGACCGGGAAGGTCCACGGCGTGTCCTCGTAGTAGCCGGGCGGGAAGGCGAAGCCCTCGCGCTCGACGAACTCCCGCCGGTAGGCCTTGTTCCAGGCCACCATCAGCAGCTGCAGCAGGCCCGGGCGGTCCTCCAGGCGGAAGGGTGCCGGGCCCTGCTCGGCGAGCTGGACGGCGACCACGTTGCGGACGGTCTCGCCCGACCAGTACGTGCGCGCGTAGTCGTAGACGATCACGTCCGGCTCGCCGGTCTCCTTCAAGCGGTCGGCGATCGAGCGCAGTGCGTGCGGGGTCAGGGTGTCGTCGCCGTCGAGGAAGACCAGGTAGTCGCCGGTCGCCTGCTCCATGCCGGCGTTGCGGGCGCGGCCCAGGCCCTGGTTCTCGGCCAGGTGCAGGGGGCGGACGCGCGGGTCGCGGGCCGCGAACTCGTCGATGATCGCGCCGGATCCGTCCGGCGAGCAGTCGTCGACCGCGATCACCTCGAGATCGGGATACGACTGCGACAGCACCGATTCCAGACACTCGTGCAGATACGCCTGAACCTTGTACGCGGGGACAATGACACTGAACCTGGGCAAGGGACATCCATGGGTCGGTGCGACGACAGGGCCTTGCCCGGGAACGGCCGATGGAGTGACTTGGTTACGCTGAGTGCGGCATACGGGGGATCGTGGGTGAACGGAAGGGGGCGGGACCGTAACGTCCCGCCCCCTCACGCCGGTTGTCGTACAGGCCCGGCGGTTACTTCACCGCGCCCGCCATCACACCGGACACGAACTGCCGCTGGAACGCGAAGAACACGACCAGCGGGATCACCATCGAGATGAACGCGCCGGGTGCCAGGACGTCGATGTTGTTGCCGAACTGCCGTACCTGCTGCTGCAGTGCGACCGTCAGCGGCTGCGACGAGGAGTCCGAGAACACCAGCGCGACCAGCATGTCGTTCCACACCCACAGGAACTGGAAGATGCCCAGCGAGGCGATCGCCGGTGCGCCGAGGGGGAGTACGACGGTGAGGAACAGGCGGGTCTCGCCGGCGCCGTCCAGCCGTGCCGCCTCCAGGAGTTCACGCGGGATCTCCGCGAAGAAGTTGCGCAACAGGAAGATGGCGAACGGCAGTCCGAAGCCGACGTGGAAGAGGACCACGCCGATGATGTCGCCGAAGATCCCGATCTTGCCGAAGAGATCGGCGAGCGGGATCAGGGCGACCTGGACGGGCACGACGAGCAGCGCGACCACGACCAGGAACCACCAGTCGCGGCCCTTGAAGTCCATCCAGGCGAAGGCGTATCCGGCCATCGCGCCGATGAACACCACCAGCAGCGTGGCCGGGACCGTGATCCAGATGGTGTTGAACAGGGAGTGGGTGATCGTGTCGTTCTCGAGGAGCGACTTGTAGCTCTTGGCGGTCAGCTGGCTCGGCGCACTGAGCGCCTTCCACCAGCCCGAGGTGGCGATGTCGGTCGGGTCGCGGAAGGAGGAGACCAGCAGGCCGAAGGTCGGCACCAGCCAGAACACCGCGACCAGGAGCAGGAAGACGCGCAGGATCCCGCCGCCCGCCCAGCTCGCCACCCTGGCGGCGAAGGAGCGCTTGGCGTGCACGGTCGTGTCGAGGGTGGTCACCGCTGACGCTCCCTTCGCAGACGGCGGATGTTGACCCACATCACCGGCAGCACGAGCAGCAGCAGGAGCACGCCGATCGCGCTGCCGACGCCCTCGTTGCCGCCGCCGCCGAAGGACGACAGGAACAGTTGCAGCGCCAGGACGTTGGCCTCGTCCTGACTGGGCTGCGGGGCGATGATGTAGACCAGGTCGAAGATCTTCATCACGTTGATCATCAGCGTGATGAGGACGACGACCAGGACCGGTGCGAGAAGGGGCACGGTGATCCTTCGGAACACCTGCCACTCGTTGGCGCCGTCCACCCGGGCCGCCTCCAGGAGGTTGCGGTCCACGCCCGCGAGGCCCGCCGCGATCAGCACCATCGCGAAGCCCGCCCACATCCACACGTACGCGCCGATGATGGCCGGGGTGACGAGGGTCGGGCCGAGCCATGCGATACCGGCGTACGGCGCCGAGAAGTTCGAGGCGGGCAGGCGGAGTTGGGCCCCGTCGGCCGACGCGGGCAGGGTGAAGACGCCGTCGGCCCCACTCTTGGCGGAGGCGACCACCTTGCCGTTCTTCACCGCCTCCACCTTGACGTCCTTGAGTGCCTTCTCGCCGGGGTCGACCTTGCCCTTGATCCCGCCGCCGCCCAGCTTGAAGTCCAGCCAGACGGTGCCGGTGATGCCGGAGCCGCTCGCCGTCTTCGCGTTCTCGGGGCTGCCGGGGAGCTTGTCGGGCGCGATGCCGACCAGGGGGAGCAGGGCCGGGGTGCCCGCGTGCACGGTGCCGGTGGTCGTGAACGATCCGCCGCCGGACGGCTTGAGATCGCTGACCGCCGCGTTCGGGCGGGCATTGGGATAGACGGACGACGACACGAACGTGTCATGGATCGACTTGGCGACCGCGTTCGCGGCGCCCAGGTTCGGGTCCTGCTCGTAGACGAGACGGAAGATGATGCCCGCGGCGAGCATCGAGATCGCCATCGGCATGAAGACGATCAGCTTGAACGCCGTTCCCCAGCGCACCCGTTCGGTCAGCACGGCGAAGATCAGACCGAGCGCGGTGACGATCGCCGGCGCGACGGCGACCCAGATCGCGGTGTTGCGTACGGCGGTCAGGGTGGCGTCGTTGGTGAAGATGTCGTGGTAGTTGTCCAGCCCCACGAAGCCCGAGCCGTCGGCGTCGTAGAGGCTGCGCCAGATCGAGTACCCGATCGGGTAGACCACGAGCGCCCCGAGGAGCACGAGCGCGGGCAGCAGGAACAGCACCGCCACCCACAGCCGCGTCCCCGTGATGCTCTTGCCCGGTTCGGCGGCGGGCGCCGGCAGTGCGCCGGCGCCCCCCGTCGATTTCGCCACGGACGTCATGACCCGTCAGCTCGAGCCGTACGCCTTGGCCGCGTCGGCCTCCAGTTTCTTCTGGGTACCGGCGATGTCCTTCGGGTTCGCCAGGAAGTCCTGCAGGTCCTTCCACTCGCCGACGCCGGCGGTGCCGCCGAAGGCCGCGGGTGCCTGGTCGGACATGTCGAAGCGGAAGTTGTCGCCGGCCGCGAGGAGCGCTCCGGCGATCGTGCGGGTGATGGCGTCCTTGTACTTGCTCTGGTCCATCTCCTTGTTCGGCGAGAGCATGCCGCCCTGCGCCGCCCAGATCTCGGCCGCGTCGGTCGAGGCGAGGAAGGTCAGCAGCGCCTGGGCGCCCTTGCCGTCCTTCAGCGCCACGGCGACGTCGCCGCCGCTGACCACGGGCGACTGGCTGCCGACCGACGGGAACGGGAAGACCTTCGCGTCCGTGCCCAGCTTCGCCTTGGTGTCGCCGTTGATGTTGGCGGCCACGAAGTCGCCCTCGAAGACCATCCCGGCCGGGGTGGTGCCGGAGAAGGTCTGCGTGACCGACTTCGGGAACTCCGTGTTCAGCGCGCCCTTGTTGCCGCCCGCGATCAGATCGTTCTTGCCCCACAGCTCGGCGAGCGTGGTGAGCGCCTTGGTCACCGACGGGTCCGTCCACTTGATCTTGTGCGCGGCCAGCTGGTCGTACTTGTCCGGGCCGGCCTGCGCGAGATAGACGTTCTCGAACCAGTCGGTGAGCGTCCAGCCGTCCGCGCCGCCGATCGAGACGGCCGGGGTGCCGGCGTCGGACAGCGTCTGCGCGGTGGTGAGGAAGTCCTTCCAGGTCTTCGGCGGGGTCTGGATGCCGGCCGCGTCGAAGGCCGCGGTGTTGTACCAGACCAGGGACTTGTTGGCGGCCTTGGCGTAGACGCCGTACTGCTTGCCCTTCCAGGCGCCCAGGTCCACCCAGCCCTTGGAGAAGTTCTTGTCCAGCTGCGCCTTGGCCTCCGTGCCGAGGGGCTTGAGCCAGCCCTTGTCCGCGAACTGGTGCAGCACGCCGACCTGCGGGAGGAACGCGACGTCCGGCGGCTTGCCGCCCTCGATCTTGGTACCGAGGAAGGTGGAGGTGTTGTTGCCGGTCGGTACGAAGTTGATCTTGGCGCCGGTGCGCTTCTTGAACTCGTCCATGACCTTCATGAAGTTCGCCTGTTCGGCGCCGGTCCAGACGGCTGCCACCTCCAGCGTCTGGCCGTTGAGCTTGGGGAGCGTGACGGTGCCCGCGCTCTCGGAGCTGCCGCCTCCCCCGCCGTTGTCCTTGTTGTCGTCGCCGCTGCATCCGGTGAGCGCCAGTGCGAGCGCTCCCGCGAGGAGGGCGGCTGCGGTTTTGGCGGCCCTGCGTGACCGGTTCTTGCTGCTCGTGCTGCGCATCACTGCCCCGTTCTTCGATCTTCGTCGAACGTCGAGCGCTGTCCCGTGTGATCTGGTCTACGCCCGTGGGGTGGGGTCGGCAAGTGCGCGTCCTGTGTCAACCGGGGGATCGTGACCCCCTCGTGACGGTTGCCGCCGGCGGCTGGGCCGACATGCGGGTGCGTGGGGGTGCGCGGCCCTGGGGGCTGTGCCCCCAGCCCCCCTTCGGCCCGAAAGGCCTCGTCCTCAAACGCTGGACGGGCTGTAGTGCCGAGCGGCACTACAGCAGCGACGGAACCTCGGACGCCGACACTTCCCGTGCAGCCCGCTCCAGCGCGCTGGCCAGCAGGGCCAAGTCCGTCGGGCCGTTGCCCAGTTCGCGGACCGGTCGGCGGGTCGGCGGGTCGCCCATCCGCTGCCAGTCCAGGGGGACGACCGTGGGGCGGAGCGTTGCCGTGCGGGGGATGCGGCCCGTGACGCGGCCGCCCTGGAAGGGGGTTGCCCGGCCGTCGGACCAGGTCAGGCGGCCGCGGCCCGCAGCGGGGTCGTCCGGGGCGGTGCCGGGGGCTTCGAGGGTGGCCCGGAGGGTGGCCGCCCGGGCCGGTTCGGTGTCCGCCGTACGGCCACCCGGGGCGGTCGCGGCCACCAAGTGGACGCCGAGTCGCTCGCCCTCGCGGGCCACCGCCTCCAGCGCCCGCATGACGGAACCCGCCGCGGGCCGGCCGGGTGAGCCGAGCGCGGGGGAGACCAGGGCGTCCAGGTCGTCCACCACCACGACGAGGCGGGGCAGCGGCGGTGCCGCCTCGGTCTGCCGACGCGCGGCCCCCGGACGCAGCCGCATCGTCGAGCTGGGCGGGGTGTCCAGGTCGCCCGTACCGTTCGTTCCGGTCGCCCGCTGGGCCACGATCCGGCCCGACAACTCCCGTCCCGTGTGCCACTCGGTGAACACGGAGCGGCCCAGCAGCTCGGCCCGCCGCTTCAGCTCGGCGCTCAGGGACTGGGCGAACTCCCGCATACGGACGGGGTCGTTGGCGGTGAGATGGGTCGTCACATGCGGGACGTCCGTGCAGACGCGCAGCCCCTCGCCGTGTCCGCCACCCGCACCCACGCTGTCCCGGCCGTCCATCAGGACTATGCCCAGCCGGTCGGGGCGCTCGGCCGCGGCCAGCGAGGCGACCACGGCCCGCAGCAGCTCCGTACGGCCGCTGCCCGCCGGGCCCTCGATCAGCAGGTGCGGTCCGTCGGCCGCGAGGTCCGCGCAGACCGGGCCGCGCGGGCCCGCCCCGAGCACGGCCCAGGCCCGGCCGCCGAGCGACTGTGTGTCGTCCGCCGCGTCCGCCCAACGCGCCATCAGCGACGCCGGGGTGGCCCGCGCCAGCCCCAACTCGTCCAGCAGCCTTGCGGCTTGGGGCAAGGGCGCGGACACGCGCGCGTGCCGTTCACCGGTGGCACCGTCCACCCGCAGCGGGGCCAGCGCCCGGGCGAACCGCTCGGCCCAGGGCAGGGAGACGGCATCCACCGCGGCCACGGTGCCGGGGCCCATGGGGCCGGCGTGCGGAGGTGGTGCGGCGGCGCTCGGGGCAGCCGTGGCTGTGGTTGCGGGGGTGGGGATGGGCGTGGTGCGGGTGGTGTGGGAGTCGATCGCTTGCGCAGGGCCCGTGGGTCCGGCATGTCCCGCGGGGCGGGCCGGGTCAGCCGTCCCCGGCACCGGGCCCGCGGCCCCGTCCCCGGACGTCCTCGCCCGCGCCACCCGCATCAGCCGCAGCGCCGTCGCCACGTCGCCGCTCAGCAGAGCGACCGCACCGCACTCCCGGAACGCCGGGGCCACCGCGCACGCCGCCTCGTACGTCTCCGTCACCGGCGACGCGGGCGAGGCGGATGCCGTCTCGGCGAGGCAGACGACGTGTATCCCGGCCCGCGGTCCCTCCAGCGCCAGCCGCGCCACCGCCCTGCGCACGTCCGCGCCTCCGGGATCGCCGTCGACGACGACCACGGTGTACGGCCCGGCGAAGCCGTCCGTCTCCTCCGTGCCGTCGTCGTCACGGGCCCAGGAGGGTCGGCGGGCAGCGGCGCGTGCCTGGCTCCGCCCGGCGGACGTGAGGGCCGGCGGGCGCGCTCCGCTCCTTGTGTCCGCCTGGTGGTCCTCCAGGCGGCGCACGAGTTCGTCCGTACGGGCCGTGGCCTGTTCGCGGTCGTAGGCGAGCAGGAGGCGGCAGTCCTGGCCGTGGCCCGGGCGCAGATGGGGGAGCCAGCCCAGCCAGGACCACTCGGCGGTGCGCTCCTCCAGGGGGCGGGAGCGGTCCGCGGTGATCAGGACCATCTCCAGGGTCTCGGGGGAGTGCAGGGCCGCGAGCTGAGCCACCACCGCGCGGGCCAGCCCGGACAGCCGGGTGCGGGGGCCGGCCAGGCCCAGTGCCCCGGCCTCGCGCAGGTCCGCGGTGACCGGCACCGCGGGCAGCAGTCCGGAGCCGTCGGGCGCCGCCCGGTCAGCCGTGCCGAGCCGGACCGTGAGCGCCTCCGGGTGGCCCGGGCCGCGCTCCCACAGCCGCGGGCCCGGTCCGAGCGCGGTCAGCAGCAGCGCCGCCGGGTCCGGCCAGGCCTCGGGGAGCTGCGGGCCGGTGAGCGGCGCGGGTCCCGCCGCCGTCTCCGGGGCGTCGTCCTCGTCGTACGCGTCATGCTCGGTCGCGGCCTGCTCGCCGCGCGCGCCGGCCAGCCGCCGTGCCCATGCCGTGAGCCCGCCGCGCCTGCGCAGGCCCGGTGGTACGTCGGTGCCGCGCAGCGGGGTTCCCTTGCGGCGGCCCGCTCCGGGGGCGTCCGCGTCCTCCGGTGCGGACGTGTCCCATACGACCGCGCCGAAGTGGCCCGCGTGGGTCTCGTCCCCCCGCTCGAGCGAAGCCGAGAGTGGGGGAGTGTCGCCGCTCGCTGCGGACGCTCCTGTGACGCTGCTCTCGATCCGCGGCGCCCCGCCCTGCTCGGGCACCAGCGGGGGTTCCGCGGAGCCGTGTCCCTGGGCGGCCGGCACGCCGCGCGAGGGTGTGGCGGTGCTGTCGCCGCCGTCGGCCACGCGCGCGTGGGACGTCGGCTCCGGTGTCGTGGCGCCGCTCGTGGGGGCCGTCGGAGTCCCGTCGGCTGCCCCGGCCTCGCGCTCGCCGCCGGAGGTCACCCGCACATGTCCCTCACCGTCCGGAGCCGTCGCCACCCGGGCGCCCGGTCCTCCGGCGGGGGCGACCCGCAGGGCCGACTCGCCGATCCGCAGCAGCGCGCCCGGGGCGAAGCGCACCGGGCGCTTGCCCAGGCGGGTGCCGTCCAGGGTCGTGCCGTTCGTGGAGTCCAGGTCGGCGACCGAGACCTGGCCGTCGGCGGTCACCGTCACCGCGCAGTGCAGACGGGAGACGTCCGGGTCGTCGAGCGGGACGTCGGCGTCGGCGGAGCGGCCGATGCGGATCTCGCCGCCGTGCAGCAGGTGGACGCCGCCCGCGTCCGGGCCCGCGATCACCTGCAGCTGGGTCGGGGCGTCGTCCAGCTCCGGATGGGGCTCGGGCTCGGCCGGGGCGCCCAGCGAGAGCACGGCGCCGTCGATCAGCGGGGGCTCGCCCAGGGTGCAGCGGCGGTCGTCCAGGCGCTCGGCGCCCACGTACAGCACCACCGCACCGCCCGAGGCGGCCGCACCCGCGTCACCCGCGACCGCCGAGGCCAGTGCCGACGCCACCGCGGCCAGGGCCGTACCGGCGGGCGCCGTGACCAGCACGTCGCAGCTCGCGGTGCGGGCCCGCGCGCGGTCGGGCGGGCCCAGCGGGTCTACGACGGTCAGCCGGATCTGCATCGCCGTCAGCGGTCCCTTCTGCGCGGGCGCGGACCGGGGCCCGTCTGATGGATCTCCGCGGCGTCGCGACGCCCGGCACGAACGCCGCTCCTGCTTCCGCGGAGATCCATCAGACGGGCCCCTCTCCCCACCCCACACGAGCACATCGGCCAGTACGAAATGCATCCTCGCACCTGCCACTGACAACACGCCCATGCTGCGGTCCCAAGTGATCTTGATTGGTCACCTCTGCCCCTAAAAGTGCCTGACCAGTGGCGCACCGACGATCACTTGAGATCGGTCACGTCCGGACCCTGGCAACCGGCCGACCGGGTCGAGCGTCTTTCCTTCGAACGCGTACGGGAATCGGTACGTAAGAGGCACAGAAAGACGACAGCCTGCCGCTTCGGGCGGCGGCACTACAGTGGGTCGGAACAGTGTGTCGGAAACACAGGCAAGCAGCAGGGAGCACATGACGTGCGGCCGGTAGGCAGCAAGTACCTGCTCGAGGAGCCGCTCGGACGCGGCGCCACGGGCACCGTCTGGCGGGCCCGCCAGCGAGAGACCGCGGGGGCCGAGGCCGCCGTGCCCGGTCAGCCCGGCGAGACCGTCGCGATCAAGGTCCTCAAGGAAGAGCTGGCGAACGACGCCGACATCGTGATGCGCTTCCTCAGGGAGCGCTCCGTCCTGCTGCGCCTGACCCACCCGAACATCGTCCGGGTCCGCGACCTGGTCGTCGAGGGTGATCTGCTGGCGCTGGTCATGGACCTCGTCGAGGGCCCCGACCTGCACCGCTACCTGCGCGAGAACGGCCCCTTCACGCCCGTCGCCGCCGCCCTGCTCACCGCCCAGATCGCCGACGCGCTCGCCGCCAGCCACGCCGACGGCGTGGTGCACCGCGACCTGAAGCCGGCCAACGTCCTGCTCGCGCAGCAGGGCGGCCAGATGCACCCGATGCTCACCGACTTCGGCATCGCGCGCCTGGCCGACTCCCCGGGCCTGACCCGCACCCATGAATTCGTCGGCACGCCCGCGTACGTGGCGCCGGAGTCCGCCGAGGGCCGTCCGCAGACCTCCGCCGTCGACATCTACGGCGCCGGCATCCTGATGTACGAGCTGGTCACCGGCCGTCCCCCGTTCGGCGGCGGATCCGCCCTCGAGGTCCTGCACCAGCACCTCAGCGCCGAGCCGCGCCGCCCCTCGACGGTCCCCGATCCGCTGTGGACGGTCATAGAGCGCTGCCTGCGCAAGAACCCGGACGAGCGGCCCAGCGCCGAGAACCTCGCGCGCGGGCTGCGCGTCGTCGCCGAAGGCGTCGGTGTGCACGCCAACTCCGCGCAGATCGCCGCCGCCGAGAGCGTCGGTGCCCTGCTGGTCCCCGACCCGACCCCGGCCGCGGTCCCCGGCTCGGCCGACCCCACGCAGGTGCTGCCGCACGGGGCGGGCGGCTACGACCCGAACGCCGCGACCAACGTCATGCCGCACACCGGCCGCCCGGGTCCGGTCGGCGCCGCCGACCCCACCGCCGTACTCCCGAACACCGGGGCGGCCGACCCGACCGCGGTCATGCCGCCGATGCCGCAGGGACAGCCGGGACAGCAGCCCGAGCAGCCGCACCCCTGGCAGAACCAGCTGCGCGCCGCCCGCGACCGCAACGAGCAGACGCAGGTCCAGCAGTACCTCGACCCGAACGAGGACCCGCTGCGCCGCCGCCCCCAGCGGCAGGTGGCCCGCCCGCAGCAGCAGCCGCGCCCCCAGCAGCAGCGACCGCCCCAGCGGCGACCGCAGCAGCAGGGCTACGGCTACCCGCAGCAGCAACAGCCTCAGCAGTACGCCCCGCAACAGCCCCAGCAGCCCCAGCGGTACGCGCCCCCGCAGCAGCCCCAGCAGCCCGCGCGCGAGCCCCGGCAGCCGCGGCAGCGCAGCGCCAACCCGATGAAGATCCCCGGGCTCGGCTGCCTGAAGGGATGCCTGTTCACGATCGTCATCCTGTTCGTCGCGGGCTGGCTGGTCTGGGAGCTGAGCCCGCTCCAGGAGTGGATCGGCACGACCAAGAGCTACTGGCAGCAGCTGACCGACATGTTCGACACCGTGACCGGATGGATCGGGAAACTGGGCGATCTGGCCGGCAGCGGAGGCAACTGAGCCACGAGCTTGGTGATTTGTCGACACCTGGCGGGTGATTTCCGTCTCCGGAGTGAAGGTTGGCTCTTCGGACGCGTAGTTTTAGCGATTAACACGCGTCGGTAGGAGCAGTCTTGGCACGGAAGATCGGCAGCCGGTACACCGCGAACCAGATCCTGGGGCGGGGCAGCGCCGGCACGGTGTGGCTGGGCGAGGGGCCGGAGGGGCCCGTCGCCATCAAGCTGCTGCGCGAGGATCTCGCGTCCGACCAGGAACTCGTCGGACGTTTCGTGCAGGAGCGCACCGCGCTGCTCGGCCTGGAACACCCGAACGTCGTCTCCGTACGCGACCTGGTGGTCGACGGCAACGACCTCGCGCTCGTCATGGACCTCGTACGGGGCACCGACCTGCGCACCCGGCTCGACCGCGAGCGGCGGCTCGCACCCGCCGCGGCGGTGGCGATAGTCGCGGACGTCGCGGACGGCCTCGCGGCCGCGCATGCGGCGGGGGTCGTGCACCGCGACGTGAAGCCGGAGAACGTGCTCCTCGACATGCAGGGACCGCTCGGCCCCGGCGGCTCGCACCCGGCCCTGCTGACCGACTTCGGCGTGGCCAAGCTCATCGACTCCCCGCGCCGCACGCGCGCGACGAAGATCATCGGTACGCCGGACTACCTGGCCCCGGAGATCGTGGAGGGTCTGCCCCCGCGCGCGGCCGTCGACATCTACGCCCTCGCGACCGTCCTGTACGAGCTGCTGGCGGGCTTCACCCCCTTCGGCGGCGGCCACCCGGGCGCGGTCCTGCGCCGCCACGTCACGGAGACGGTGGTGCCCCTGCCGGGCATCCCGGACGAGCTTTGGCAGCTGCTCGTGCAGTGCCTGGCCAAGGCCCCGGCCTCCCGGCTGCGGGCCTCGGAGCTGGGCGTACGGCTGCGGGAGCTGCTGCCGCTGGTCGCGGGGATGCCGCCGCTGGACGTGGACGAGCCGGACGCGGAGCCGACGGAGGAGTCGGAGACGGCACCCGGCGAGGCCGCGGCGCCGGCCCGCGAGCAGGTACGGCGCGGCGCGGTGCCCCTGGTGCCGGGGGCGAAGCCGGCCGACTCCAACCGCGACACCCATACGTCGATGAGGGTGCCGGCCCCCGACGAGCTGGCCGGCGGCGCACGCGGCACGGCCCGGGCACCGCGGGCGACGGGCGCCCCGAGGCCCGGCTCCGCCCGCCACCGCGCGGTGACGCGCCGCCGCCGGGTGGTCCTGGGCACGGCCGCGGCGCTGCTCGTGGCCGCGGTCGGCGTGGGCACATGGCTGGCGACCTCGGACGACGACGCGGGAGCGACCCCCCAGGACACCCGGCACTCGGCACCGGCGTCCCCGTGACCGGTCCAGGGGCCCCCACCCCTGGACCCCGGTTGCAGCCCGGCGCGGCGGCCCGGCGCTCCCCACTTGGCGGAGCCGTTACGCTGGAGGGCGTGGCAGTCGTCGATGTATCCGAAGAGCTCAAGTCCCTCTCCTCGACCATGGAGTCGATCGAGGCCGTTCTGGACCTCGACAGGCTGAGGGCAGACATCGCCGTGCTCGAGGAGCAGGCGGCCGCGCCGTCCCTGTGGGACAACCCGGACGAGGCGCAGAAGATCACCAGCAAGCTGAGCCATCTGCAGGCCGAGGTCAGGAAGGCCGAGGCGCTGCGCGGGCGGATCGACGATCTCGCCGTGCTCTTCGAGATGGCCGAGGAGGAGGACGACCCGGACACCCGCGCCGAGGCCGAGTCCGAGCTCGCCGCCGTCCGCAAGGCGCTGGACGAGATGGAGGTCCGGACGCTGCTGAGCGGTGAGTACGACGCCCGTGAGGCGCTCGTCAACATCCGCGCCGAGGCCGGCGGCGTCGACGCCGCCGACTTCGCCGAGAAGCTGCAGCGGATGTACCTGCGCTGGGCGGAGCAGAAGGGCTACAAGACCGAGGTCTACGAGACGTCGTACGCCGAAGAGGCCGGCATCAAGTCGACCACCTTCGCCGTGCAGGTGCCGTACGCCTACGGGACGCTCTCCGTCGAGCAGGGCACCCACCGGCTGGTGCGGATCTCGCCCTTCGACAACCAGGGGCGCCGCCAGACCTCCTTCGCGGGTGTCGAGGTGCTCCCCGTGGTCGAGCAGACCGACCACATCGAGATCGACGAGTCCGAGCTGCGGGTGGACGTGTACCGGTCGTCCGGCCCCGGCGGCCAGGGCGTGAACACCACCGACTCCGCGGTGCGCCTCACCCACCTCCCCACCGGCATCGTCGTGTCCTGTCAGAACGAGCGGTCGCAGATCCAGAACAAGGCCACCGCGATGAACGTGCTCCAGGCCAAGCTGCTCGAGCGGCGCCGCCAGGAGGAGCAGGCCAAGATGGACGCCCTCAAGGGCGACGGCGGCAACTCCTGGGGCAACCAGATGCGTTCGTACGTCCTGCACCCGTACCAGATGGTCAAGGACCTGCGCACCGAGTTCGAAGTCGGCAACCCCGAGGCCGTGTTCAACGGCGAGATCGACGGGTTCCTCGAGGCCGGAATTCGCTGGCGCAAGCAGCAGGAGAAGTAGCCGACGGGAGTTACTTTGTCGACATGACAACTGCCGCCCACCGGGCGGCAGTTGTCGTTTGTCTGGGTTTTACATCACACTCACAGGTTCCAATCCCCGGTAAACAAGGCGCAAGTGGACATTGCACGCGCAATGGCCTTGACGTTGCTTTGAAAAATGGGAAGGGTAAAGCGTGGCATGCGTATCTCTGGGGCGCATGTGAACCGGGGGAACTTGCAGCGCAGCCACCCCCGTTGATCACGGCCCCCGAGCGCCGCCTCAATGACGATGAGCTACTGGGGGTAGCAACCACATGACGAAGAAGACGCGGATCCGCGTCGCGCGCCTCGCCGCCGGCGCCGTGATCGCCGCGGGTGCCTCGCTGACCGCCGCCGGTGCCGCTTCCGCGCTGGACATCGGCGTGAGCGTGGACGACAGCGGCGTCGGCGTGAACGTCGACACCGGCCTCGGTGACGACCCGACCGACCCGCCCACCGGCCTGCCGACGGACCCGACCGAGCCGACCGGCCTGCCGACGGACCCGCCGACCACCCAGGACCCGACGGACCCGACGGAGCCCACGGAGGAGCCGACCGAGCCCACCGAGGACCCGACGGACCCGACCACCGCGCCGACCGACCCGGGCAACGGGAACGGCAACGGCGGCGGCAATGGGAACGGCAACGGGAACAACGGCGGCGGCAACAGCAACACCAACCCCGACGGCGGTTCCAACGACTCCGCGCAGGAGGAGGGCTCCTCGGCCCTCACCGACACCGGCTCCTCGTCCGACACCTCGGCCCAGGGCAGCGGTGCGCAGCTCGCCGAGACCGGTGCCGGTCAGACCGCGTTCCTGCTGGTCGGTGCCGCGACGATGATCGCCGGCGGTATCGGCTTCCGGATCCTGCCGCGCCTGGTGAGCGGCCGTGGCGGTGCGGCTGCCTGACGGTGGCCGTCCGCGCACGGAGCGTGTGTGACGACGTACGACGAGGGGCCCGGAGCGTGCATCGCTCCGGGCCCCTCGGGCGTCCTGTGCGCCTGTGTGACGCGCCCTAGGCGGTCTGGTGCGCCAGTAGCGCGACCGCTGCGATCAGCACCGCAAGCAGTGCGATCAGTGCCATGGGGTTGAGCCCCGCGAAGAAGTTCTCCTGCTGCAGCCGCTCGCGGTTCGCACGGCACACAGGGCACCGGCCCTCGCTCACGGGCGCCGCGCAGTTCGCGCACACCAGCCGGTCGTACGTCATGCGCTCGCCCTCCTAGCCCTACGGTTCCACCCGGAGAACGCTCGTGGGTGGGTGAACGTTCCCCTCTCTACTGTGCCAGGTTCCTCCGGAGGGTGCGCGGGGGTCGCTCCCAGGGGGTACGTGGGGGTTGTCACGCGGCTGCGGGCCGGTGGGGGCTGGGCGCGCCCCGCGGCGGAGCCGCTGGTGATGCAGCCCTGCGCCCCTTGGGGAGGTGCACAAAACGCACATCAAGTACGCAACCCCTGCCGGAGCCTGCGGTTGCACACCGGACTCGCGTATGGTCACGCTCATCTACCCCCGGCGACCCGTGGTGCATCCGTGATCCGATTCGACAACGTCTCCAAGGTCTACCCCAAGCAGACCCGCCCTGCACTCAGGGATGTCTCCCTGGAAGTGGAGAAGGGCGAGTTCGTGTTTCTCGTGGGGTCCTCGGGCTCCGGAAAGTCCACCTTCCTGCGGCTCATCCTCCGCGAGGAGCGGTGCAGCCACGGTCAGGTGCACGTCCTGGGCAAGGACCTCGCACGCCTCTCCAACTGGAAGGTGCCGCAGATGCGGCGCCAGTTGGGGACGGTGTTCCAGGACTTCCGGCTCCTGCCCAACAAGACGGTGGCGGAGAACGTCGCCTTCGCGCAGGAGGTCATCGGCAAGTCGAAGGGCGAGATCCGCAAGTCCGTTCCCCAGGTGCTCGATCTCGTCGGGCTGGGTGGGAAAGAGGACCGGATGCCCGGCGAGTTGTCCGGTGGTGAGCAGCAGCGCGTGGCCATCGCGCGCGCCTTCGTCAACCGGCCCAAACTGCTCATCGCGGACGAGCCCACCGGCAACCTCGACCCGCAGACCTCTGTCGGCATCATGAAGCTGCTCGACCGGATCAACAGAACCGGTACGACCGTCGTGATGGCGACGCACGACCAGAACATCGTGGACCAGATGCGCAAGCGCGTCATCGAGCTGGAGAAGGGCCGCCTCGTCCGCGACCAGGCACGCGGCGTCTACGGCTACCAGCACTGACCGCCACGTCCACGGAAAGGCTCAACCAGTCGCCATGCGCGCACAGTTCGTACTCTCCGAGATCGGTGTCGGTCTCCGCCGCAACCTGACGATGACCTTCGCGGTCATCGTCTCCGTCGCCCTGTCGCTCGCCCTGTTCGGTGGGTCGCTCCTCATGAGCGACCAGGTCACCACCATGAAGGGCTACTGGTACGACAAGGTCAACGTCTCGATCTTCCTCTGCAACAAGAGCGACGCCGAGTCGGACCCCAACTGCGCCAAGGGCGCGGTCACCGAGGACCAGAAGAAGGACATCCTCGGCGACCTGAAGAAGATGACGGTCGTCCAGACGATCACCTACGAGTCCCAGGACGCGGCGTACAAGCACTACAAGGAGCAGTTCGGCGACTCCCCGCTGGCCAGTTCCCTCACGCCGGACCAGATGCAGGAGTCGTACCGGATCAAGCTGAAGGACCCGCAGAAGTACCAGGTCATCGCGACCGCCTTCGACGGGCGTGACGGCGTGCAGTCCGTGCAGGACCAGAAGGGCATTCTTGACAACCTCTTCGGGCTGCTCAACGGCATGAACTGGGCCGCGCGGGCCGTGATGGCGCTCATGCTCGTCGTCGCGCTGATGCTGATCGTCAACACCGTGCGTGTCTCCGCGTTCAGCCGTCGTCGCGAGACCGGGATCATGCGGCTGGTCGGCGCCTCCGGGTTCTACATCCAGGCGCCGTTCATCGCGGAGGCCGCGGTCGCCGGCCTCATCGGCGGGACCGTCGCCTGCGGGTTCCTGGTGATCGCGCGGTACTTCATCATCGACCACGGTCTGGCCCTGTCGCAGAAGCTGAACCTGATCAACTTCATCGGCTGGGACGCGGTGCTGACCAAGCTGCCGCTCATCCTCGCGACGAGTCTGCTGATGCCCGCGCTGGCCGCCTTCTTCGCGCTGCGCAAGTACCTGAAGGTGTGACGCATGCCAAGAGGGCCGTACGGTCAACCGGCCGTACGGCCCTTCGCGTTGTCCTAGACTCACCGGCATGTCAGGTCGTGACCTGTTCTGCCAGCCCCGCCGCATCCGCCGCGGGGCCGCCCTGACATTGGTCTTCGCGAGCGTGCTCGTCGCCGCCGCCGCGACCGGCTCCTTTCCCGAGAGCGACCGGAAATCCGTGTCCGGAGCCGCCCGTTCGGCCGTCCCCGCCGGTCATCACGAGGACGTCGCCAAGGCGGCCGAGGAGGCCATGGCGAACGGCAAGTCCCCCATGGAGGCCGCCGAGCGCGCCGTAAGCCGCAGCGGGGACCGCTGGGGCGCCGTCTACTCCGAGGGCGAGTACCAGGAGTTCGAGGAGGCCCTCGACGGCCAGTACACCGGCGTCGGCCTGTGGGCCCGGCGGGAGCGGGACGGCCGTATCGAGGTGACCAGGGTGCAGTCCGGGTCGCCCGCCGCGACCGCCGGGATCCGCAAGGGCGACCGGCTGCGCAGCATCGACGGCCGGAAGGTCGACGGGCAGCCCGTCACCGAGGTCGTGTCCCTACTGCGCGGCGACGCCACCGACGCGGCCGCCGGCACGGAGGTCGAGCTCGGCCTGCAGCGCGGCACGCGCGCGTGGACCGAGACCCTGCGCCGGGCCCGTCTGTCCACCGACTCGGTCACTGTTCGAAAACTCGCCGACGGTGTCACCGTCATCAGGATCGCCGCGTTCACCAAGGGCGTCGGCGACGTCGTCCGCACCGCCGTGCGGCAGGCCCCGGTCGGCACCGGCATCATCCTCGACCTGCGCGGCAACTCCGGCGGCCTGGTCACCGAGGCCGTCACCGCCGCCTCCGCCTTCCTCGACGGCGGCCTCGTCGCCACGTACGACGTCGACGGCGCACAGCGCGCCCTGCACGCCGACTCCGGCGGCGACACCACCAGACCCCTGGTCGCGCTCGTCGACGGCGGGACGATGAGCGCGGCCGAGCTGCTCACCGGCGCCCTGCAGGACCGCGGCCGCGCGGTCGTCGTGGGCTCCCGCACCTTCGGCAAGGGCTCGGTCCAGATGCCGAGCCGGCTGCCCGGCGGCTCCGTCGCCGAACTGACCGTCGGGCACTACCGCACCCCCTCCGGCCACACCGTGGACGGCCGGGGCATCACGCCCGACCTGGACGTCGAGCAGGCCGACCAGCAGGCCACCGTCGCGCGGGCCGAGACGGTCCTCAGCGGACTCGGCGACGCCGACTAGGGGCCGACCGGACCGATCGACCCGGATTAAGGGCTGGCCCCGACACCCCTCCGTAGTGCGAAAATGGACGGCACTATGAGCAAGGGAATGTACGTACCGAAGGAGTCCCAGCCCAAGCAGGGCGGGGCGGCCGCGAAGGCCAGGGACGGCGAGAAGGGCGGCAAGCGCAAGATCGTCGCCCAGAACAAGAAGGCCCGGCACGACTACGCGATCGTCGACACCTACGAGGCCGGGCTCGTGCTGACCGGCACCGAGGTCAAGTCGCTGCGCGAGGGACGGACCTCGCTGACCGACGGCTTCGTCCAGATCGACCGGGGTGAGGCGTGGCTGCACAACGCCCACATCCCGGAGTATCACCAGGGCAGCTGGACCAACCACTCCGCGCGCCGCAAGCGGAAGCTGCTGCTGCACCGCGAGGAGATCGACAAGCTGGAGTCGAAGGCGCAGGAGACGGGTCACACGATCGTGCCCCTCGCCCTGTACTTCAGGGACGGCCGGGCGAAGGCCGAGATCGCGCTCGCGCGAGGCAAGAAGGAGTACGACAAGCGCCAGACCCTGCGGGAGAAGCAGGACCGGCGGGAGTCGGACCGGGCGATCGCGGCGGCGAAGCGGAAGCAGCGGGGCGCGTAGCCGGTCGGCCGCGGGGAATACGGTGGCATCGGCGTGCGTTGGTCACGTACGATGGCACCAACACCGGACGAAGGCCCGGTGTGCGCATTGAAAACAAAACATGGGGATGATCGGTTTCGACAGCGGCTGTCGAAGCAGGGGAAGCGTGTCGAGGAAGCGGCAATGATCTCGTAAACCATATGTCGCAAAAAATAATCGCCAATTCCAAGAGCGATTCTCCCGAGCTTTTCGCTCTCGCTGCCTGATCAGGTAGTGATCGAATAGCTCCTTAATGGGAGTGTCAGCCCGGGGGTGTTCCCGACCCGGATCCTGGCATCAGCTAGGGGACTAAACCTTGATCCCGGTCACGGGGTGAAGAGGGAAACCAAACAGTGACTGGGCCCGTCGGCGACTTGTTCGCGTGATCGCCGGGGCCGAGAAAATCTCAGCGAACTGCACACGGAGAAGCCCTGATTCCGCACCGTTGGACGCGGGTTCGATTCCCGCCATCTCCACGAGGTGAAGGTGGGGTCTGGGGGAATGACCCCCAGACCCCCATCCCATGTCGAAGAGCCTCTGACCTACCCAGGTCAGAGGCTCTTTTTGTGGTGCCGGGCCACATATTCGGGGGTCGTTCACGCTTCTACGGTCCCTCCCCATGACCCAGACCAGAGCCGCACGTCACATCACCGTCCTCGCGACCCTGCTGGTCGCCCTGTTCGCCGCCCTCCTCACCCCCGGCAGGGCGGCCGCCGCCTCCCTCCAGGAGGTGACCGGATTCGGTACGAACCCCGGGGCGCTCCGTATGTTCCGGTACGTCCCCGACGGGCTGCCCGCCGGCCGTCCGGTCGTCGTCGCGCTGCATGGATGCACCCAGGACGCCGCCGGATACGGCAACGGCAGCGGGTGGATCCAGCTCGCCGACCGGTGGGGGTTCTCCGTGGTGCTGCCGCAGCAGACCACCGCCAACAACGCCTCGTCCTGCTTCGACTGGTTCCAGAGCGGTGACATCGCGCGCGGACAGGGCGAGGCCGCCAGCGTCGCGCAGATGGTGGACCGCCAGCTCGCCGACGTCGGCGGGGACGCCTCGCGGGTGTATGTCACCGGGCTGTCCGCGGGCGGTGGCATGACCGCCGTGATGATGGCGGACTACCCGGAGAAGTTCGCCGCGGGCGGCGTCGTCGCCGGGCTGCCGTACGGATGCGCGCAGGCCGCCGGGTCGCCGTATGTGTGCATGTACGTCGGTGCCACGCAGTCGGCGAAGCAGTGGGGCGACCGGGTGCGCGCCGCCCGGCCCGGCTACACCGGCCCCTGGCCCACCCTCACCGTCTTCCAGGGCAGCGCCGACTACACCGTGAAGCCCGTCAACATGACCGACCTGATGAAGCAGTGGACCGATGTGCACGGCGCCGACCAGACGGCGGACGTGAGCGACACCGTCGCCGGGTATCCGCACCAGGTCTTCAGGGACGCCGGCGGGAACGCCGTGGTCGAGACGTACAGCATCACCGGCATGGGGCACGGGCAGCCCGTCGACCCCGGCAGTGGCACCGCCCAGTGCGGGACTGCCGGGGCCTACATCCTCGACGTGAACCTGTGCGCCGCCTACCGGCTCGGGCTCGCCTGGGGCCTCACCTCAGGCTGAACTCCGACAGGCGCAGGCCCTTCGACAGGACCAGGTAGACGTCCGTACGGCCCTTCGCCGCGCCCGACAGCTTCGCGGTCACCGTCGTGTAGTCGTACGGCGATGCCGTGCCCGGGAAGCTCGCGGTGCCGGCGAGGGGGCCGGTCGGGGAGCCGAGCCGGACCTCGACCGTGCCGGGTGACGTTCCGGCGGCCCGGGCGCTGAACTCCTGGGCGCCCTTGCCCAGTTGCGTGTCCGCGAACTTCAGCCACGCGCCGTCGGACGACGACGACACCGCCGTACCGCTCGCCTTGGACTCGTCGACCAGGCCGACGGCCGAGTAGTCGTCGAAGGTCTCGGCGTGTGTCACCCGGGACAGGTCGCGCGGCGGGATCGTCTCGCCCTTCACCTGCCAGGCCGTACGGGCCCGGATGTCAGTGGAGGAGGAGCCGACCAGGACGTCGTAAGTGCCGCTCTCCACCGTCCACTTGGCGCGGGTGACGTCCCAGTGCGCCAGGTCGGACTGCCGCACCTCCAGTCGGACCGTCCTCGTCTCGCCCGGCCTCAGCGACACCCGCTGGAAGGACTTCAGCTGCTTCAGCGGCTGCTTGTCGCGGGAGGTGCGCTGGTGGGTGTAGAGCTGGACGACCTCGGCGCCGGTACGGCTGCCGGTGTTGGTGACCGCGACCTCGTAGCCGTCGCCCGTGCGTCTCAACCCGCCGTAGCGGAAGGAGGTGTACGACAGGCCGTAGCCGAACGGGTAGAGCGCCTGCCCCTTGAAGTACTGGTATGTGCGGTCCGACTTGATGATGTCGTAGTCGAGGATCGACGGCAGGTCGGAGTCGGAGCGGTACCAGGTCTGGGTGAGGCGGCCCGACGGGTTCGCGTCGCCGTAGAGGAGGTCGGCGAGGGCGTTGCCGGTCTCCTGGCCCGCGTGGGTGGTCCACAGGAGGGCCGGGACCTCCTTCTGGAGCGAGCCGAGGGTGGTCGGGTAGCTGTTCTCGACGATCACCACCGTGTTCGGGTTGGCCTTGCGCACCGCCCTGACCAGGGACTCCTGGGCGGGAGCGAGGGCCATGTCGGTGCGGTCGTGGGCCTCGCGGCCGTTGATCGACGGGTCGGAGCCGACCACGACCACAGCCGTGTCCTTGCCCTTCACCGCGGCCACCGCCTCGTCGACACCGCTGCGGACGACGTCCTTCGTGTAGTGGGCGGCCTGGTCCTTCGACACCAGACCGAGCGTGCCGTCCGTGCCGGTCGGGCCGAGGTAGACCGGGTTCGACCACCAGGACTCGGCCGTCTCGTAGCCGGCGTAGCGCAGGAGGTACGTGCCGTCGGTCTGCTCCTCCAGCTTGAACTGCTGCTGGACGAACCAACCGTTCGGCTGTGCCTGGTCGTTGACGAAGTTCGACCAGTTGTAGCCGACGTACTTGCCGTTGGCCGCCGAGCGCAGGGTGACGATTCCGGAGCCCCAGTCGAACACGTCGAACTGGGTTGTCGTGCCCGTGTCCGCCGACTCCTTCAGCGCGGCGCCCGCGTCCCCCGTGCCCGCCGTCACGTACTTGCCGGTCGCCGCGTCCTTCAGCGCGATCCGGTCCACGCCTTCGCTGCTCGCGACGGACGTGCCGAGCTTCGCCGCGATGCCCTGCGCGGGCGTCACTGCGTACGGCAGGCTCCCCGAGTACCAGTCGGTGTACAGGGTGTCGGCGAGCGGGCCGACCACGGCAACGTCCTTCGCGGTCTTCTTGAGCGGCAGCGCGCCCGACTGGTTCTTCAGCAGTACGGCCGCCTCGGTCGCCGACCTGCGGGCCAGCGCGCGGTGCGCCGGGCTGTCGATGACGGAGGCGTCGATGGAGCCGTACCTGCCGCCGCCCGGGTCGAACTCGCCGAGCCGGACGCGGACGCTCAGAACGTCAGCGGCGGCCTTGTCGACGTCCGACTCCTGCAACAGGCCGGTGGACAGCGCCGACTTGATCGCGGTGGTCGTCGGGGCGGAGTCCGTGTCGTTGTCGGTGAAGCTGTCGATGCCCGCCTTCAGCGCCGCCGCGTCGGCCTCCGTCTGGGTGCCGTAGTACTTCTGGCTGCCGACCAGGTTGCCGGGCGCGAACGCGTCCGTCACGTTGAGCAGCCGCTGCGAGGTCCAGGTGCGGACGGTGTCGTCGAGCGCCGGATTCACCGTGTTCGGGCGGCCGTTGACGAGGTTGTAGGACGACATCACGCCGGTCGCCGCGTCCGCCTCGATCGCCGGTTTGAAGGCCTGCTCGTCGTACTCCTTCAGGACGCGCGGGCGCAGTTCGGAGGAAGTGGTGTCGCGGCCCGCCTCGTTGTTGTTGGCCAGGAAGTGCTTGATGGTCGGGGCCGTCTTCAGGTGGTCCGGATCGCCGCCGGTCAGGCCCGTGCCGTACGCCGTGGAGATCGAGCCCGTGAGGTACGGGTCCTCGGAGTAGCCCTCCTCGTTGCGGCCCCAGCGCGGGTCGCGCAGCAGGTTGACCACGGGCGCCCAGAGGTTCAGGCCCCAGCCGGCCGGGCGGGTCTGCTGGAAGCCCCGTGCCTCGTCGCCGACCGCCGAGCCGACCTGCCGGATCAGGGACGGGTCCCAGGTGGAGGCCAGCCCGACGGCCTGCGGGAAGACCGTCGCCTTCCCGAGCCAGGCCACTCCGTGCAGCGCCTCGGTGCCGGTGCGGAAGGACTGGATGCCGAGGCGGGGGATCGCCGGCTCGTACTGGTGCAGCAGGGAGATCTTCTCGGCGAGGGTGAGGCGCGAGAGCAGGTCAAGGACTCGGGCGTCCACGGAGAGGCTCGGGTCGCGGAAGGGGTAGGCCGGCTCGTCGGCGTGGGCGGGGACGGTGGCGCCGAGTCCGGCGACGAGGGCCAGGGCCACGATGTACGTGGATCTGCGTCTGATGCGTGCGGGTCTCTTGCCTTTCATGTCACGGCTCCTTCAAGTAGGGCCTTGCACAAGGGGGACGGGCAGGTGTTCAGGCGTCGCGCGGTGCCGTGCTGGCCCGCTCCGTCATCCGGGGCGGCAGCAGCGTCGCCTCCGGTACGGCGGTGCCGCCCAGCTTCTTCATCAGCAGCTGCACGGCCCGTTCGCCCACCTCGGCCGAGGGCAGGGCGACGGCGGTGACGGGGACGCGGACGGTCTCGGCGAGTTCGTCGGGACAGATGGCGGTGACGGAGAGGTCGCCGGGGACCCGCAGCCCGAGCTGCTCGAAGGCGTCGATCAGCGGCTCCAGGATCGCCTCGTTGTGGACGACGACCCCGGTCAAAGCGGGCTGTTCGCGCAGCAGTTGCTCGGCGACCAGCCGGGCGGCCCCCGGCGAGGCCTCGCACGGGTGGACGGATGAGGACAGCCCGCTGCGGTCGGCGGCGGCCGTGAAGCCCTGCACCACCCGCTGGGCGAACGCCGTCCCGCGCACATAGACCTCCGGCGGGGACCCCACCAACGCCACCACCCGGTGCCCCAGCCGCGCCAGATGCTCCACACACGCCTCGCCGGCCGCCTTGAAGTCCAGGTCGATGCAGGTCAGCCCGTCCGACCCGGCCGGGAAACCGATCATCACCGACGGCCGGTCCAGCGAGCGCAGCAACGGCAGCCGGGCATCGTGCAGTTGGACGTCCATCACGATCAGCGCGTCCACCAGCGCGGTGTCGGCGACCCGGCGCAGTCCGTCCTCGCCCTCCTCCTGGGTGAGGAGCAGCACGTCATGGTCGTACCGGCGCGCGGTCGTCACGACGGACACCGCGAACTGCATGACCACCGGGACGTGGATGCCGGCCCGTAAGGGGACCACCAGCGCCAGGACGTTCGACCGACTGCTGGCCAGGGCGCGGGCGCCCGCGTGCGGGCGGTAGCCCAGTTCGAGGATGGCGGCCTCGACCCGCTGCCGGGTCTCCTCGGAGATCGGGCGCTTGCCGCTGAGCGCGTAGGACACGGTGCTGGGGGAGACCCCGGCGTACCGCGCCACATCCGTGATCTTCACCATCAGCCCAGCTCCAGCGAGAGGAACCCGGTCCCGGCCTGCGCCCGCACGGTCCGCTCCCCGGCCGTCAGGCTCCACTCGGCCACCGGATCACTGCACGAGGCCCGCAGGGTGTCCCCTTCGCGTACGACGGTGAAGCTCACGTCCCCGACCGGCACCGTCACCTGCGCGCCGCGCTCAAGGCCGTACGCCCGCAGGGTCACCCCGTCGGCATGGTCGTAGTCGGGCCGGTCGTGCACAGCCCCCACCGGGATCACGGCACCCGGCCGCACCAGCAGCGGCACGCTCAGGAAGCCGTGGCGTTCGCGCACCCAGCGCGGCCCGGTCACCGTCCGTCCGCTGAGGAAGTGGGTCCAGGTGCCCTCGGGCACGTAGTAGTCGACGTCCCCCTCGTCGCTGAAGACCGGCGCCACCAGCAGATCCGGCCCCAGCATGTACTGCCGCTCCAGATGCGCGCACCCGGGGTCGTCCGGGAACTCCAGCACCATCGCCCGCATCATCGGCACACCCTCGGCGTGGGCGGTGCGCGCGGCCTCGTAGAGGTAGGGCATGAGGTTGAGCTTCAGCCGGGTGAACTGCCGCAGCACGTCGACGGATTCCTCGTCGAAGAGCCAGGGGACGCGGTACGAGGAGCTGCCGTGCAGGCGGCTGTGCGAGGACAGCAGGCCGAAGGCGAGCCACCGCTTGAACAGGGCGGGGGTCGGGGTGCCTTCGAAGCCGCCGATGTCGTGGCTCCAGTAGCCGAAACCGGACAGACCGAGGGAGAGGCCGCCGCGCAGCGACTCGGCCATCGACTCGTACGTCGCCTCGCAGTCACCGCCCCAGTGCACCGGGAACCGCTGGCTTCCCGTGGTCGCCGAGCGTGCGAAGAGGACGGCCTCGCCCTCGCCGCGGTGTTTGCGCAGCACGTCGAAGACGGTGCGGTTGTAGAGGTACGTGTAGTAGTTGTGCATCCGCTCCGGGTCGGAGCCGTCGGACCAGGTGACGTCCACCGGCACCCGTTCGCCGAAGTCGGTCTTGAAGCAGTCGACGCCCTGCGCGAGCAGCGCCTCCAGCTTGGCGGCGTACCAGTCGCGGGCGGCCGGGCTGGTGAAGTCGACCAGCGCCATGCCCGGCTGCCACATGTCCCACTGCCAGACGCTGCCGTCCGGCCGCTTCAGCAGGTGGCCGAGGGCCTTGCCCTCCGCGAAGAGCGGGGAGCGCTGGGCGATGTACGGGTTGATCCACACACAGACGCGCAGACCGCGGTCGCGCAGCCGGGTCAGCATGCCCTCCGGGTCGGGGAAGACCCGAGGGTCCCACTGGAAGTCGCACCAGTTGAACTCGCGCATCCAGAAGCAGTCGAAGTGGAAGACGGAGAGCGGGAGTTCGCGCTCCCGCATGCCCTCGATGAAGGAGGTCACCGTCTCCTCGTCGTACGACGTCGTGAAGGACGTCGACAGCCACAGGCCGAAGGACCAGGCGGGCGGGAGCGCCGGGCGGCCGGTGAGGGCCGTGTACTTGCGGAGGATCTCCTTGGGGGAGGGTCCGTAGATGACGTAGTACGTCAACTCCTGTGTCTCGGCGCTGAACTGGACCCTCGAGACCGCTTCCGAGCCGACCTCGAAGGAGACCTTGCCGGGGTGGTCGACGAAGACGCCGTAGCCGGCGTCCGTCAGATAGAACGGGACGTTCTTGTAGGCCTGTTCGGTCGCCGTGCCGCCGTCGGCGTTCCAGATGTCGACGACCTGGCCGTTCTTGACGAGGGGGCCGAAGCGCTCACCCAGGCCGTAGACGGAGGTACCTACGCCGAGGTTGAGCTGTTCGCGCAGGTAGTGGGCCCGGGTGGCGGTGTCCCGCATGATGCCCATGCCCTTGGGGCCGCTGGAGGTGAGCGTGTGGCCGTGGGCGAGGAAGTCCACGTGCCAGGTGCCGGTGCGGGCCACCCGGACGGACAGGGCGCCGGAGGTCAGGGTCGCGTGCTCCTCGTCGTGCTCCGTGTGAGCCGCGAACTCCTCCTGCTGTACGTCGAATTCGGGTCCGCGCGGCTGCTCCCCCTCGAAGTGCGTGAAGGTGACGCCGATGACGTCGGGCATCGGGGTGTGCGTGCTGATCGTCACGACCGGTCCCTTCAGCAGGTCGCCGCGGTGGCGGATGGGCTGGGTCGGCGCATGGATCTCCAGCGAGCCGTCCGCTGCGGTGACATCGAGGACCTCGACGGGGTGGGCCGCGGTGACGCCCTCGCGCAGCAGCCAGTAACCATCGGTGAACTTCACGTGGGGGGTCCTTACTTCACAGCACCCACGGCGATGCCGCGGGTGAGGGTCCGTTGGAAGACGAGGAAGAACACGATCGCGGGGAGTACGCCGAGGAGGGCCGCCGCGTTGGTCATCGTGGCGTCCATCAGGCGCTGGCCCTGGAGGACGCCGAGGGCCACCGACACCGTCTGGTTGTCGTTGGAGATCAGCATGACCAGGGGGAGCAGGAACTCGTTCCAGGTCCAGATGAAGAAGAAGACGAGCAGGACGCCGATCGTCGGGCGGCTCACCGGGACGACGATCCGCCACAGGACCTGCCACTTGTTCGCGCCGTCGATCCGGGCCGCCTCGATGATCTCGCGGGGGAACTGGCCCAGGACGGACGAGAGCAGATACGTGCCGAAGGCCGCCTGGATCACCGTGAAGACGATGATCACGCTCAACCTGGTGTCGTACAGGCCGACTTGCTTGCTCAGGTAGTAGACCGGGTAGACCAGCGCCTCCTGCGGAAGCATGTTCGCGAGGACGAAGAAGGCGAGCACCCAGGTGCGGCCCTTGATCCTTCCGATGCCGATCGCGTATGCGTTGAGGACGGAGAGGATTGCGGCGAGGACCGCCACCGAGCCGCTGATCAGGACCGAGTTGAAGAGTTTCTGGCCGTAGTCCACCCGCTGCCAGAAGTCCTTCAGGCCGTCCAGGTAGAGGCCGTCGGGGAGGCTGAGCGGGCCGTTCTGGGAGTACTCGGCCGGGGACTTGATCGCGTTGACCGTGACGATCAGGAACGGGACCACCATGAAGAGGGCCGCTATGCACAGGGCGATCAGCACCGGGTACCGGCGCAGGGTGGTGGTCATGCGCGGTCACCCTCTTCTGCTCTGGTCTGGAGTTTCAGGAGGATCAGCGAGAGGGCCAGGATGATCACGGTGAGGACCGTGGAGATCGCGGCGCCATAGCCCACCTGCGTCTTCTCGAAGAACGTGGAGAAGGAGAAGTAGGACGGGACGTCCGTCGCACCGCCCGGGCCGCCCTTGGTCAGCACGTACACCGCGCCGAACACCTTGAGCGCGGCGATCGTGCACCAGGTCAGGACGACGTAGATCTCCGGGCGGATCTGCGGCAGCGTGATGTGCCAGAAGCGCCGCCACCAGCCGGCGCCGTCCAGCTCGGCCGCCTCGTACAGCTGCGGGTCGACGCGTTGCAGACCTGCCATGAAGACGACCAGCGGGAAGCCGATCTGGACCCAGACCATGACCCCCATGACGCTGTACAGCGCGATGTCAGGGTCGCCCAGCCAGTCCTGCTGCCAGGAACTCAACCCCACTGCCTTCAACAGCTCGTTGAGGGAGCCGTTGTCGGGGGCGAGGATCCAGCTCCAGACGATGCCCGCGACCGCGATCGGCAGGACCTGCGGGAGGTAGAAGCAGGCGCGGAGCACCGCCGCCCACCTCGACCCGAAGTGCTTGCCGATGTAGTCGAACAGCGCGGCGGCCAGGACGAGACCGATCATCGTCGGTACGGCGGCCATGGCGACGACCATGAACAGGCTGTGCCGGAAGGACGCCCAGAACTCCGAATCGTCCATCAGCTCGCGGTAGTTGGCGAGGCCCGTCCACTCGGGGCTGCCGATGCCCTGCCACTCGGTGAAGCTCACGCCCGTGTTCATCAGGAACGGGACGACGATGACCGCCGTGAAGGCGAGGACGCCGGGGAGCAGGAAGAGGGCGTACGAGTCGCGGGTACGGGGGTGGCGGGCGCCGGAGTCCTGCTGCTTGCCGGCGGCCCGCGTGCCCCGTTCGACGGTGACCGTCATTGCTTCGGCGCGCCCTTGTCGTACGCCTGCTGGAGGGCGCTGAGGTAGGCGTCCGGTTTCTCGTTGCCCGTCATCAGCTTCTGGGTCTCGGAGACGAGGACGTCGTAGAAGCCGTTGACCGGCCAGTCCGGGTAGAAGGCCAGGCCGTCACGGCCGCTGAGGGTGTTGAAGTTGGAGATGAGCTGCTTGGACTTCGGGTCGGTGATGGCGCTCGGGTCGGCGGCGACCGGGATGCCGCCCTTGTTGCCGAGCAGGTTCTGGATCTTCTTCGACATGGTGATGTCGATGAAGTCGTAGGCGAGGTCCTTGTTCTTGGCGTTCTTGGGGACCACCCAGAGGTTGCCGCCGGAGCCGAGGGTCAGGTCGGAGCCGGGCCAAAGGGCCGAGTCCCAGTCGAACTTGGCCTCCGACTGGAAGCGGCCGTACCACCAGCTGCCGGAGAACAGGATCGGGGCCTTGCCCTGGATGAAGGAGACGCCCGCGTCCTCGGCCTTGGTGCTGGTGGACTTCTTGCTGATGTAGCCCTTCTTCACCCAGTCGGCGAAGGTGTCCGCCGCGTACGTCCAGGCCGCGTCGTGGAAGTCCGTCCTGCCCTTGTACAGCTCGTATTTGTCGACCCAGGAGCGGTCGGCCCTGGAGAGGGCGAGCTGGTAGAGGTACTGCTGGGCCATGTACTCGGCGCCGGCGTTGGCGAGCGGGGTGACGCCCTTGGCGGTGAACTTGCCCATGGCGGCGGTCAGTTCGTCGAACGTCTTCGGCTCGGTGATCCCGTACTTCTTGAAGAGGTCCTTGTTGTAGTAGACCATCGTGTACTCGGCGTAGTTGGTCACGCCGTACCACTTGCCGGAGCCCATGACGCCGTCGGTGTCGTACATGCTGGTCGTGCGGACGCCCGCGCTGAGCTTCTTGTCCCAGCCGCGCTTGGTGGCCTCGGCGGTCAGATCGGTGAGCAGGCCCTGTTTGGCGAGTGTGCCCGCGGTGGCGTTGCCCTTGTTGTACTCCATGAGGTCGGGCACGTCCGAGGAGTTGAGGATCATGGGCGCCGTCTTCTGGATCTGTTCGAAGCCCTTCTCCTCGAACTTCACCTTCACGCCCGGATGCTTCGCCTCGAACTCCTTGATCGCCGCGTTCCAGGCCACGCCCATCGCGCTGTCGGAGCCTTCGTAGTGCCAGAGCTCCAGCGTCTTGGCGTCGGCGGTCCCGCTGCCCGAGCCGCCGCAGGCGGTCAGGAGCAGCGCTCCGCCGAGAATCCCGGCCGTGACCGCAATCACACGCCTTCGTACCGTCAACATCCAGTGCCTCCGGGGGAGTCGGATGGGTATCGGGGCGTCACGCAGCGTTACTCCGTAGATCGATTCATCGAATCGATTCGATGCATGACGTCGAAGCGCTTCGACGGGCGAAGGTAGGTGCCGGCTGTGAGCGCGTCAATGGATCGGACGGGAATTGCTGTTCGGAACTGTCGGAATCCGGTGGGCGAGCGCGATCATCAGCGCCGCCGCGGCCGCCGTCACCGGCACCCCGAAGCCGGCCACCGGGGAGAGGTGGTCCACCATCCAGCCGCCGGTCGCGGAGCCGCAGGCGATGCCGCCGAGCAGGCCGGTCACCGCGAGGGTCATGCCCTCGTTCAGGCGGCCCTCGGGGGTGCGCCGCTGCACCAGCGTCATGGCCGTGACCATCGTCGGGGCGGTCGCCATCCCGGCGATCAGCAGTGCGAGGGCCAGCAGCAGAAGGGAGCCGGTGAGGGAGGCCGCGAGCAGGGGCAGGGTCATCAGCGTCGTCATCGCCGCGAGACACCACGGCAGCCGGGCGGCCGCGGGACCGCTCGGCCGCAGCGCCCCGTACAGCAGACCCGCCACGCACGAACCCGCCGCCTGCAGCGCGAGGACGACGCCCGCCGCCGAGCGGTGGCCCTGCGCGTCCGCGAAGGCGATCGTGACGACCTCCATGGAGCCGAAGACGGCGCCCATGGCCAGGCAGACGGTGAGCAGTGGCGGCATGCCGGGTGCACGGACGGGGGTTTTGGCGCGGGCGTGCTTGCGCACCGGCGGTTCGGTCGAGCGTTGCGCGGCGAACAGCAGCACGCCCGTGAGCAGCAGGACCGCCCCGACCAGCGTGCCCGCCTCCGGGAAGAACGTCGCGCACAGGAAGGCCGCGAGCACCGGGCCCAGCATGAAGCACAGCTCGTCCGCCGCCTGCTCGAAGGAGTTCGCGGTGTGCAGCGCTGACTCGTCGCCCTTCAGCAGATGGGCCCAGCGGGCGCGGGACATGCCGCCGGTGTTGGGGGTCGTCGCGGTGGCGGCGTACGACGCGAAGAGGGTCCAGACCGGGGCGTCGAAGCGCACGCACAGCAGCAGGGCGAGGGAGCCGAGGGCCGCGATCACCGTGGCGGGCACGGCGATCCGGGCCTGGCCGTGCCGGTCGACGAGCCGCGCGGTCCACGGGGCGACCAGCGCGGTCGCCGCGAGGCCGGTCGCGGTGACGGCGCCGGCGAGGGCGTACGAGCCGTGCGCACCGGCGATCATCACGACCGCGCTCACGCTGAACATGCCCATCGGAAGCCGGGCCAGCAGGTTCCCGGCGGTGAAGGCACGGGCGCCGGGGGTGGCGAAGAGACGGCGGTAGGGGCCGGGCGGCCGGTGGCGGAAGCGGGGAGTGAAGTCGACGGCGACCAGGGAGTCCCCGGTGACGGTGTACAGAGGTGTCTTCGGCGGGGTCGGTTGCGGCATGGGCAACACCGTCGCCCGTAACCGATCAAGGGGTCCAACACCTTGTTCGTGCCGATTGACGCACCCCCGTTGTGAATGGGTGCGCGGTAAATACGCGCGCCCATTCACGCATCTCCGCTGTAGGTTCGCCGGATGCCCGCGCCCAGTCACCTCGACCCCCGCCTTCTGCGCGCCTTCGTCACCGTCGCCGAGGAGCTGCACTTCACGCGTGCCGCCGCCCGGCTCTACGTCGCCCAGCAGGCGCTCAGCCGGGACGTGCGGCGGCTGGAGCGGGAGTTGGGTGCCGAGCTGTTCCTGCGCAGCACCCGTCAGGTGACGCTGACGGCCGACGGCGAGCGGCTGCTGCCGTATGCGCGCCGGGCGCTTCAGGCGCAGGACGAGCTGCTCGCCGCGTTCGGCCAGGCCCGGCCCCTGCTGGTCGACCTGAACTCCCCGGGGCTGGCCACCGGGCGCCGCGTCCTGCACCGGGCGCGTGAACTCGCCCCCGAGCACGAGCTGATGGCCCGCTACGAGAGCGGGCTGACGGGCGCGGCGGAGGAGCTGCTGGCCGGGCGGCTCGACGCGTCGTTCGGGCGGTTCGCGGGGCTGGACGCCGCGCTGCGGGCCCGGCTGGACCACCAGCCCGTCCGCTACGAGCCGATGGCGGTCGTGCTGCCCGAGGACCACCGGCTGGCCTCGCTGCCGGCGGTGCCGCTCGCCGCGCTGGCGGGGGAGGCGGTGTACGCGGGGGCCGGGAATCCGCGCACACCGGAGTGGACAGATCTGGCGAGGCGCCTGTTCGGCGGACGCGGTATCGAGATCGCGCCGCCCGCGCCGCTCGCCGTCGGCGACGAGGAGTTCCAGCGGATCATGGCCAAGATGCGGAACCCGATCCTCGCCGTGGTGGATTTTCCGGCCATGCCCGGCACGGTCCTGAGGCCCTTGATCGATCCGGTTCCTTTGTCACCCGTGTCGCTGGTGTGGCGGAAGGGGCTGGTGCATCCCGGATTCGATGCGCTTCGACGCGCGGCGGCCGCAATCGCCGTCGAGGAGGGATGGCTGGAGCGGTCCTCCGATGGATGGATTCCGGCCATTGACGCGGACATGATTCGGGCCCGCAACTGACACGTGGCCAACACAGAACCTCCGTGTGCGCTACATTCGTGGCTCGAGCACGGTGTGGTAAGGGGGGCGCTCGGAGCCGGTGGGGGCCGGGTTCGGTCGACGTGTGCTCGGGTCGTGTGCGCACCCGGAACTGTCCCGTGGGGGGATGTGCGTGCGCGTGAAAAAGTGGCGGGAAGACGCCCAACCGGAATGGCCCCAGGCGCCATCGGGGTTCCAGGCCGTTTCGACGACGGGGGAAGCCGAGGGGCGGGAGACCACCCAGTCGTTTCCGGACACCAGACGAAGCGGAGTCCTGCGTGAGGGCTTCGGCGGAGCCTCTCGTGGGGGCTTCGGCGATGCCGAGGAGACGCAGGTTCTGAACAGCGGGTCTCGCGACCCCTGGGACGCATCGACCGACCCGGCTCACGAGCACGACCCGCACGAGGTGACCGTCCAGCTCGACGCCGTCAGCCTGCAGCGGGACCTGCGCATGGGCCGGGCCGAGGGCGGGCCGGCCGGTGGTGCGGACGGCTCCGACGGGCCGGTGTTCGTCGACGAGTCGGGCCGCCGCAGCCGCCGCTTCCGCAGATTCGGTATCGCCGTCGGCCTCGCCTGCGCGGTCTACGCCGTCGTCATCGTCATGACCCTGCTGTCCGGCAGTTCCGACGCGCCCTGGCTGCCCGTGCCGGGGCAGAAGGACGACAAGCCGGCCGGGCAGGTCGAGCCCTCCTCGCTGCCCGCGGAGTCGGCGCAGCCCTCCGGCAGCGCCGGCGTCTCGCCCGGTTCGTCGCCGAGTGCCGGTGACGGCACCAGCGCGTCGCCGGACGCGAGCGGCACCGCTTCCGGCGCGTCCACCGGCTCCGCCGGATCGGGCGCGTCCACCGCCCCCGGGCCGACGGCGACCAAGTCGTCGTCGAAGCCGGGCACCGGCGCGGTCGACCCGGAGCCGACGGCCACGTCGGACCCGACGACGCCCGCCTCACCCGACCCCAGCCCCAGCGGCAGCACGGTCGCGCCGACCGAGTCGCCGGTCGGAGACGGCGTCGGCACCGGCTCCGGCACGGTGGCCGACGGTCTGAGCAACCCCTCGCCCATCGCCGAGGAACGGGGTATGCCCGTCGCCTCGTCCGTACCGTCCCCGGAGTACACCCTCTGATGGCATCCCGCACCCGCCGTCACGGGCCCGCGACCGGAGCCCGTGGCGGCTCCCCGCGTCGCCGTCTGCCCATGCGTCTGCTGCTGCCCATGCTCGTGCTCGTCGCCCTGGTGGCGATGCTGATGCTGCGCGGGTACGTGCACAGCGAGATCCTGGCCGACCACCGCATCCAGCCCGAGGCCTCCGCCGACAAGGTGCCGGAGAAGATCCTGGACGGCGGCCCGGTCATCGACACCCGCAGCGGCAAGACCACCAGCCTGAAGGTGCCCGACCACCACCTGGTCCTCACCTTCGACGACGGTCCCGACCCGACCTGGACCCCCAAGGTCCTGGACGTACTGGAGAAGCACCACGCGCACGCGGTCTTCTTCGTCACGGGCACGATGACCTCCCGCTATCCGGACCTGGTCAGGCGGATGGTGGACGAGGGCCACGAGGTGGGCCTGCACACCTTCAACCACCCGGACCTCTCCTACCAGTCGAAGAAGCGGATCGACTGGGAGCTGTCCCAGAACCAGCTCGCGCTCAGCGGCGCGGCCGGCATCCGCACCTCGCTCTTCCGCCCGCCGTACTCCTCCTTCGCCGACGCGATGGACAACAAGTCCTGGCCGGTGACGGAGTACATCGGCACCCGGGGCTACATCACCGTCGTCAACAACACCGACAGCGAGGACTGGCAGAAGCCCGGCGTCGACCGGATCATCCGCAACGCCACCCCGCACGGCGGCAAGGGCGCCATCGTCCTGATGCACGACTCCGGCGGCGACCGCCACCAGACGGTCCAGGCACTCGACCGGTTCCTGCCCCAACTCCAGGAGCAGGGATACGAGTTCGACAACCTCACCGAGGCCCTGAACGCGCCGAGCGCGCACACCGGGGTCGCCGGCGTCGACCTGTGGAAGGGCAAGGCGTGGATCTTCCTGGTCCGGGCCTCGGACGACATCACGGGTGTCATGGTCGCGGGCCTCGCGATCATCGGCGGCCTGGTCATCGGCCGCTTCGTGCTGATGCTCCTGCTGTCGGGAGCGCATGCGCGAAGGGTGCGGCGCCGGGACTTCAGCTGGGGTCCGCCGGTGACGGAGCCGGTGTCGGTGCTCGTGCCCGCGTACAACGAGGCCAAATGCATTGAAAACACGGTCCGTTCACTGATGGCGAGCGAGCACCCCATCGAGGTGATCGTCATCGACGACGGCTCGAGCGACGGCACGGCGCGGATCGTCGAGGCGATGGGCCTGCCGAACGTACGCGTGGTGCGCCAGCTGAACGCGGGCAAGCCCGCCGCCCTCAACCGCGGTCTGGCGAACGCCCGTTACGACATCATCGTGATGATGGACGGCGACACCGTCTTCGAACCGGCGACGGTACGGGAGCTGGTGCAGCCGTTCGGCGACCCGCGCGTGGGCGCCGTCGCCGGCAACGCCAAGGTCGGCAACCGGGATTCGCTGATCGGCGCCTGGCAGCACATCGAGTACGTGATGGGCTTCAACCTCGACCGCCGGATGTACGACATCCTGCGCTGCATGCCCACGATCCCGGGGGCCGTCGGAGCCTTCCGCCGCACGGCCCTGGAACGGGTCGGCGGAATGAGCGACGACACGCTCGCCGAGGACACCGACATCACCATGGCCATGCACCGGGACGGCTGGCGGGTGGTGTACGCCGAGAAGGCGAGGGCCTGGACCGAGGCCCCGGAGACCGTCCAGCAGCTCTGGTCCCAGCGCTACCGCTGGTCGTACGGCACCATGCAGGCGATCTGGAAGCACCGCCGGGCGATCGTGGAGAAGGGCCCGTCGGGCCGCTTCGGCCGCGTGGGCCTGCCACTGGTGTCGCTGTTCATGGTGCTGGCCCCGCTGCTCGCCCCGCTCATCGACGTATTCCTGATCTACGGCGTCGTGTTCGGCCCGACGCAGAAGACGATCGTGGCCTGGCTCGGCGTACTGGCGATCCAGGCCGTGTGCGCTGCGTACGCCTTCCGCCTCGACCGCGAACGCATGACCCACCTCATCTCGCTGCCCCTGCAGCAGATCCTCTACCGCCAGCTCATGTACGTCGTACTGCTCCAGTCCTGGATCACGGCACTCACCGGCGGCCGCCTGCGCTGGCAGAAGCTGCGGCGCACGGGAGTCGTCGGGGCGCCGGGAGGCGCGGTCCCGCGTCAGCGGAACCACCGGAGCAGCAGTGATCGGAGGCCCGTGGCATGACCCACGGATACACGACCGGGCAGCAGTTCTACGGGGTCCCGCAGCAGCCGGCGGCCGAGCCGAAGCCTGCGCCTGCTCCCGCGGCTGCGCCGAAGAAGCCGGGCCGCGACCGCTACCTGGACATGCTGCGCTCGATCGCGCTCGTCCGCGTGGTCGTCTACCACCTGTTCGGCTGGGCATGGCTGACGGTCCTGTTCCCCTCCATGGGCGTGATGTTCGCGCTGGCGGGCTCGCTGATGGCGCGCTCGCTGAACCGTCCGGCGCTGAGCGTGATCAGGGGACGGGTACGCCGACTGCTGCCTCCGCTCTGGGCGTTCAGCGCGGTGGCGCTGGCGCTGATGTTCGCGGGCGGCTGGAACCCGGTGAAGGACCCGGACCACGGCGGCACCTGGGGCATCGTCGACCTGATCAACTACGTCATCCCGATCGGCGCCCCGCCCTTCCCCTGGCACATCGGCTCCAAGTCGGGCCTGCTGGAGGACACTTGGGCGGTACAGGCGTGCGGACCGCTGTGGTACCTGCGGGCGTACCTGTGGTTCGTGGTGGCGTCGCCTCTGCTGCTGTGGGCGTTCCGCCGTATGCCGTGGGCGACGCTCCTCGCCCCGCTGGGCCTGACGGCGATCGTCGGCACGGGCCTGGTGTCGATCCCCGGCGAGACCGGCAACGCGGTCAGCGACTTCGCGGTGTACGGCGGCTGCTGGGTGCTGGGCTTCGCACACCACGAGGGGGTGCTGCAGCGGATCCCGCGCTATGTCGCCGTCTCGTGCTCGGCGCTGCTGATGGCGTTCGGCCTGTGGTGGGCGTCGGGCCATCTGGGCCCGGACGGCTGGGACCTGAACGACATCCCGCTCGCCCAGGCGACCTGGTCGTTCGGTTTCGTGGTGATCCTTCTCCAGTACTCGCCGTCGTGGCAGGAACTGCCGGGCCGCCTGGCGAAGTGGGACAAGCTGGTGACGCTCTCCAACAACCGCGCGGTCACCATCTACCTCTGGCACAACATGCTGATCATGGCGACGGTCCCGATCATCGACCAGGCGTACAACCTGCCGTTCATGCAGAGCGACCGCGCGGTCTCGGCACTCGACTCGACGTACATGCTCTGGATGTTCTTCCTGGTCTGGCCGCTGATCGGCGTGACGATCCTGGCGTTCGGCTGGATCGAGGACATCGCGGCCAAGCGGAGCCCGAGGCTTTGGCCGGACGGGGCGAGGAAGGCCGGAGGACGTCGGAAGGCGTGACGGGTTGATGTGAGCTCGGTGCAGCCCGGCTGTCGCTCGCTAAGATGCGCGAGGCACGACGGGGGCAGGAGAACACATTGAGACAGGTGCCGAGCACAGAAGCGTCCGAGAGGGCGCCCCACCGGGCGACCCCGGTGTTCGGGCTGATCACTCCCGAGGACTGGTACCGCATTGCGCTGCAGCCGCAGGACCGCCGTGAGGCGTCGGTGAGCGCACTGATCAAGCGGCAGTTCGCCGGCCTGGACGACCAGCCCGTCCTGCGCCGGAAGGCGGAGGAACAACTGCGTGGCACCGCGCAGGCAGGGGTCGAGCAGGGCGGGGTGGTGCTGTACCTGTCGTTCCTCGAAGTGGGCGGCATCCCGCTGTCCGCCTCGCTGCTCGTCTCCCATCTGCAGCAGAAGTTCGACGGCCTCGACGCCGTCGCCGCGCTCGCCGGCTCGGGCGAGGTCGGCCTGGTCACGCTGCCCGCGGCAGGGCGGGCGGCCCGGCTGCTGCGGCGGCAGCGCACCAAGCAGTCACGGAAACTGGGCTCCGAGTTCGAGGACACCGTCGTCGAGTACTTCGTACCGGTGCCGGACCGCGACGAGGTGCTGATGCTGACGTTCAGCACACCGCTGGAACCGATCGCGGACGCCATGGTGGGACTGTTCGACGCCGTGGCCGAAACCCTGCGCTGGCAGCGCCCGGACGAGGAGACGAAGGGGGAGCAGGAGTGAGCAACGAGGGGAAGCTCAAGGTCTCCACGGACGATCTGCACACGGCCGGGATCGGTCTGCGGACCGTCGCGACCGAGCTCGAAGGGCTCGACAAGCTCATGGACGCCTACGACCGCCGCACCGTCGGGCACCAGAAACTGCACGAGCGGCTGCAGGACTTCTCGGACGGCTGGGACGACAACCGCAAGAAGATGATCGAGGAGATCCAGGGGCTCGGGACCCTCGCCCACGAGGCGGGCAAGGCTTACAAGGAAGTCGACACCGCGCTGTACAACGCGCTCGTGGGCAAGGGGCAGAAGAAGTGACCAGGCCCGCGGACCACCGGTGGGAGGTACTGGGGGAGAGCAGCGACCCGGTGCCCGGCGACGTCCACGACATGCAGGCGCTCTCGCGCCGGTTCGAACTCACCGCGAAGACCATCTCCGACACCGCCGCGGCGCTGCGCCGGCTGGGGAACCTGGAGAGCTGGGACTCGAAGGCGGGCCGTGCCTTCGCCGAGAAGGCGACCGACACGGCGAAGACGGTGAGCAAGGCGCACGACCGCTACGCCGACGCCGGATCCGCCCTGAAGACGTACTACACCGAGCTCGAAACCATCCAGGGCGAGGCCGACAAGCTGCTGCAGCAGGCGGAGACGAAGGCCGGCGATCTGACGACGGCCAAGTCCAAGGCCGACCACCCGCCCAAGGACACCGACGACGCCGGGCAGAAGAAGCTCGACAAGAGCGTGACCGACCTCCAGGACGGGCTGGACGGACTGCGCGGACAGCTCTCCTCGCTGAAGACCCGCCACAAGGACGCGGGCGACAAGGCGGCCCGCGCCATCCACGACACGACGGAGAGCGACGGCCTCAACGACTCGTGGCTGGACGACCTGCGCGACACCCTGAACGCCGTCGCCGACATCGCGGGAGCCGTCGCCGCGGTCTGCGGAGTGCTCTCCCTGCTGGTCGGCTGGATCCCAGTGATCGGACAGGCCCTGGCCGGTGTGCTCGGCACCATCGCCCTGGTGGCGACGGCCGTCTCGCTGGTCTGCCACCTCCTGCTAGCCATCAACGGCGACGGTTCCTGGGGCGATGTCGCGATGGACGTCCTCGGCCTTGCGACCTTCGGCATCGGACGCGTCTTCTCCTCGGGGGCCAAGCTCGCCGCCACGGTCGGACGCAGCAGGGTCTGGACCGCCGCGACACAGTACGTCCGCGGCTGGAACCCGGGAATGTCCTCCGCGGCCCGGCGCGTGCTCGTCGAGTCGATGGTCGGAGCGCGGGCCGGAGCCACGCCCGCCGCGGTCCTGCCCGATGTGTCGGCGGCGGCCGCCTTCCGGGGGCTGCGCGGCTCCTTCGTGGACGACCTCGGCACCATCCGCGGCAACTGGCGGGACCTCTTCAAGTTCGGGGACAACCTGTCCGCGGTCCGGGACGCGTACACCGCGGCCGGACCGCGCGGTCTGGCCAGCATGTACGTCGGGCCCGGCATGGTCGACGAACTCGGCCGGATCAAGAACATCGACCCGTCCGACCTGGGCTTCATCGGTACGCCGGACGCCTTCAAGCAGGCCATGACGTACAACTCGCTCGCCCTCGGTGGCACCGGGACGGGTGCGGCGTCCGACACCAACAGCTTCATCGGGCTGTTCGGCGGCGACTCGGAGCCCGATGTCACCGGCTCCGACGCGTCCCTGGCCGGGAGGTGAGCGGCGACATGGAATCCACCGCGGACTGGACCGAATGCCGGGTGGCGCTGCCCGCCCTGCAGAACTGGCTGGTCCTGGACCTGGCGACCGAGGACCCCGAGGCCTGGGCCCGCGCCCTCGCCGACGAGCACCTCGACAGCGGGGCCCGAGCCGAGTGGCGTGAGGCCTTCGCCGCGGATCTGCTCTGGTACTGGGGCGCGGCGCGGCGGCAGGGCGCCCTGTGCGCGGCCCTGCTGGCGCCGGCCGACGGCGCGGTCATGGCCAGCTACACCGTGCGGGAGCTGAAGGTTCCGCCGGAGTCCTTGAGCGTGGCGGCGTTCCGGGCCGAGGCGGCGTGGGCGGAGGGGCCGTTCTTCGGAGAGCAGGACCTCGACGAGGTGGACCTCCCGCTCGGACCGGCACTGCGCGTCCACCGACTGGAGCCCACGGCCCCCGACTCCGACAGCGGCGGCGTCCTGGAGGGGGTGGCCCACTACGTCCTGCCGAGCCATCACCCCACGGCGCTGGAATGCCGGCTCCTGTGGTCGACGCTGGGATTCGGCGAGGAACTGGAGAAGGTCGCGGACGAATTGGCGCAGTCACTCAGGCTGACGTGAAGCCAGCCCGAGCCGCTCCCGGGGGATCATGGCCAGCGGCATCCAGCTGAACCCGACGGCGAACACGGCGACGAGGGTCGTGACCCCCTTGGGGAGAATCCACCCCAGCTGGGCCACGACCACCGCGAGGACCAGCACGTACACATCGAAGGCCAGCAGGGCGAGCAGCTTCCACCCGGCCGCACCGGCGCCGACCCTCGGGGTCTCCTCGGACCCCTTCACCATGCCGAACACCACCACCGGCAGCACGAGCCCGGTGACCCCGCCGAGCGCGATCCCCCCGATCACCAGGGCGTTTTGTCCGTCATCGGGGACCACCGAGGACAGCGGCGCCGCGTCGGCGGCGTCGAGGAGAAGCGCCACCGCCGCGAAGGCGCCGAGCACCGTGGTCGCCAGAACGACGATCAACCCCAGGGCAAAAGCGATATTCCCGGCAAGGGAACGCTGCACCTTCGAGCGCTCGGGCCTCGACTCGGCGGACATGGGCTCTCCCATTCCTGTGTGGGGTCCGGTAGAGGATAACGGGGGCGTGTCCCCGCAACGCTGAAGCACAGTCCCGTGACACGTCCGGCACAGTCCGGAGGGCTACGTTCCGGCGTTCATGACGGGAATCGCGTACAGCCGTAAGTTCACGGCCGCCCTGCTGGTCCTCACCCTCGGTGCCGGCGCGAGCGTGGGGCTTCTGACGCCCGCGTTCGCCGCAACCCCGGCCTCCTCCTGCACCACCCCCACCTTCCCCCGGTCCACCACGGCCACCGCCGGCACCAACCCCCGCCACGTCCTCACCGCCGACCTCGACGGCGACGGCGACACGGACGTCGTGGCCGCCAACCTCGACGGGAACTCCGTCACCGTCCTGCTCAACAGCGGCGACGGATCATTCGCGGCCGCCACCACCTACACCACCGACTCCCTCCCCGTCGCCGTCGGCTCCGGTGACGTCGACGGCGACGGGACGGCCGACCTCCTGGTCTCCTCGCTCAACGGGGACTCCGTCGCCGTATATAGGGGAGGGAGTGAGCAGCTGTCGCTGCTGACCACCCTCACCGCCGACGGTGCCTACGACGCCTCCGTCGCCGATCTCGACGACGACGGCACCGCGGACATCGCCGTCGCCGCCGGCGGGGCCGGGCAGGTAGTCACCTTCACAGGGAGCTGCTCGTAGGGGCGAGCTGTTCGTAACGTACCGGCGCAAGACCTCTCATCCGGCCTGCGGGCCGGGTGAGAGCAAAGTTCCTTTCCGGTCACCCAGTGCCACAGCCCGGAAACTCTGCCTCCCTACCTTCGGGACTCATACCGCTCAGCACCCCGAGTACCACCGAGCCCCGGAGCACCGTGGAGGCGTCATGACAGCCCCTAGCACAGCCCCCGCATCCAGCAGGGGAGGCCACTGGATCCAGCAGTGGGATCCCGAGGACGAGAACTTCTGGAAGGAGACCGGAGAGAAGGTCGCCAAGCGGAACCTCTTCTTCTCCGTCCTCTCCGAGCACATCGGGTTCTCGATCTGGACCCTGTGGTCCGTGCTGGTGCTCTTCATGGGCCCGGAGTACGGGCTCACCCCGGCCGACAAGTTCCTTCTGACGTCCATGGTGACGCTGGTCGGCGCCGTCGTCCGCGTCCCCTACACCTTCGCCGTCGCCATCTTCGGCGGTCGGAACTGGACGATCATCTCGGCCAGTCTGCTGCTCATCCCGACGGTCGCCGCCTTCGCGGTGATGAAGCCGGGGACCTCCTTCTCCACCTTCCTGGTGGTCGGCCTGCTGGCCGGCATCGGCGGCGGCAACTTCGCCTCCTCGATGACCAACATCAACGCCTTCTTCCCGCTGAAGAAGAAGGGGTGGGCGCTCGGCCTCAACGCCGGCGGCGGCAACATCGGTGTCCCGGTCATCCAGCTGATCGCACTCGCGATCATCGGCGCGAGCGGCGGCCCCCGGGTGCTGCTCGGCATCTACATCCCGCTGATCGTCGTCGCCGCCGTCCTCGCCGCGCTCTACATGGACAACCTCGCGTCCGTGAAGAACGACACCGGTGCCGCCAAGGACGCCGCGAAGGACGCGCACACCTGGATCATGTCGTTCCTCTACATCGGGACGTTCGGATCGTTCATCGGCTACGCCTTCGCGTTCGGCCAGGTGCTCCAGGTCCAGTTCGGGCGTACGCCGCTGCAGGCCGCGTACCTCACCTTCATCGGCCCGCTGCTCGGCTCGCTGATCCGTCCGCTGGGCGGCTGGCTCGCCGACAAGTACGGCGGCGCGAAGATCACCCTCTACAACTACATCGGCATGGCCGTCGCTACCGGTGTCCTGGTCCTCGCCAGCATGCAGAAGTCGCTGCCGCTGTTCGTCTCCGTCTTCGTGGTCCTGTTCATCCTGAGCGGACTCGGAAACGGCTCGACGTTCAAGATGATCCCCGGCATCTTCCAGGCCAAGGCCGTCGCCGAGGGACTCGAGGGTGAGGAGGCCGCCTCCTACGGCCGCCGTCTCTCCGGTGCCTCCATGGGCCTCATCGGTGCGGTGGGCGCGCTCGGCGGTGTCGGCATCAACCTGGCCTTCCGCCAGTCCTTCCTCACCAACGGCTCCGGCACCGGCGCCTTCGTCACCTTCCTCGTCTACTACGCCCTCTGTTTCGGAGTGACCTGGGCCGTATACCTTCGCCGCTCGGCCTCCGTGACCAAGACCACGGCTGCCGCAGAGGCAAAGCCCCAGCTCAGCTACGCCGAGGTGTGACGTAACACCAGTGACATCAAGCCGAACCGAGCCTGTCACGGACCGTTGACAGGCTCGTTCGGCATGTGGGTACCGCCGTGCCTCATGTACAACGACTCGAGTTCGGGACGAGAGCCATGTACGACGAACAGCAGCGACCAGACCCGGGCCGACACGGCCCCCTAGCCGGATTCACCGTGGGCGTGACCGCCGCCCGTCGGGCCGACGAACTGGGCGCGCTGCTGCAGCGACGGGGAGCCGCCGTCCTGCATGCACCCGCCCTGCGCATCGTGCCGCTCGCCGACGACAGCGAACTGCTGGCGGCGACGAAGGACCTGATCGACCAGGCACCGGACGTCGTGGTGGCCACCACCGCGATCGGCTTCCGGGGGTGGGTCGAGGCCGCCGACGGGTGGGGGCTCGGCGAGCCGCTGCTCGACCGGCTGCGCCAGGTGGAGCTGCTCGCGCGCGGGCCCAAGGTCAAGGGCGCGATACGGGCCGCCGGGCTGACCGAGGAGTGGTCGCCGTCGAGCGAGTCCATGGCCGAGGTGCTCGACCGGCTGCTCGAGGAGGGCGTCGAGGGGCGCCGTATCGCCGTCCAGCTGCACGGCGAGCCGCTGCCCGGGTTCGTGGAGTCGCTGCGGGCCGCCGGCGGGGAGGTCGTCGGGGTGCCGGTGTACCGGTGGATGCCGCCGGAGGACATCGGGCCGGTGGACCGGCTGCTGGACGCAGCGGTCTCGCGGGGCCTTGACGCGATCACCTTCACCAGCGCGCCCGCCGCGGCGTCCCTGCTGAACCGGGCCGAGGAGCGCGGGCTGCTGCCCGAGCTGCTCGCCGCCCTCCACCACGACGTGTTGCCCGCCTGCGTCGGGCCGGTCACCGCGCTGCCGTTGCAGGCGCACGGCGTGGACACGGTCCAGCCGGAGCGGTTCCGGCTCGGACCGCTCGTACAGCTGCTCTGCCAGGAACTTCCGGGCCGGGCGCGCTCCTTGCCCATCGCCGGGCACCGGGTCGAGATCCGCGGCCATGCGGTCCTCGTCGACGGCGACCTCAAGCCCGTACCGCCCGCCGGGATGTCGCTGCTGCGCGCGCTGTCCCGGCGGCCGGGATGGGTGGTGGCACGGGCGGAGCTGCTGCGTGCACTGCCGGGTGCCGGCCGCGACGAGCACGCGGTGGAGACCGCGATGGCCCGGCTGCGGACGGCACTCGGGGCGCCGAAGCTGATCCAGACGGTGGTCAAGAGGGGCTACCGACTGGCCTTGGACCCCGCCGCGGACGCCAAGTACGCGGACGCCTGACGGCCGCGGCCGTACAGCACCAGCGCCCGGGCCAGGCACACCAGCGCCACCGTCGACAGCAGCGCTCGTACGACATTCCACGCCACCCACGGATCCTCGAAGTGCTCCCGGGCCGCCGACGGATCCGTGGCCGTGGCCAGGTCGTTGTTGAGCGGGATGTTGAAGACGACCGTGGTCAGGAAGCCGAGCGCGTACGCCGCGAGGGCCGCCCACACCCACCACCGGTACGGCTGCCCGCGCAGCTGCCACGCGGACACCGCCGTCAGCAGCAGCGCGCCGATGAAGCTGAGGAAGAACACCGGGTTCTGGATCACGTCGTTGATGTCCTGCATGACCTCGACGTAGACCCGGTCGTCGCTGCGGGCCAGCGCCGGCATGATGCAGCAGGCGAAGACGTAGTAGACCCCGGCGATCAGGCCCATGGCGACCGTGGCCGCCCCCAGTACGAATCCCGTGCTCTTGCTGTGGGTTGTCATGCCTTCCAGTCAACGGACGCCGCCCCGCCCGGAACATCGCCGAGAAGCGCACCCGCATAAGCGGCCGTCCACCCCCGACCTGTACCGCCGGTACGAGGTCTTCCGGCCGCGCGAGCGGGCAGGCACTGTAAGAGGGAACGGTTCCCCAGCACCTGGTAACCCCTAGGCGGTGACAGGCACATGGCACTGGGTACGGCCACGGCCCCCTACGAGCTGCGGTTCGACGCCGGGCGGATCTGCCTGGATCTCCTCGCGACCACGCATCCCGAGGAACGGTTCGACTCCCTCGAGGTGCTGTCCGCCTGGATCGTGCGGGCCGGGCTGGTGCCCGCGGGTACGTCGCTGGCGCACGCCGACGCGTCGTGGCTGGTCGGGTTCCGCGAGCTGCGGGGGCAGGTCGGGCAGTTGGTGCACGGCGGGCTCACGGCCGTCCTCAGGCCCTCGTACGACATCGCCCTCGCCCGCGTGAACGAGACCGCCCAGGTCGCACCTCCCGCCCCGCGTGCCGTGCGCGGAGCGGACGGGGCGCTCGTGCGGGAGCTGGACGGGCCGCCCCAGTGCGCGGCGCTGCTCGGGGCCATCGCCAGGGACGCCGTGGAGCTCCTCACCGACCCGGTCGCGCGGGCGGGTCTGCGGCAGTGCGAAGGGGACAACTGCCCGATCGTTTACGTGGATTCGTCCCGGGGACGCAGGAGGCGCTGGTGCTCCAGTGAGGTCTGTGGGAACCGTGAAAGAGTCGCCCGGCACCGACGTAGGGCCGCTCTGGCGAGAGCCTGACGTCCGGTATGCGGCTTCTGTGAACCGACTGTCGAAGTGATTTCGATTACACACCGTTTACCTCACCCGCCACTCGGGAAGCGGTTGCGATCTCGCCAATGTGGCGGAAATGTAAAGATCGCACGGGGGGAATGTGCACCCATGTCCCCCTCGTCACGTCACCCCGAAGAAAACTGTCACCTCACTTTGAACATGACCCAGCCCACATCCGTACCCGTGGACGAGCGACCGACTGGGGGAACCCCCGGACATCGGAGGTGGGCGTGCGCAAGGATTCCGTCGTGGCCAATGAACGTGGATCGAGGGCCCGACATCGCATGTCCCAGCCCTCGGAACCGGATGAGGAGCTGATGCGTGCTCTGTATCGAGAGCACGCCGGACCCCTCCTTGCGTACGTACTCCGGCTGGTCGCCGGAGACCGACAGCGAGCCGAGGACGTGGTCCAGGAGACGCTTATCCGTGCCTGGAAGAACGCCGGTCAGCTCAATCGAGCGACCGGATCGGTACGCCCCTGGCTGGTGACGGTCGCGCGCCGCATCGTCATCGACGGCCACCGCAGCCGGCAGGCCCGGCCGCAGGAGGTCGATCCGTCGCCGCTGGAGGTCATCCCCGCGGAGGACGAGATCGACAAGGCGCTGTGGCTGATGACGCTGTCTGACGCGCTCGACGACCTGACCCCGGCCCACCGGGAGGTGCTCGTCGAGACGTACTTCAAGGGGCGTACCGTCAACGAGGCGGCCGAGACCCTGGGCATTCCCAGTGGCACGGTGCGGTCTCGGGTGTTCTATGCCCTGCGGTCGATGAAGCTGGCGCTGGAGGAGCGGGGGGTGACGGCGTGATGAGTGTTTACGGGGGAAACCAGGGATTCGGCACAGGTGGGTCGGGTATGTCTGGACCCATGATGGGATCACCGGGCCCGAGCGAGCACGAGACGGTCGGCGCCTACGCTCTCGGCATCCTTGACGACGCCGAAGCGACCCGCTTCGAGATGCACCTCGCCACCTGCGAATGGTGCGCCCAGCAGCTCGACGAGCTGGCCGGGATGGAACCGATGCTGGCCGCACTGGCGGACCTGCCCGGTTCCGGTACGCCCGCGATCGGTGAGTCCCTGTCCGCCAGGCCCAGCCCGCGCCTCGCGGAGAAGCTGGTCGACGAGGTCGCCGAGCGGCGCGCCATGAAGCGGCGCAAGGGCTTCTACCTGGTGGCGGCCGCGGCCGCGCTGATCATCGGCGGTCCGCTGACCGTCATGGCGGTGAACGGCGGCAGCGACTCCGGCGGCCAGACCGCCACCCCGCTGGCGGCCGGCGCCAAGGCGGCCTTCGGCACGATCGACGACAAGGTGACGGCGACCGACTCCTCCACCAAGGTCAAGGCGACCGTGGCGATGGAGCAGAAGGACTGGGGCACCTGGGGCGTCGTCGAGCTCAGCAACGTCAAGGGCCCGCTGAAGTGCTCGCTCATCGCGGTGGGCAAGAACGGCGAGCGCGAGACGATGTCGACCTGGGCGGTCCCGAAGTGGGGCTACGGCATCCCGAACGGCAAGACCGCGGAGTCCAAGGAGCCCCTCTACGCCCAGGGCGGCGCGGCCTTCAAGCCCAATGAGATCGACCACTTCGAGGTCATGACCTTCGAGGGCAAGAAGCTCGTAGAGGTAGAGGCGTAGCTTTCGTAGCTTTGCCGGGTCCCCTTCGCGTACGGTTGACGGCTGCCCAGCACGTCAGAAGGGGGCCCGGTGGCCGCTCAGGCTCAACAATCTGCGGTCGGCTCGGTTCGCGACGTACATGATTCTGTACGGGACCGGGAGATCAGCGTCGAACAGGAACATCTGGACCGGGTGTACCGGCGCCTCGAGGAGAAGATCCACGAGGCGGAGTTCCTGATGAACGACGCGGCCAAGCGAGGTCAGGTCGGCACGCCCGGCGCGCTCGCCGAGCGGGACGCACAGGTCTTCCGGGCCGGCGTCCATCTCAACCGGCTCAACAACGAGTTCGAGGACTTCCTCTTCGGCCGGATCGACCTCCTCCTCGGCAAGGACGGCAAGAAGGGGCCGGACGGCGCCTACACGGCCGTGGAGGCTGCTGAGGGTGCGGTGCGGGACGACAACACCGCCGACATCGCCGAGACCCTGCACATCGGCCGCATCGGTGTCCTGGACTCCGAGTACGCCCCGCTGGTCATCGACTGGCGGGCGCCCGCGGCCGCCCCCTTCTACCGCTCCACCCCGGTCGATCCGGGACGGGTCGTGCGCCGCCGGGTCATCCGGTCCAAGGGGCGCAGGGTGCTGGGCGTCGAGGACGACCTGATGCGCCCCGAGCTCACGGCCTTCCTCGACGGCGACGAGCTGCCCGTCATCGGCGACGGCGCTCTGATGGCCGCCCTCGGCCAGGCCCGCAGCCACACCATGCGGGACATCGTCGCCTCCATCCAGGCCGAACAGGACCTGGTCATCCGCGCTCCTGCCGCGTCCGTGACCTACGTCGAGGGCGGTCCGGGGACGGGCAAGACCGCCGTGGCTCTGCACCGGGCGGCGTATCTGCTGTACCAGGACCGGCGGCGTTACGCGGGCGGCATCCTCATCGTCTCCCCGACGCCCCTCCTCGTCGCGTACACCGAGGGCGTGCTGCCCTCGCTGGGCGAGGAGGGCCAGGTCGCCATCCGCGCGATCGGCTCACTCGTCGACGGGGCGGAGGCCACGCTCTACGACTCTCCGGCCACCGCCCGCGCCAAGGGCTCGTACCGCATGCTCAAGGTGCTGCGGAAGGCGGCGCGGGGCGCGCTGGAGCTGAACGGCTCGCCGCAGCGGCTGCGCGTCGTCGCCTTCGGACGCCGGCTGGAGCTGGAGGCCGACGCGCTGGAACGTATCCGCCGCAACGCCCTCGGCGGCACGGCCCCGGTCAATCTGCTGCGCCCGCGTGCCCGCAAGCTGCTCCTCGACGCCGTCTGGGAGCAGTCCGGCGCCGCCACCCGCCACACCGACCCGGAGCTCGCCGCCGAGCTGCGGTCCTCGTTCGACGAGGACATCACCTCCGAGGACAGTTTCATCGAGTTCCTGAACGCCTGGTGGCCCGAGCTCACCCCGAAGGCCGTCCTGGAGGCCATGGCCGACGAGCGGCGTCTCGGCCGCTGGGCCCGCCGGATCCTCAACCCCGGCGAGGTCCGCCGCGTCGCCCGCTCGCTGCGCCGCGACGGCCACTCCGTGCACGACATCGCCATGCTCGACGAGCTCCAGTCGATCCTCGGCACCCCGGCCCGCCCGAAGAAGAAGCGCGAGCTGGACCCGCTCGACCAGCTGACCGGCCTCGAGGAACTGATGCCGGTCCGCGAGGAGTCGCAGCGCGAGCGCGCCGAGCGGCTCGCCCAGGAGCGCACCGAGTACGCCCACGTCATCGTCGACGAGGCCCAGGACCTCACCCCGATGCAGTGGCGCATGGTCGGCCGCCGCGGCCGGCACGCCACCTGGACCGTCGTCGGCGACCCGGCCCAGTCCTCCTGGTCCGACCCCGACGAGGCGGCCGAGGCGAGGGACGAGGCCCTGGGCACCCGCCCCCGCCGCCGCTTCCAGCTGACCGTGAACTACCGCAACCCGGCGGAGATCGCCGAACTGGCGGCGAAGATCCTCGCCCTCGCCATGCCCGGCTCCGAGTCCCCGTCGGCCGTACGGTCGACCGGCGTCGAGCCACGCTTCACCGACGTACGGGACTCCCTCGCGAAGACCGTCCGCGAGGAGGCCGCCCGCCTCCTCGACCGGGTCGACGGCACCGTCGGCGTCGTCGTCGCCATGCAGCGCCGCGAGGAGGCCGCCCGCTGGCTCGCCGGGCTCGGCGACCGGGTGGTGGCGCTCGGCAGCCTGGAGGCGAAGGGCCTGGAGTACGACGCGACGGTCGTCGTCTCGCCGGCGGAGATCGCGGACGAGTCCCCGGCCGGTCTGCGGGTGCTGTACGTCGCCCTCACGCGGGCGACCCAGCAGCTGACGATCGTCTCGGCGGACCGTGACGAACCGGACGCGAACGGAGTGCCCGACCTGCTCAGGGATTAGAAGCGGATGAACTCTCGGTACGGGAATGGCCTTACGGGATCCGTTTGTTAGCCTGGGTGTGGCACCGGCCCGATCCAAGCCCCCGGGCCCAACCTTCGTCGCTACGAGCGACCACTTGCCGCGAGGCGAGCATGGCGGGTCGGTGCCACTGACCTGCAAGAGGTCCGCGTCCTCCATGGCGCGGACCTCTTTTTGCTGTGAACAAAACGATCGCAATCCAAGGCAGCTAACGCCTACTCGGCAGTAGGTGCGACCATCGGACGGCATACCAGCGTCAAAGGTGGCTGCGTCTTCCCGGGGGATGACCCCCGGACCCCCAGCAGAAGAGCAGGTCGGCGGGGAATGACCGGCGCGGACACCGCGCAGCGAACCTGAGTGAAAGCAGAGGAAGTCGGCCATGGCAACGGCGCCCAGCGTCTCCTACTCGATGACGGTCCGGCTGGAGGTGCCCGCGAGCGGAACCGCGGTCTCCCAGCTCACCACGGCCGTCGAGTCCCACGGAGGCTCGGTCACCGGCCTCGACGTCACCGCCTCCGGGCACGAGAAGCTCCGTATCGACGTCACCATCGCGGCCACCTCGACCGCGCACGCCGACGAGATCGTCGAGCAGCTCCGCCACATCGAGGGCGTCACGCTCGGCAAGGTCTCCGACCGTACGTTCCTCATGCACCTCGGCGGCAAGATCGAGATGCAGTCCAAGCACCCCATCCGCAACCGTGACGACCTGTCCATGGTCTACACGCCGGGTGTGGCCCGGGTCTGCATGGCGATCGCCGAGAACCCCGAGGACGCCCGCCGCCTCACCATCAAGCGCAACTCCGTTGCGGTCGTGACGGACGGCTCCGCGGTGCTGGGCCTCGGCAACATCGGCCCGAAGGCCGCACTGCCGGTCATGGAGGGCAAGGCGGCCCTCTTCAAGCGGTTCGCCGGCATCGACGCCTGGCCGCTGTGCCTCGACACCCAGGACACCGACGCGATCGTCGAGATCGTGAAGGCGATCGCCCCGGGCTTCGCCGGCATCAACCTGGAGGACATCTCCGCGCCCCGCTGCTTCGAGATCGAGGCGCGGCTGCGTGAGGCCCTCGACATCCCCGTCTTCCACGACGACCAGCACGGCACCGCGATCGTCGTCCTCGCCGCCCTGAAGAACGCACTTCGCGTCACCGGCAAGGCAATTGAGAACATCCGGGTCGTCATGTCCGGTGCCGGCGCGGCCGGTACGGCCATCCTCAAGCTGCTGCTCGCCGCGGGCGTCAAGAACGCCGTCGTCGCCGACATCCACGGCGTCGTGCACGCCGGCCGCGAGGACCTGCGCGAGGCCGCCGCCGACTCGCCGCTGCGCTGGATCGCCGACAACACCAACCCCGAGGGCCTGACCGGCACGCTGAAGGAAGCCGTTCGCGGAGCCGACGTCTTCATCGGCGTGTCGGCGCCCAACGTGCTGGACGGCGACGACGTGGCGGCCATGGCGGAGGGCGCGATCGTGTTCGCGCTCGCGAACCCCGACCCCGAGGTCGACCCGGCAATCGCCCGTCAGACGGCGGCCGTTGTGGCCACCGGCCGCTCCGACTTCCCGAACCAGATCAACAACGTGCTGGTCTTCCCGGGCGTCTTCCGCGGCCTGTTGGACGCGCAGTCCCGCACGGTCAACACCGACATGATGCTGGCCGCCGCGACCGCCCTCTCGGACGTGGTGACCGAGGACGAGCTGAACCCGAACTACATCATCCCGAGCGTCTTCAACGACAAGGTCGCGGGCGCGGTGGCCGGTGCGGTGCGCGAGGCGGCAAAGGCGGCGACGGCCTCGTAGGGCCATTCTCGGGGCCGTGTGCGTAGGCTGTGAGTATCGCCACGGCAAGGCCTTGCATCGGCGCGTCGTGGAACCGGGCCCTCCTGGCCGACGTTTATCGTGTCGGCCAGGCTCAGACCCTCTCTTCGTGTGACTCCCAAGGGTGTTCTCACGACTCCTACGGGTGCCGGATTGGCTTTCGCGCCGCAGGTAGGGGCAGGATGCGTCCCTGGGCGCGAGGGTCCGACGACGGACCCGGGTCCGGGGCCTCTCGGAGGAACCTGGCAGCATCGACTTCGCTGTGCCCAATATGCGGCTCCGCCGCGTGGCACGCCTCAACGGCAAGAAGAACACGGGAGTAACAACATGAACCGCAGTGAGCTGGTGGCCGCGCTGGCCGACCGCGCCGAGGTGACCCGCAAGGACGCCGACGCCGTTCTGGCCGCGTTCGCCGAGACCGTCGGTGAGATCGTCGCCAAGGGCGACGAGAAGGTCACCATTCCCGGCTTCCTGACCTTCGAGCGCACCCACCGTGCCGCTCGCACCGCGCGCAACCCGCAGACCGGCGACCCCATCCAGATCCCCGCCGGCTACAGCGTCAAGGTTTCGGCGGGCTCCAAGCTGAAGGAAGCCGCCAAGGGCAAGTAAGCCTGACGGTACGTCGGGGACGACGTACGAGGCTCAGCAACAACGCGAATGGGGCGGCACCCGGACTTCCGGGTGCCGCCCCATCGTCGTACGCGATGAAGGGTTGTCCGAGCGCCTTGCGTCAGCCGAGCGCTTTGCCCGGCAGTTCGACCTTGGCCCCGAGCTCCATGAGCTTCTCCATGCTGTGTCCATCCGGGGGATGACCCCCGGACCCCCAGCCGGAAGCGGTGTTGCCCTGGGCCGAAGCCAGGGGGCAGAGGTCAGCCGAGCGCTTTGCCCGGCAGTTCGACCTTGGCCCCGAGCTCCATGAGCTTCTCCATGCTGTGTCCATCCGGGGGATGACCCCCGGACCCCC
>NZ_JBEYVO010000025.1:98570-136096 GCF_040644055.1 Streptomyces sp. NPDC047043
CGGTGTTGCCCTGGGCCGAAGCCAGGGGGCAGAGGTCAGCCGAGCGCTTTGCCCGGCAGTTCGACCTTGGCCCCGAGCTCCATGAGCTTCTCCATGAAGTTCTCGTAGCCGCGGTTGATGAGGTCGATGCCGTGGACGCGGGACGTGCCCTGGGCCGCCAGCGCGGCGATCAGGTACGAGAAGCCGCCGCGGAGGTCGGGGATGACCAGGTCGGCGCCCTGGAGCTTCGTCGGGCCCGACACGACGGCCGAGTGGAGGAAGTTGCGCTGGCCGAAGCGGCAGTCCGAGCCGCCCAGGCACTCGCGGTACAGCTGGATGTGAGCACCCATCTGGTTCAGCGCGGAGGTGAAGCCGAGGCGGGACTCGTAGACCGTCTCGTGGATGATCGACAGGCCCGTGGCCTGCGTCAGGGCGACGACGAGCGGCTGCTGCCAGTCCGTCTGGAAGCCCGGGTGCACGTCCGTCTCGAGCGCGATGGACTTCAACTGGCCGCCGGGGTGCCAGAAACGGATGCCCTGGTCGTCGATCTCGAAGGCACCGCCCACCTTCCGGTAGGTGTTCAGGAACGTCATCATCGAGCGCTGCTGGGCGCCGCGGACGTAGATGTTGCCTTCGGTCGCCAGCGCGGCGGACGCCCAGGAGGCGGCCTCCAGACGGTCCGGCAGGGCGCGGTGGTTGTAGCCGCCGAGGCTGTCCACACCGGTGATGCGGATGGTGCGGTCGGTGTCCATCGCGATGATGGCGCCCATCTTCTGCAGGACGCAGATCAGGTCCTCGATCTCCGGCTCGACGGCCGCGTTCGAGAGTTCCGTGACGCCCTCCGCCAACACCGCGGTCAGCAGCACCTGCTCGGTCGCGCCGACGGACGGGTACGGCAGCCGGATCTTCGTGCCGCGCAGCCGCTGCGGCGCCTCCAGGTACTGCCCGTCCGCGCGCTTCTCGATCCGCGCGCCGAACTGCCGCAGCACCTCGAAGTGGAAGTCGATGGGCCGGCCGCCGATGTCGCAGCCGCCGAGACCCGGGATGAAGGCATGCCCGAGGCGGTGCAGCAGCGGGCCGCAGAACAGGATCGGGATACGGCTGGAACCCGCGTGCGCGTCGATGTCCGCGACGTTCGCGCTCTCGACGTGCGAGGGGTCCATCACCAGCTCGCCCGGCTCCTCACCCGGACGGACCGTCACCCCGTGCAGCTGCAGCAGGCCGCGTACGACACGGACGTCCCGGATGTCCGGAACGTTGCGCAGTCGACTCGGTTCACTGCCCAGCAGGGCGGCGACCATGGCCTTCGGTACGAGGTTCTTCGCACCGCGGACACGGATCTCGCCCTCCAGCGGGGTTCCGCCGTGGACAAGCAGGACATCGTCGTTGACGGTCATGTATCTCGCGTTCCGATGAGTGGGGCAGGGCCAGAAGGGAAAGGGTAATCGCCGCCCACCCCCCTTCAGTAAGCCCAAGGACCGCCCAGGTACGTCATAGCTGTGTCACAACACGAACCGTTCCCTAACGGGCACATGGGGTCACCGTCGCCGTCGGGCGCCCCGCGCGCCTCATTCGGGCCTGAGCTGCAATCACCCGCGAACCCCCATTGCCTCCCCACACGAAGGCAAGATGCGGGATCATGTCTGGCATGACCGAGGTGTCCTCGCTCACAGGGCGGTTGCTCGTGGCAACGCCCGCCCTGGCGGACCCGAACTTCGACCGTGCGGTGGTGCTCCTTCTCGACCACGACGAGGAGGGCTCCCTCGGTGTCGTCCTCAACCGTCCGACCCCGGTGGACGTCGGCGACATCCTGGAGGGCTGGGCGGACCTCGCGGGCGAACCCGGCGTCGTCTTCCAGGGCGGCCCGGTGTCCCTGGACTCGGCCCTGGGGGTCGCCGTCATCCCGGGCGGCGCGACCCTCGACGCGGCACCGCTGGGCTGGCGAAGAGTGCACGGCGCGATCGGTCTGGTCGACCTGGAAGCCCCGCCCGAGCTGCTCGCCTCGGCCCTCGGCAGCCTCAGGATCTTCGCCGGATACGCCGGCTGGGGCCCCGGCCAGCTGGAGGACGAGCTGGTCGAGGGCGCCTGGTACGTCGTCGAGTCGGAGCCCGGCGACGTGTCCTCGCCGTCGCCGGAAAGACTCTGGCGCGAGGTCCTGCGCCGTCAGCGCAACGAGCTCGCGATGGTGGCCACGTATCCGGACGACCCTTCGCTCAACTGATGCGTGTGAGCTTCAGTACCCTTGGAATTTATGAGCACTCTTGAGCCCGAGCGCGGGACTGGTACGGGGACCCTCGTAGAGCCGACGCCACAGGTGTCCCACGGCGACGGCGACCACGAGCGCTTCGCCCACTACGTCCAGAAGGACAAGATCATGGCGAGCGCCCTCGACGGGACCCCCGTCGTGGCGCTGTGCGGCAAGGTGTGGGTACCGGGCCGCGACCCGAAGAAGTACCCCGTCTGTCCCATGTGCAAGGAGATCTACGACTCCATGGGCGCCGGCGGCGGCGACAAGGGCAAGGACGGCGACAAGAAGTAGCCCTGTCCGCAGTCTGAGTTCCGCGAGGCCCTCGGGGCGCGTTTCGGCGCGCTCCGAGGGCCTTTGTGTTGTTTGCCGTTGCATGGGGTGCGTCGGCCGGTCACGAAGTGGTTGAGACCTCTTGTGGACATGTTCATGTAGTCCCTAGGCTCCGACGCGTTGTACAGAGCGAAACCGCCATTGCATATGTTGCAACGCACGGAGGAACTCCCCCATGAAGCTCCCCTCCCGACTCGCCGTACTTCTCGCGGCGGCCGCCGTCGTCACCGCCTGCGCCCCCCAGACCTCCTCCAACTCCTCCTCCGAGAAGGACGAGAAGAGCGGCACTCTGCGGGTCTGGCTCTTCCAGGAGGTCGGCAACAAGCCGAAGGAGAAGGTCGTCGACTCGGTCGTCGTCGCCTTCGAGAAGGCCCACAAGGGCACCAAGGTCGACGTCGAGTACATCCCGATCGACACCCGCGCCCAGCGTGTCAAGGCCGCCTTCAACGACCCGAAGTCCGCGCCCGACGTCATGGAGTACGGCAACACCGACACCGCCGGCTATGTGAAGGACGGCGGACTCCTCGACGTCACCAAGGAGTTCGGCGCCTGGAGCGAGACCAAGGACACCGACCCCACGGCCAAGCAGTCGGTCACCGTCGACGGCAAGATCTACGGCTCTCCCTTCTACGTCGGCGTCCGCGCTCTGTACTACCGGACGGACGTGTTCAAGGAGCTGGGCCTCCAACCGCCGAAGACCATGGACGAGTTGGCGTCCACGGCCCGCAGGATCCGGGCCGCGAAACCCGACCTGTACGGGCTCGTCGTGGGCGGTGCGTACACGTACGGCGCGATGCCGTTCGTGTGGGCCAACGGGGGTGAACTGGCCACCGGGAAGGGCGGCTCGTACGCCTCAGCCATCGACTCCACGGCGGCCCGGAAGGGCATCAAGGCGTACACCTCGCTGTTCGGCGACGACAACTGCCCGGCCGCCAAATGCGCGGGCATGGGCGGCAACGACACGATCACCGCGTTCGCGGCCGGCAAGGCGGGCATGGCGATCGGCGGCGACTTCAGCCACACGGCGGTCGAGGCCGGGAAGGTGAAGGGCGAGTACGCGGTCGTACCGCTGCCGGGGGTCACGTCCGGCTCGATCGCTCCCGCTTTCGCGGGCGGCAACAACATCGGCGTCCTCAAGAGCACGTCGCATCGCACGCTCGCCGTCGATCTGATGGAACAGCTCACCTCGAAGAAGACACAGGCCTCGATGTTCGGTGCGATGGGCTTCCTGCCGACGTTCGCGGACGTACGGCAACAGGCGGCCGCGAAGGCGCCGTACGTGAAGCCCTTCGCGCAGACCCTGGCCGCCGGTACCAAGTTCGTGCCGGCCTCGCCCGCGTGGTCGCAGATCGACTCCCAGCTGGTGCTGCCGACGATGCTGCAGGAGGTCATCAGCGGCAAGCAGGACGTCGCCGCTGCTTCGAAGGAAGCGGCGAAGAAGATGAACGACGCGTTCGGCTCCGTGGGTTGAGCCCGTGAACCTGCGCACCAACCTTCGCCCGACCCCCTGGCTCTATCTTGCCCCGGCCCTCGTCGTCCTCGGCGGGCTGCTCGTCTATCCGATCTACCAGCTTGGGCTGATCTCGTTCTTCCAGTACACGCAGGCCCAGGTCAGCGGGGGCGAGCCGACCAGTTTCAAGGGGTTCGGCAACTACTCGGCGCTGTTCTCCGACGGCGAGTTCTGGCAGGTGCTGCTGGCCACCGTGCTGTTCGCGGCGGCCTGTGTCGTGTCGACCCTCGCCGTCGGATGTGCGCTCGCCGTACTGCTCACGCGCGTGCGTGCCCTGCCGCGGCTGGTGCTGATGCTGGCCGCGCTGGGGGCATGGGCGACGCCGGCGGTCACTGGGTCCACGGTCTGGCTGTTCCTCTTCGACCCGGACTTCGGGCCGGTGAACCGGACCCTGGGGCTGGGCGACTACTCGTGGACGTACGGCCGCTTCAGCGCCTTCTTCCTCGTGCTGCTCGAAGTGGTCTGGTGCTCCTTCCCGTTCGTGATGGTCACGGTGTACGCCGGCATCCGCGCCGTACCGGGTGAAGTGCTGGAGGCCGCCGCGCTGGACGGCGCCTCGCAGTGGCGCATCTGGCGGTCCGTGCTCGCGCCGATGCTGCGGCCGATCCTGACCGTCGTCACCATCCAGTCGGTCATCTGGGACTTCAAGGTCTTCACGCAGATCTACGTCATGACGAACGGCGGCGGCATCGCGGGCCAGAACCTGGTCCTCAACGTCTACGCCTACCAGCAGGCGTTCGCGTCCTCGCAGTACAGCCTCGGCTCGGCGATCGGCATCGTGATGCTGCTGATCCTGCTCGCCGTGACGCTGGTGTATCTGCGGCTCTTGCGCCGGCAGGGGGAAGAGCTGTGAATCTTCTTCCACGCGTGCGTGTGCAGCGTCCGTGGCGGCTGGCGGCGGAGGCCTCGGCCCTGCTGGTCGCCGTGGTCGTCGCCTTCCCTCTGTACTGGATGGTGCTGAGCGCCTTCAAACCGTCCGGCGAGATCGAGTCGGCGCATCCCAGACCGTGGACTTCCGCGCCCTCGCTGGATTCCTTCCGGCGGGTGTTCGAGCAGCAGGATTTCGGTCGGTATTTCGTCAACAGCCTTGTCGTGGCGGGTAGTGTCGTCATCGTCTCGGCACTGATCGCGTTTCTCGCGGCGACCGCCGTGACGCGATTCCGCTTCCGCTTCCGGACCACCCTGCTGATCATGTTTCTGGTGGCTCAGATGGTGCCCGTGGAGGCGCTCACGATCCCCTTGTTCTTCCTCATGCGGGACTTCGGTCTGCTGAACACACTGGGCTCGCTGATCCTGCCGCACATCGCCTTCTCGCTGCCGTTCGCGATCTGGATGCTGCGGGGGTTTGTGAAGGCGGTCCCGGAGGCTCTGGAGGAGGCCGCGTACATCGACGGGGCGAGCCGGGCGCGATTCCTGTGGCGGATTCTGTTCCCGCTCGTGTTCCCGGGGTTGGTGGCCACGAGCGTGTTTTCCTTCATCTCGGCCTGGAACGACTTCCTGTTCGCCAAGTCCTTCATCATCAGCGACACATCGCAGTCGACCCTGCCGATGGCGTTGCTGGTGTTCTTCAAGCCGGACGAGCCGGACTGGGGAGGCGTGATGGCGGCCTCCACGGTGATGACGATTCCGGTGCTGGTGTTCTTCGTACTGGTGCAGCGACGACTGGTCTCCGGCCTCGGCGGAGCGGTAAAGGACTGACGTGACCGATCTGATTCCGGCACCCCGCCGCGTTGTCGCCGGCTCCGGCGAGGTGCGGCTGACGGCGCACTCCCGGCTCCACGCCGGCACGAGGACGGAGGGCGTCGGCCACTGGCTGCGCACCGTCCTGTGGCAGGCCACCGGCCTGCCGCTGCGTGAGGGGCGGGAACTCGACGACACCGACACCGACGGCATCGGGCTCCGGCTCGATCCCGGACTCGGCCCCGAGGAGTACCGCCTCGTCAGCGACTCGTCCGGCGTCCTCATCGAGGGCGGCAGCGCGGCCGGTGTCTTCTGGGGCGCCCAGACGCTGCGGCAGCTCCTCGGCCGCGACGCGTACCGAAAGGCTCCCCTCGGCCGCGACCGCACGTGGGCCGTACCGCACGTCACGATCGAGGATGCCCCCCGCTTCCGCTGGCGCGGCCTCATGCTCGACGTCGCCCGGCACTTCACGCCCAAGGAAGGCGTCCTGCGCCACCTCGACGTGATGGCCGCGCACAAACTCAACGTCTTCCACTTCCACTTGACGGACGACCAGGGCTGGCGCGTCGAGATCAAGAGGTACCCCCGGCTCACCGAGGTCGGCTCATGGCGGGCGCGCACGAAATTCGGCCACCGGGCCTCACCGCTGTGGGAGGAGAAGCCGCACGGTGGCTTCTACACCCAGGACGACATCCGGGAGATCGTCGCCTACGCCGCCGAGCGGCATATCGCCGTCGTACCGGAAATCGACGTACCGGGACACTCGCAGGCCGCCATCGCGGCGTACCCGGAACTCGGCAACACCGACGTCATCGACACGGCTTCCCTCTCCGTCTGGGACAACTGGGGGATCTCCGCCAACGTACTCGCCCCCACTGACAACACCCTGCGCTTCTACGAGGGGGTGTTCGAGGAACTCCTCGACCTGTTCCCGTCGGACTTCATTCACGTCGGCGGTGACGAATGCCTCAAGGACCAGTGGCGTCAGTCGCCGACCGCACAGGCCCGCATCGGGGAACTCGGCCTCGTGGACGAGGACGGGTTGCAGGCGTGGTTCATCGGACACTTCGACAAGTGGCTTGCCGCGCGCGGGCGCAGGCTCATCGGCTGGGACGAGATCCTCGAGGGCGGCCTCGCCGAGGGCGCGGCCGTGTCCTCGTGGCGCGGTTACGCGGGCGGCATCGCGGCCGCCCGGGCCGGTCACGACGTCGTCATGTGCCCCGAGCAGCAGGTCTACCTGGACCACCGCCAGGCCGCCGGCGAGGACGAACCGGTTCCCATCGGCTACGTCCGCACCCTGGAGGACGTCTACCGCTTCGAGCCCGTTCCACCGGAGTTGACCCCCGAGGAGGCCGGCCATGTGCTCGGCACCCAGGCCAACGTGTGGACCGAGGTGATGGAGGACGCCGCGCGCGTGGACTACCAGACCTACCCGAGGCTCTCGGCCTTCGCCGAGGTGGCCTGGAGTTCCCTGCCGGCCGCGGCGGAACGGGACTTCGCCGGCTTCGAGCGCCGCATGGCCGTCCACTACCGGCGACTTGACGCCCTGGGCGTGGCCTACCGGCCGCCGAGCGGACCGCTGCCGTGGCAGAAGCGCCCCGGTGTGCTCGGGCGCCCGATCGACGGGGCGCCGCCGAACAGGTAGGCGGGCTTCCCGAACAGGCAAGGCAATAACGTCGCAAGCATCACCGAAGAGTGGCAATTCGCGCGCACCGGCGATGCCGTATGAAAACGGACCATCTCGCTGGTGAGGCGGGCGAATGCCGCCTAGTGGACCCTGTTCTTCGGCCCCTGCGAAGATGTGCCAGAGTTGCCACGTCCGCCCTGTCAGCACGTACCGTACGGCAGCAACAGGCGGGACCAGGTGGGGCAGCGGGAAGGGGCAGCCGGTTTGACCACGCACGCACCGCAGGCGGCGCAGGCCGTCACGCTGCCCACGACGCTGGACGAGGCCGTGGCGGCGCTCACCGCCGTGCCCGCCGCCGTGCCGGTGGCCGGCGGCACCGACCTCATGGCCGCCGTCAACTCCGGGCAGCTCAGGCCCGCCGCACTGGTCGGTCTCGGCAGGATCAGCGAGATCCGTGGCTGGCAGTACCAGGACGGACACGCGCTGCTCGGCGCGGGACTCACACACGCGCGCATGGGTCGCCCCGACTTCGCGGCCCTCATCCCGGCGCTCGCCGCCGCCGCGCGCGCCGCGGGCCCGCCGCAGATCCGCAACGCGGGCACCCTGGGCGGCAACATCGCCTCGGCCGCCCCCACGGGGGACGCGCTGCCGGTGCTGGCCGCCCTGGAGGCGACACTGATCATCGCGGGCCCGGGCGGAGCCCGCCGGGAGATCCCGGTGTCGCACCTGCTGGCCTCCGTGGAGATGCTGCGGGGCGGCGAACTCATCGGGTACGTGCGCGTGCCGCTGCTGCACGCGCCGCAGGTCTTCCTGAAGGCGACCGGCCGGACCGGCCCGGGCCGGGCGGTCGCCTCCGTGGCCCTGGTCCTCGACCCCGCCCGGCGCGGGGTCAGGTGCGCCGTCGGTGCCATAGCGCCGATGCCGCTGAGGCCCCTGGACGCCGAGCAGTGGGTCGCCCGGCTCATCGACTGGGACAACGGCCGTGCGATCGTCCCGGAGGCGCTGACCGCCTTCGGGGAGTACGTCGCAGCCGCCTGCATCCCCGACCCGGTCCCCGAGGCCGACGGCTCCGTACCGCAGCTTCCGCCCGCCGTACTGCACCTGCGGCGCACCGTCGCCGCGCTGGCCCGACGAGCACTGGGGAGGGCGCTGTCGTGACCGACGACCAGCACGGAGAGGGCATGCCCCAGGGCGGCGGCCGCTGGGACCCGCTGCCCCACGGCGACTACGACGACGGCGCGACCGCCTTCGTGAAACTCCCCGAAGGGGGCATCGAAGCCCTCCTGGCCTCGGACAGCCCGCTCGCCGCACCCGGCCACGGCTATGTGCCGCCGCAGATAACGGTCAATCCCGCCACGGGCGCGGGAGCCGACCCGGAGTCGACCGGCAGCTGGGCGGTGCCCGCCGACGGCGCCCAGTGGCCCGACCCGAACGCCCTGCCGCAGGACAACGGCGGCGACCGGTTCACGTACAACCCCGCGACCACGCAGCAGTGGAACTTCGAGGAGAGGGCGGCCACGGAGTCCGCGCCCGCGCCCGGTCACGACGTGACCGGGCAGTGGTCGATTCCCGTCGCCGGAGGTGACCTTCCGGACGAATCGGGCGAGTTCACCACTTCGTCCCTGGTCCAGCAGTGGGGCGGCACGCCTCCGGCGACCCTTCCGGGCGGCGCGCCGGCCCCGTGGGCCACGGAGCCGGCGGGGCAGCCGTGGGGCGAGCCGCAGACCGAGGAGCCGACGTCACCCGGCGATGCCTCCGGGCACGAGGGCGAGCCGCCGACGGAACCCGCCCCGGTCGCCTCACGGCGGCCTCACGGGCCCCGTGGGACCGCCGAGGCGCCCGAGGGTGCCGACGGGGCCGTAGAGGCGCCCGAGGGGCCCGTGGAGGCGCTCGCGGAGCCCGCGGTGGACGCAGGGCCGGACGGTGCCGGTCCAACCACCTCCGAAGTGCCCGACGTTTCGGACGTTTCGCTCGACGCGGAGCCCTCCGAGGGCTCGGACACGGACGACGACGAACGCCCGTCGCTCCCGGGCGAGGAACACCCCCTCGCCTCCTACGTCCTGCGCGTCAACGGCGTGGACCGCCCGGTCTCCGACGCCTGGATCGGCGAGTCGCTCCTGTACGTGCTGCGCGAGCGGCTCGGGCTCGCGGGCGCCAAGGACGGCTGCTCGCAGGGCGAGTGCGGAGCCTGCAACGTCCAGGTCGACGGACGGCTCGTCGCCTCCTGCCTGGTGCCGGCCGTGACCGCCGCGGGCAGCGAGGTCCGTACGGTCGAGGGCCTGGCCGTCGACGGGCAGCCCTCGGACGTGCAGCGCGCCCTCGCCAGGTGCGGCGCGGTGCAGTGCGGCTTCTGCGTGCCCGGCATGGCGATGACCGTGCACGACCTGCTGGAGGGCAACCCGGCGCCGACCGAGCTGGAGACCCGCCAGGCCCTGTGCGGCAACCTGTGCCGCTGCTCCGGCTACCGGGGTGTCGTGGAGGCCGTGCAGGAGGTCGTCGCCGAGCGCGAGGCGCACTCCGCGGGCGACGCTTCCGAACAGGACGGCGACGGGGCACGTATCCCTCACCAGGCGGGCCCGGGAGCCGGCGGAGTCAACCCGTCGGCGTTCGAGTCACCCGGGGCCATGAACCCGGGGCCCACGGGACCGCATGACCAGGCGTACGGCCAGGACGGAGGCCAGGCGTGAGCAACGAAGCCGCCACCGCGACCACCGCCGCGGAGGCAGCACCCGCCCCCGAGTCACTGCCGCACGGCCTCGGCGCCCCGCTGCCGGCCGCCGACGCCCGCGCCAAGACCGAGGGCACGTTCCCGTACGCGGCCGACCTGTGGGCCGAGGGCCTGCTGTGGGCCGCCGTCCTGCGCTCCCCGCACCCGCACGCGCGCATTGTGTCGATCGACACATCCCACGCGCGCGAGATGCCCGGCGTACGGGCCGTCGTCACGCACGAGGACGTCCCGGGCACCGCCCGTTACGGCCGTGGCACCGCCGACCGCCCGGTGTTCGCCTCCGAGATCGTGCGCCACCACGGCGAGCCCATCGCCGCGGTCGCCGCCGACCACCCCGACACCGCGCGCATGGCCGCCGCGGCGATCATGGTCGAGTACGAAGTGCTCGACCCGGTGACCGACCCGGAGCAGGCCTTCGAGGCCGAACCGCTGCACCCCGACGGCAACTTGATCCGGCACATCCCGCTGCGCCACGGCGACCCGGACGCGGTCGGCGACATCGTCGTCGAGGGCCAGTACCGCATCGGCCGCCAGGACCCGGCCCCCATCGGCGCCGAGGCCGGCCTCGCCGTGCCGCGGCCCGACGGCGGCGTCGAGCTGTACCTGGCCTCCACCGACCCGCACACCGACCGCGACACGGCGGCCGCCTGCTACGGCCTGGAACCCGAGCGCGTCAAGGTCGTCGTCACCGGCGTGCCCGGCGCGACGGCCGACCGCGAGGACCAAGGCTTCCAACTGCCGCTGGGCCTGCTGGCGTTGAAGACCGGCTGCCCGGTCAAGCTCACCGCAACGCGCGAAGAGTCCTTCCTGGGCCACACCCACCGGCATCCCACCTTGCTGCGCTACCGCCACCACGCCGACGCCGACGGCAAGTTGGTGAAGGTCGAGGCGCAGATCCTGCTCGACGCGGGCGCGTACGCCGAGACGTCCTCCGAGGCCCTGGCCGCCGCCGTGGCGTTCGCCTGCGGCCCGTACGTCGTCCCGAACGCCTTCATCGAGGGCTGGGCCGTACGCACCAACAACCCGCCCTCCGGCCATGTGCGCGGCGAGGGCGCGATGCAGGTCTGCGCGGCCTACGAGGCGCAGATGGACAAGCTTGCGAAGAAGCTGGGCATCGACCCGGCGGAACTGCGCCTGCGCAACGCCATGGCCACCGGTGACGTACTCCCGACCGGCCAGACGGTGACGTGCCCGGCGCCGGTCGCCGAACTCCTGCAGGCCGTACAGGACTTCCCGCTGCCCGCGCTCCCCAAGGACACCCCCGAGGACGAGTGGCTGCTGCCCGGCGGCCCCGAGGGCGCGGGCGAACCGGGCGCGGTGCGCCGGGGCGTGGGCTACGGCCTGGGCATGGTGCACATGCTCGGCGCCGAGGGTGCCGACGAGGTGTCCACGGCGACCGTGAAGGTCCAGGACGGCGTGGCGACGGTCCTGTGCGCGGCCGTGGAGACCGGCCAGGGCTTCACCACGCTGGCCCGCCAGATCGTCCAGGAGACGCTCGGCATCGAAGAGGTGCACGTCGCGCCCGTCGACACCGACCAGCCCCCGGCCGGCGCGGGCTGCCGCGGCCGCCACACCTGGGTGTCGGGCGGTGCGGTGGAGCGCGCGGCGAAGATGGTCCGCACGCAGCTACTGCAGCCCCTGGCGCACAAGTTCGGCATGTCGACCGAACTGCTCCAGATCACCGACGGCAAGATCACCTCGTACGACGGCGTCCTGTCGACCACCGTCACCGAGGCGATGGACGGCAAGGAGCTGTGGGCGACGGCCCAGTGCCGCCCGCACCCGACCGAGCCGCTCGGCGAGCACGGCCAGGGCGACGCCTTCGTGGGCATGGCCTTCTGCGCGATCCGCGCGGTCGTCGACGTCGACATCGAGCTCGGTTCGGTACGGGTCGTGGAGCTGGCGCTCGCCCAGGACGTCGGCCGCGTGCTCAACCCCACCCAGCTGGCCGCCCGTATCGAGGCGGGCGTCACCCAGGGCGTGGGCATCGCGCTGACGGAAAACCTGCGCACCGCGCGCGGGTTGATCCGCCACCCGGACCTGACGGGTTACGCCCTGCCGACGGCTCTGGACGCGCCCGACATCCGCATCGTCAAGCTCGTCGAGGAGCGCGACGTGGTCGCCCCCTTCGGTGCGAAGGCGGTCAGCGCGGTGCCGGTGGTGACGTCCCCGGCGGCCATCGCCTCCGCCGTACGGGCCGCCACGGGACGCCCCGTGAACCGGCTGCCGATAAGGCCGCAGGCCGCCGTGGTGACGGACCGTTGAGCGTGCGGCAGAGCGGCCCCGAGGACCAGCCGCGGTATGCGGCGGTCGTGCTGGGCGGCGCGTACTTCACGTGAGGGGCGTCGTCGTCATCACGGGTGTGATGGCGTCCGGCAAGTCGACGGTGGCTCAGGCGCTGGCGGAGCGGCTGCCGCGTGCGGCACACGTGCGTGGGGACGTCTTCCGGCGGATGATCGTGTCCGGGCGCGAGGAGTACGTCCCCGGGGGCGAGGGTTCGGACGGCGAGGGCGCGGCCCAACTCCGGCTGAGGTACCGGCTGTCGGCGGCGACGGCGGACGCGTACGCGGAGGCCGGGTTCACCGCGGTCGTGCAGGACGTGGTGCTGGGGGAGGATCTGGCGGCGTACGTCGGACTGGTCCGAACCCGTCCTCTGTACGTCGTCGTGCTGGCGCCGAGTGCCGAGGCCGTGGCGGTGCGGGAGGCCGGGCGGGCGAAGACGGGGTACGGGGCCTGGACGGTGGCGGACCTGGACGGGGCGCTGCGGGCTTCGACGCCGCGCCTCGGGCTGTGGCTGGACAGCTCGGAACTGACCGTGGGGGAGACGGTGGAGGCGATTCTCGCGGGACGGGAACGGGCGAGAGTGTGCTGAGCGTCTACTGATCAGGGGTCGTTGTCAGTGGCGAGGCGTAGTGTTCTGGGCAGTGGGGAACGGCTGCCGAGTCATCCGGCGGCGACCGTGCCATTGGGCTGCGTCCGCTTCGTGCGGCCGGCCGGGCGGGCCCCGCGCGGGGACTTGCGAGCGGGAACATCCGGGGGAAGCAATGAGCACGACCGACGTCGCCACCGTGGCGATCACCTTCACCGAGGATCAACTCGATCCGTACGTGACGCATGCGCCGACCCGGCGCCGGCTGACCGGGCCCGGACTGCCGGGCGACAGCGCCCTGTTGACGTTCGCCGCACTGCGCACGGGCGGGCTGCACACGCTGGCGGAGTCCATGGACGGTGGCCCCGGCCTGGCCGAGGGGCTGCGGGACAGGCTGCTGATAGGGGAGTTGTCGGCCCCTGCGGGCATGCAGGCGGAGTCGCTCCTGCTGGACGGCGGCACCGGCGAGATCAGCACGGCGTACCTGTTCGAGCTGATGGAAGACCGCCCGCTCGCGCCCTCCCTGGAGGCGTTGGTGCGGTTCGCCGCGGTCATCGAGGAACTGGCGGATCTGCGGGGGCAGTTCGCGTCCTTCGCGGGCCGCCACGGCACCAAGGCGGCGGCCGAGGCGTCGCGGCAGCTCCTGGCGCTGTTCGAGGAGGGCACGGACGAGGAGGTTCCGCCGTACTGGAAGGCGGCCGCCCTGATCCGCCCCCTGTCCCTCGCCACGGGTCCCGGCACGGCCGGCGGCCTCACCCTGGACGTCCCGGCCCGCCTGCTGGACGAGGAGTTCGGCCTCGGGCGCGTGGTCCGCTTCGAGGACGTCGACTTCCCGGCCACGCTCACCCACGAGCCGACGCGCCGCTTCCTGCGCGAGACGGGGCTGCCGGAGGACACGGTCCTCTTCCAGCTGGACACGGAGGTCCCGCTCCAGACCCTCTCCGAGTACGCGGCGGACGACCGCCCCGGCACGGCCTCGCCCTTCGAACTCCCCTCCCGGGCCGACCACTTGATACGCCTGGGCCACCTGGTCGAGGACAACAGCCTGGTGGTGGACGGCGCGACGGGCGAGGTCCTGAACTGGAGCGAGCCCGAGGCGAAGCTGTACCCGCTGAACACGGACGTCTCCACCCTCGCCTTCACCCTCTGGCTGCACCACCGCGAGCGGACGATCGACGAGGCCCTGTCCCACGAACTCACCACCCGGGCCTACGACCAACTGGCCGCGACGATGCTCCAGGTCCTCTCCTCGGTCGACCCGACGGCCACCACGACCACCGCCGACTGGCACTACTGGACCCAGGCGTTCCAGGACGAGGCGGGCGGGGTGCTGTGACGTCCCCGCCGGGGGACATCACCGCCCGTCAAGCGCAACCACTTCCGTGGCCGACCCTCAATCGCCCTGCTGCCCGCTCCGCCTTCGCTCCCTGGCCTCCACGAAGAACGCCACCACGAGCGACAGCGAAGTGGCCAGCCACAGCACCTGGCTCCACGACTGACCCATCCAGAAGTGCGAGACCAAAGCGGCGCCGCTGAAGCAGAGCACCACCCAACCCACCCTCACCCAGCGGTGTGCCCGCAGGGCCTGCAACCGCCCGGTCGTTCGCCGTTCATCCTTCATGCCCGACTTCGTACCCCGAAGGGGCGGTTTGCGTTCGAGATCCGCGTCATCTACGCCGCAGCCGACACCGAACGCGACGTCACCCTGGACCGCTCCCTTACGACCGCCCGCCTGACCGTCCACTCCACCCGCGACGGCATGCCGAACCGCCGGTACGTCCACTGAGACGGACGACCGGAAGGGCGGCACCCCTCCGGGGGTACCGCCCTTCCGTTTTGCCTGTTCAGGCAGGCAGAGGCCGTGGCGGGAATTGAACCCACGTACCTCGCTTTGCAGGCGAGTCCCTAAGCCACTCGGGCACACGGCCGGGTCGGGGTGGAGCGCTGGACTCCGTTCCGATCTCGGTGAAACGACCGTACGGCGGGGTGGGGGAGGGGCTCAAGGGAACCGCGGGGGCTGCAATGGGACTGCCACACGGCGTTCATGAAAGGGGCCGGTTGAGCCGCTCGGGCGCGCGGCCGGGTCGGGGTGGAGCCCGCCGGGCTCCGTTCCGAATGCGGTGCAGCGATCGCGCGGTGGGGTGGGAGAGGATCCAAGGAGCCGCGACGGCTGCAACGGGACTGCCTCACAGGCCTTCAGGTCTTCAGGAAGGGGGCGTCCGACATGCGGTGTACGACCAAAGTCCCAGGGTGGTGGCGACTTCGGACAGGGGTCAAACGCCGCTGTGGACCTTACTCTGGCGGGCATGACCGTCCTTGAGCCCCGCGATGCCGTAGTTGTGGATGACAGCCCAGGTGGTAGCGGCAAGGGCGTGCTCGGGCGGGAGTATCGGGCGCTCAGTGTCGGGATCGTGTCCGTCGTGCTGTTGATCGCCTTTGAGGCGACTGCCGTGGGGACGGCGATGCCGGTTGCGGCGCGGGAGTTGGGTGGGGTGTCGTTGTACGCCTTCGCGTTCTCCGGGTACTTCACCACCAGTCTGTTCGGGATGGTTCTCGCCGGGCAGTGGTCGGACCGGCGCGGGCCGCTCGGGGCGTTGACGACCGGGATCGCCGCATTCGGTGCAGGGTTGCTGATCGCAGGGACCGCGGCCTCGATGTGGCTGTTCATTCTTGGGCGGGCCGTGCAGGGGCTCGGTGGAGGGCTGGTCATCGTCGCCCTGTACGTCGTCGTGGGGCGGGCCTATCCGGAGCGGTTGCGGCCGGCGATCATGGCGGCGTTCGCGGCGAGTTGGGTCGTGCCGTCGGTGGTCGGGCCGCTGGCGGCGGGTGCGGTGACCGAACATCTGGGGTGGCGGTGGGTGTTCGTCGGGATTCCGGTGCTTGTCGTGTTTCCGCTGGCGCTCGCCCTGCCGCAGATACGGCGGCGGGCTTCCGGCCCCGTCGACGGTGTTTCCGAGGCCTCCTTCGACCGACGGCGCATTCGGCTCGCCCTCGGGATCTCGCTGGGTGCCGGACTGCTCCAGTACGCCGCCCAGGACCTGCGGCCGCTCTCCCTGCTCCCCGGCCTCGCCGGCGCCGCCCTGCTCGTGCCGTCCGTGCTCGGGCTGCTCCCGCGCGGCACGTACAGGGCGGCGCGCGGGCTGCCGTCGGTCGTGCTGCTGCGCGGGATCGCGGCGGGGTCGTTCATCGCGGCCGAGTCGTTCATTCCGCTGATGCTGGTGACCCAGCGGGGGCTGTCCCCGACGCTGGCAGGTTTCTCGCTGGCGGCCGGCGGCGGGACATGGGCGCTGGCGTCCTGGGTGCAGTCACGGGCGCGGGTGGAGCCGTACCGGGAACGGCTGATGACGCTCGGCATGGTCCTGGTGGCGGCCGCGATCGCCACCGCGCCGAGCGTGCTGATCGACTCCGTGCCCGCCTGGACCGTCGCCGTGGCCTGGGCGTTCGGCTGCTTCGGCATGGGCCTGGTGATCTCCTCCACCAGCGTCCTGCTGCTCCACCTCTCCGCCCCCGAGGAGGCCGGCACCAACTCCGCCGCCCTCCAGATCTCCGACGGCCTGTCCAATGTGCTGCTGTTGGCGGCGGGCGGTGCGGCCTTCGCGGCCCTCGGCGGCGGCACGGTGTCCCACACCGTCGCCCGGGCTTCCGGTACCGGTTCCCACCCGGCCGCCTTCGCCGCCGTGTTCCTGCCGATGGCCGGAGTGGCGCTGGTCGGGGCCTGGGTGACCACGCGGCTGCGGGAACGGTGAGCCGTAAAACGTTCGCGGGTGCGGGGGCGTACCTCCTACGCTCACCGGCATGCCCGAGCCGACCTTTCTTCTGCCGCCCGACCTGAGGCGGGAGCTCGACGACCTCGCCGACGCCACCGGCCGTCTCCCGGAGGACATCGTGCTGGACGCCGTACGACATCGGTTGAGCATCGAGTCGTCGCCGGTGCGTGTCACCGCGGAGCTGCTGGCCCACGCGCATGCCGATCTGCTGAGGAGGCTCGGCGCATGACCCGGCACCTCACCGTCGCGGAGGTCAGGGGGATCGCGCGGATCGCCTTCGGCGGGCGTGACCCCGAGGCCAGGGAGCCCGGGCTGCTCGCCTCGGCCGTGCACCGCCCGCGCGCCCGTATGTTCGGCGAGGCGGCCTACGAGGACCTGTACGAGCAGGCCGCCGCCCTGCTGCACGCCCTCGCGGCCAACCACCCGCTGGTGGACGGCAACAAGCGCACCGCCTGGCTCGCCGCCGCCACCTTCCTCGGCGTCAACGGGGTCGACCTCGAGCACTGCGACCAGGACACCGCGTACGACCTGGTCATCGATGTCGCCTCCGGGGACGTGAGCGACATTCCGGTCATCGCGGGGCGGCTGCGGCAGCTGTGACGTCGATCCCACCCGCCGGTGACCCGGCCTTGTCCGCGCGTTGACCGCGCCGGGCCGCCGGTAGGGTGGCCCGGTTGTCATACGTAGCCGAGCCGCCCAACCCACCCACGGAGACCGTGACTACCGCCCGCCCGTCACCCGCCACCACCCTCAACGGAGGGCCCTCCGGGCCCACACCTATGTCTGCCAGCTCCGCCTCGCACTCCCACCATCTCTCTCCCGCCTTCCCCGGCCGTGCCCCCTGGGGTACCGCCAGCAAGCTGCGTGCCTGGCAGCAGGGGGCGATGGAGAAGTATGTCCAGGAGCAGCCCCGCGACTTCCTCGCCGTCGCCACCCCCGGCGCCGGCAAGACGACCTTCGCGCTGACGCTCGCCTCCTGGCTGCTGCACCACCACGTCGTGCAGCAGGTGACCGTGGTCGCGCCGACCGAGCACCTGAAGAAGCAGTGGGCGGAAGCGGCGGCGCGCATAGGCATCAAGCTCGACCCCGAGTACAGCGCGGGACCGCTCGGCAAGGACTACCAGGGCGTCGCGGTCACCTACGCCGGTGTCGGCGTACGGCCCATGCTGCACCGGAATCGGGTGGAGCAGCGCAAGACGCTCGTCATCCTCGACGAGATCCACCACGCCGGTGACTCGAAGTCCTGGGGCGAGGCGTGCCTGGAGGCCTTCGAGCCCGCCACCCGCCGGCTCGCGCTCACCGGTACGCCCTTCCGGTCCGACACCAACCCCATCCCCTTCGTGACGTACGAGGAAGGGAACGACGGGATCCGGCGGTCCGCGGCCGACTACACCTACGGCTACGGCAACGCGCTCGCCGACCACGTCGTCCGGCCGGTCATCTTCCTGAGCTACAGCGGCAACATGCGCTGGCGCACCAAGGCGGGGGACGAAATCGCCGCCCGGCTCGGCGAACCCATGACCAAGGACGCGATCAGCCAGGCCTGGCGTACGGCGCTCGACCCGCGCGGCGAGTGGATGCCGAGCGTGCTGCGCGCCGCCGACCAGCGGCTGACCGAGGTCAGGAAGGCCATCCCGGACGCCGGCGCCCTCGTCATCGCCTCCGACCAGGACTCGGCGCGGGCGTACGCCAAGCTGATCCGCGAGATCACCGGCAACAAGGCGACCCTCGTCCTGTCCGACGACGCCGGCGCCTCGAAGAGGATCGACGACTTCAGCGAGAGCAACGACCGGTGGATGGTCGCCGTCCGCATGGTGTCCGAGGGCGTCGACGTCCCGCGGCTCGCGGTCGGGGTCTACGCCACCACCATCTCCACGCCCCTCTTCTTCGCCCAGGCCGTCGGCCGTTTCGTGCGGTCCCGTCGCCGCGGCGAGACCGCCTCCGTCTTCCTGCCCACCGTCCCTGACCTCCTCACCTTCGCCAACGAGATGGAGGTCGAGCGCGACCACGCCCTCGACAAGCCGAAGAAGGAGGGCGAGGAGGACCCGTACGCCGAGTCCGAGAAGGAGATGGAGGAGGCGAACAAGGAGCAGGACGAGGACACCGGCGAGCAGGAGCAGTTCTCCTTCGAGGCGCTGGAGTCCGAGGCCGTATTCGACCGGGTGCTCTACGACGGCGCCGAGTTCGGCATGCAGGCCCACCCCGGGAGCGAGGAGGAGCAGGACTACCTCGGCATCCCGGGCCTCCTCGAACCCGAACAGGTCCAACTCCTGCTGCAGAAGCGGCAGGCACGGCAGATCGCGCACAGCCGCAAGAAGCCGGACTCGGAGGCAGACCTGCTGGAGCTGCCGGCCGAGCGGCGGCCCGTCGTCTCGCACAAGGAGATGATGGAGCTGCGCAAGCAGCTCAACACCATGGTCAGTGCCTACGTCCACCAGAGCGGCAAGCCGCACGGTGTCATCCACACCGAACTGCGCCGTACGTGCGGCGGCCCGCCGAGCGCCGAGGCCACCGCCGGGCAGCTGAAGCAGCGGATCGCCAAGGTGCAGGAGTGGGCCACGCGCATGAAGTGACGGCCGTTGTTCGCCGCACCTGTGCACGCCGTACGTATCCGGACAAACGGAGGTACTCCCTCCCCGTATGTGCCCGGATTCTGGACGGAGCCTTCCGCTCAGCGAACCCCCTTCGCTACTGTCCCGCTACGCACACGCCCCGTGGCAGCGCCGCCGCGGAGCGCAGCCGTGAAGCGACGCGGCCCGGCACAGGCCGGGTCGCCGGCCGATCGGCGGCCTCTGTTGCGCGTCAACGACGGGACTCGGTGACGCACCGCCGCGCGGAGGTCGCCGACCTCACCACTTGGAGGAGTGGGCGTCGTGACCGCGGAGACCTCTCAGACGCTCGACCGAGGACTGCGTGTCCTCAAGCTGCTGGCCGATACGGACCACGGGCTGACCGTCACCGAGCTTTCCAACAAACTGGGCGTCAACCGGACCGTTGTGTACCGGTTGCTCGCGACACTCGAACAACACGCGCTCGTACGGCGCGACTTGGGCGGCCGTGCCCGGGTCGGGCTGGGCGTGCTGCGACTGGGACGGCAGGTGCACCCGCTGGTGCGGGAGGCCGCGCTGCCGGCGCTTCGGTCGTTGGCCGAGGACATAGGGGCGACCGCCCATCTGACACTGGTGGACGGGGCCGAGGCCCTCGCCGTCGCCGTCGTGGAGCCGACGTGGACTGACTATCACGTGGCGTACCGGGCCGGGTTCAGGCATCCGCTGGATCGGGGGGCCGCCGGTCGGGCGATTCTTTCCGCGCGGGCCAAGCCGGTCACGGAGCCCGGATACACCTTGACGCACGGGGAGTTGGAGGCGGGGGCCAGTGGGGCCGCGGCGCCGCTTCTCGGGGTTACGGGAGTCGAAGGCAGCGTCGGTGTTGTGATGCTGGCCGATGCGGTGCCCGAGAGGGTTGGGCCGCGGGTTGTGGATGCGGCTCGGGAGGTTGCCGAAGCCCTGCGTTAGCGCTCCGCGGTAGTGGCGGGTCGGCTGCTGTTCGTGGCTGGTTGCGCGGGTTGGCCGACTGCGGGCCGTGCGTGGCTGGTCGCGCAGTTCCCCGCGCCCCTGAAGGGGCCTGCAGCCGACCGCGCTTTAGTCGATCCGCCAAAGCGGGCCCGCCATCTCTGGCCGATTCCCCGACCGCCACCCGCCCGCCCCTCCGCATCATCAAGGGCCATAACAAGCCCGTAGGCGGAGGGAACGGCACGGTGGACACAGTTGGTACGCGGCCCCAGGCCCCACAACACGCAAGTCCCGTAAGCCGGTTCACCCGGCGGCAGGGTGTCGGCGCGGCCGTCGACGCGGCCGCCGGGAGTCCGCTCAAGCGGACCATGGGGGTCGCCCAGCTCACGCTGCTGAGCGTGGGGGCCACCCTCGGAACCGGGATCTTCGTCGTGCTCGGCGAGGCCGTACCGGAGGCCGGGCCCGCGATCGTCGTGTCGTTCGTGCTGGCCGGGGTGACCGCGCTGTTCTCGGCGCTGTCGTACGCCGAGCTGGCCGGCATGATCCCCGGCTCGGGGTCGTCGTACAGCTATGCCTACGCCACCCTCGGCGAGCTGGTCGCCTGGGTCTGCGGCTGGTGTCTGATCCTGGAGTACGGGGTGTCCGTCGCCGCCGTGGCCGTCGGGTGGGGGCAGTACGTCAACGAGCTGCTCGATCTCACCCTGGGCGTGACCCTGCCCGAGTCGCTGAGCGCGCCGCCCGGACTCGGCGGCACCCTCAACATCCCCGCCGCCCTCATCGTCGTACTCGCGATGGTCGTGCTGCTGCGCGGCGCCCGCGAGAGTGCCGTCGCCAACACGATCATGGTCGCCGTGAAGGTCGCCGCGCTGGTGATGTTCTGTGCGGTCGCCCTCACCGCCTTCCACGCCGGGAACTTCCAGCCGCTGTTCCCGCTCGGCGCCGCCGGGATGAGCGCGGGCGCGGCCTCGCTGTTCTTCTCCTACATCGGGTTCGACGCCGCCTCGACGGCCGGCGAGGAGGCCAAGAACCCCCAGCGCGACCTGCCGCGCGCGATCATCCTCTCCCTCGTCCTCGTCACCGCCCTCTACGTCCTCGTCGCCGTCGCCGCGCTCGGCGCCATGCCGTGGAAGAAGTTCGAAGGGACCGAGGCCACGCTGAGCCAGGTGCTCGTGCAGGCCGTCGGCGGGGGCAGCCTGTGGCCGATCCTGCTGTCCGTCGGCGCGGTCGTCGCCACCACCAGCGTCGTGCTCACCGTGCAGTACGGGCAGATCCGCATCCTCTTCGCCATGGCCCGGGACGGGCTGGTGCCGCCGCTGTTCGCCAAGGTGCACCCGCGCACCGGTGTCCCGCGCGCCAACACCGTCATCGTCTCGTCCTTCATCGCCCTCCTCGCCGCCCTGATCCCGCTGGGCAGCCTCGCCGACGCCACCAGCATCGGCACCCTGTTCGCCTTCATGCTGGTCAACCTGGCGGTCGTGCTGCTGCGCCGCCGCAACCCCGAGGCCCCCCGCTCCTTCCGCGTCCCCTTCTCCCCGGTGACCCCGATCCTGGGCGTCGGCTTCTGCGCGTACATGCTGTTCAGCCTCGGCGCCGACACCTGGATCGCGTTCGGCGTCTGGATGGCGGTCGGGCTCGTGATCTACGGGTGCTACGGCGTCCGGCACTCCAAGCTCAACCAGCAGCCCGACCAGCGGCAGGAGACGGCCGCGTGACCGTCTCCCTGGACCTCACCGCCGATGTCGTCGCCCTCACCCGCACCCTCGTGGACATCCCCTCCGAGAGCGCACAGGAGGGTCGGATCGCGGACGCCGTGGAAGCCGCCCTGCGCTCCCTGCTCCACCTCACCGTCGACCGCATCGGCAACTCCGTCGTGGCCCGCACGACCCTCGGCCGCCCCCAACGGGCCGTCCTCGCCGGGCACTTGGACACCGTCCCGGCCGCCGGGAACCTCCCCTCCCGGCTTCAGGACGACCGCGTGCACGGCCTCGGCGCCTGCGACATGAAGGGCGGCGTCGCCGTCGCCCTCCGCCTCGCGGCCACGGTCCCGGCCCCCACCCGCGACCTCACCTACGTCTTCTACGAGTGCGAGGAGATCGAGGGCGACCGCAACGGGCTGCACCGGATCGCCGCCGAGCGCCCCGACCTGCTCGAGGACGCCGACCTCGCCGTCCTCATGGAACCCTCCGACGCGGGCGTCGAGGCCGGCTGCCAGGGCGTCCTCGCCGCCGACATCGTCGTCCGCGGCGAACGCGCCCACACCGCCCGCTCCTGGATGGGCGCCAACGCCGCGCACCTCGCCGCCCCCGTCCTCCAGCGACTCCACGACCACACGCCCGAGCGCGTGGTGATCGACGGGCTGGAGTACCGGGAGGGGCTGAGCGCGGTCGCCGTGCGGGCCGGGGTCGCCGGGAACGTCGTACCCGACGAGTGCGTCATCACCGTCAACTCCCGCTTCGCACCCAGCCGTTCGCCCGAGGAGGCGGAGGCGTACGTACGGAAGCTCTTTCCCGAGTACGAGGTCCACGTCACCGAGATCGTGCCGGGCGCCCTTCCGGGACTGGACCGGCTCGGCGACCTCGTCACCGCCCTCGGCGCCCCGCCCCGCCCCAAGCTCGGCTGGACGGACGTGGCCCGCTTCGCGGCTCTCGGCACGCCCGCCCTCAACTACGGCCCCGGGGATCCGACGCTCGCGCACACGGCGGGTGAGTACGTGCCGGTGGAGCACCTGCGCACCTGCGAGGAGCGCCTCAGGAAGTGGCTCCTTTAGGTCCCTTCAGGCCCCTTCAAGTCCGGCCAGCGTCCTCAACTGAAGCCACAGCACCAGCCGTTCGTCGGGATCGTCGAGGTCGATCCCGACGTGCTGCTGTGCCTGCTTCAGGCGGTAGCGGCAGGTGTTCGGGTGCACGGCGAGCAGCTTCGCCGCGCCCGCCATGTCGCAGCCCGCGTCGAACCAACTCACCAGCGTGCGCGCGTAGTCGGTGCCGTTGGCCTCGTCGTACGCCAGCACCCGGCGCCATGCCCCCGCGCTCAACTCCCGCCGCTCGCCCAGCACTTCCGCGAGCCGCAGCAGCGTCACGCGCGGCCGCACCTCGTCCACCGTGGCCACCGGCAGCTCCGGCCCGAGCACGCGCAGCACCAACTCGGCGTCCTGACGCGACCCCGCGACCTCCGCCGCCTCTGCCACCACCTCGCCCAGCGCCGCCCGCACGGACACCCGCAGCGCCTGCCCCGCCCGCGCCACGATGTCCTCGGCCAGCCGCTTGTGCCGCGCCCCCGGGCCCGGAAGGACCGCGTACACCACCCCGTCGACCAGCACACACGCGTGCCGCCCGTAACGCGCCTCGCACTGCAGCCGTACGACGTCCAGCAGGCGCAGGGCGGTCTGCTCGGCGTCCGGCAGGCTCGCGGCGTCCAGCACGAACGCGGCCACCCGTACCTCCGACCCCTCAAGTCCCAGGCGGTCGAAGGCGGTTGACGGATCCGCCGTGCCGTCGAGCAGCCGGCGCAGCAGATCGCTGTTCTGGTGGCGGGCCAGCTCCTGCGCCGCCCGGGCCCGCAGCAGGAGCAGCGCCGCCGTGGACGCGCCCTGCGCGAGGGTCTCCTCGGCGTCCGGCGCGAGCCTGCCGTCGTCGACCACCCAGACCGAGCCCAGCGTCTCGCCGCCGGCGCGGACGGCGACCGCGAGGCGGGGCAGGTCGCCGTCCCGGAGCGCGGGCAGCCGTACCGGACCCGGGGCCGCGAACAGCACCCGGTACTGCTCGCTGTTGGCCGGGCTGACCGGCACCTGGAGGCCGAGGATGCCCTGTCGGCGGTCCTCGTCGACCGGCTGGCCGGGGACGGTGGAGTAGGCGAGGATCCGCTGGCGCGGGTCCTCCACTGCCGTCGCCCCGCCGGTCGCCGCCGCGACGGCGTCCGCGAGCGCGAACAGGTCCCCGAGGCCGCCGGCCGACGGCGCGGGCCGGGCGCCGATCGCCGAGGACAGCAGCAGGTGCACATGGTGCCAGGCCGCGTCCTCGTCGACCGACAGCAGCGCGACACCGTGCGCCTCGGCCTCGCCGACGGGACCGCCCGGGCCGCGCACAACGACTCCGGTCATCCCGGCCTCCGCGGCCACCCGCACCAACGGCCCGGCCGCCGCCGCCCGCACTCCGACCGCCAGCAGCAGCGCGCCCGGCGCGTGCGGGAGCGGGGCGTGGGCGTCGTACAGCAGCGCCTCGGTGACCGGGGCGGCGAGCCCGGCGGGGGCGGTGTGCAGACGTACGGAGGGGCCGCCGATGACGTCCAGGAGGTCGCCGAGGGTGCAGGCGTCCATGGGGTTCCTCGATGCTGGGGGTGACCGGTCCGGCCCGATTGGCCGATCCCGAAAGGAACGTACGCAGCTGTTGTACGAGCGCACAACCCGGGACGGGCGGCCGGCTCCGAGACTCGACCCATGACTCTCGACCGCCCGCCCGGAGTGAGCATCCGCACCGTCCACGACGTGGCCGGCCTCGCGGCCGTCACCGACTACTTCAGCGACGTCTGGCAGACCCCGCGCAGCGCCCCGCCCTACCCGGCCGAGGTGCTGCACAGCCTCGTCCACGCGGGCGGCGCGGTGCACGCCGCGTACGACGGGACGCGGCTGGCCGGAGCGTCCGTCGCCGTGTTCGGGCCCGACGGGGACACGTACTCCCTGGTCGCCGCCGCCGACCGGGGCCTCGGGTACGCCGTGAAGCAGGCCCAGCGAGCCTGGGCACTCGACCGCGGCGCCCGCACCATGCGCTGGACCTTCGACCCGCTGGTCGGCCGCAACGCCCGCTTCAACCTCGCCAAGCTCGGCGCCGTCGGCACCGAGTACCTCGTCGACTTCTACGGCCCCATGGCGGACGGCGTGAACGACGGCGACGAGAGCGACCGGCTGACGGTGACCTGGGATCTGGCGGCACCGGGACCGTCGTACGAAACCGGTGACCGCGAGGCCGCACCCGCCACCCACAAGGCCCCCGACGGCGAGACGCTGGTGCGACGCGACCCTGCCGACGACCACGTCTGGTGCCGCGTCCCGGACGACATCGTCAAGCTCCGCGCCGCCGACGCCGCCCTCGCCCTGCGCTGGCGGCATGCCGTCCGCGAGGTGTTCACGGAGGCCTTCGCGCAGGGGTTCACGGCCACGGGGATGTCCCGCGACGGCTGGTACACGCTGACCCGGAAGGCCTGAAAGGACTCCGCCGTATGAAGCTCGAACGCGTCGAGATCGTCCATGTGGCGATCCCGCTCGTCACCCCCTTCCGCACCTCCTTCGGCACGATGACGACGAAGGACACCTTCCTGCTGCACGTCGTCACGGACGAGGCCGAGGGCTGGTCGGAGTTCGCCGCCGATCCCGAGCCGCTGTACTGCTCGGAGTTCGTGGCGGGCGCCGAGATCGTGCTCCGCGACTTCCTGGTGCCGAGGGTGGCGGGGCTCCCCGACCTCACCACCGCCCTCGCGGCCCCCGCCATGGCGAAGATCAAGGGCCACGAGCTGGCGAAGGCGGCCCTGGAGACGGCGCTCCTGGATGCGGAGCTGCGCTCGTACGGCATGCCGCTCGCGACCTACCTCGGGGCCGTCCGGGACCGCGTGCCCGCCGGCGTCTCGGTCGGGATCAAGGAGTCCGTCCCGGAGCTGCTGGACGACGTCGAGCGGTACCTCGCCGAGGGCTACGTCCGCATCAAGCTGAAGATCGAGCCGGGCTGGGACGTCGAGCCGGTACGGGCGGTACGGGAGCGCTTCGGCGATGCCCTGCCTCTCCAGGTCGACGCCAACACGGCGTACACCCTCGCGGACGCCGAGCACCTGCGCCGCCTCGACGACTACGGACTGCTGCTGATCGAGGAGCCCCTGGAGGAGAACAACCTCCACGCCCACGCCCAGCTCCAGCGGCGCATCGCCACCCCCGTCTGCCTCGACGAGTCCCTTCACAGCGCCCGCGACACCGCCTCCGCGATCGCCATGGAGGCGTGCCGCGTCGTCAACATCAAGCCCGCCCGCGTCGGCGGCTACCTGGAGGCCCGCCGCATCCACGACGTGGCGCACGCGCACGGCACTCCGGTCTGGTGCGGCGGCATGCTGGAGACCGGAATCGGCCGCGCCCCGAACCTCGCCCTGGCCGCCCTCCCGGGCTTCACCCTCCCCGGCGACACCTCGGCGTCCTCCCGCTACTTCGCCGAGGACCTCACCGAACCCTTCGTCCTCCAGGACGGCCACCTGCCCGTCCCCACCACCCCCGGAATTGGTATCGAACCGCTGCCGGACGCGCTCCGGCGCTTCACCAGGGAGCGGCGAGACTTGTACGTGAGCTGACCGGCACCTGGCCGGAAGTCACCGCCACGTTAGATTGATCCCGTGCTCTCTCGCCTCACACGCCCCCAGGCCCTCGCCGTCTGTGCGCTGCCCGTCGTCGCGCTGGTCGCCACGGCGGTTCTCGCGCCGCTGCCGTTCTCGCTGGCGCAGCCCGGGATGACGGCGAACGTGCTCGGGGAGAACAGGGGCACCGCGGTGATCACGATCTCCGGGGCGAAGACCCGTGAGACCAGCGGGCAGCTGCGGATGACGACGATCGAGGCGACCAACCCCGACACACAGGTCTCGCTCGGCGATGTGCTCTCCGCCTGGTTCGCCAAGGACAAGGCCGTCATGCCGCGCGACTCGGTCTATCCGAGCGGGGAGACCACCAAGGAGATCGAGCAGCACAACAGCGAGCAGATGAAGGAGTCCCAGGACGCGGCGACCCAGGCCGCGCTGGACTATCTGCACCTCAGCGACGAGAAGGTCAAGGTCACGCTGAAGCTCGCCGATGTCGGCGGCCCCAGCGCCGGGCTGCTGTTCACCCTCGGGATCATCGACAAGCTGGACGGGAACGGCAGCGGCGGCGAGCTCACGGGCGGCCGCAACATCGCCGGTACGGGGACCATCGACGCCGACGGGAAGGTCGGCGCGGTGGGCGGCGTGGCGCTCAAGACGCAGGCCGCGCGCAGGGACGGGGCCACCGTCTTCCTGGTGCCCAAGGCGGAGTGCTCCGACGCCAAGTCCGAGCTGCCGAAGGGGCTGCGGCTCATCCCGGTGACCACGCTGAAGGGCGCGGTCAACGCCCTGACCGCCTTGGAGACGGGCAACGGGTCCGTGCCTGCCTGCTGAACTCCCGCAAGATCAGCCGGACTTCACGAAGCCCTCCTGCTTCATCCAGTCCAGCGCCACCTGGTGCGGGTCCTCCCCGTCCACGTCCACCCTCGCGTTGAGCGTCTGCGCCACGTTGTTGTTCAGCTTCCTGGTGACCGGGTCGAGGACCTCGGCGATCGCCGGCCACTTCTTCAGCGCCTTGGTGTTGATCTCGGGTGCCACGTTGTAGTTGGGGAAGAACTTCTTGTCGTCCTGCATCACCACCAGGTTCATGGACTTGATGCGGCCGTCGGTCGTGAAGACCTCGCCGTAGGTGCAGCTCCCCTTCTTCACCTGGGTGTAGATGATCCCGGTGTCCATCTGTGTGATGTTCTTCGCGGGCACGCTCATCCCGTACGCCTTCTCCATGCCCGGCAGCCCGTCCGCCCGGTTGGCGAACTCGCTCTCCACGCAGAGCGTCACCGCCCCCGGGTCCTTCTTCGACAGCGCGGCCACGTCCGACAGCGTCTTCGTGCCGTACTTCTTGAAGTTGGCCTGGTTCATCGCCAGTGCGTAGGTGTTGTTGAGGGACGACGGCGGCAGCCAGGTCAGCCCGTTCTTGAGGTCCGCGTCGCGCACCGCCTCCCACTGCTTCTTCGGGTCGGGGATCGGCTCGCTGTTTCCCTGGTACGTGATCCAGGCGGTGCCCGTGTACTCGTACATGCCGTCGGCGTCGCCGTTCTTGACCGCCTCGCGGGCGCCGATCGAGCCCTGGATGCCGGTGCGGTCGAGGACGTCGGCACCCGCCGCCTGGAAGGCGATGCCCATGATCGCGCCGAGGATGAGCTGCTCGGTGAACTCCTTGGAGGTGACGGTCAGATCGGCGCCCTCGAGGGGCTCGCCCTGCCCGATCGAGCCGGGCTTCACGGCGTCCACCATGGGCGAGCCGCTCTGCAGCCCGCAGCCGGACGCGACCACCAGGACTCCGGCCAGCAGCAGACTCGTACGCCGTCTCATGTCCCGACCTCCAACCCCCGCGGCCGCAGCAGGAGTTCGGCCAGTGAGGCCAGCCAGTCCACGAGCAGCGCCAGGACGACCGTGAGGATCGAGCCCAGCATCAGCACCGGCATCCGCTGGGTCGTGATGCCGGTCTGGATCAGTACACCCAGGCCGCCACCGCCGCCGAAGGTCGCCAGGGTCGCCGTGCCGACGTTCAGGACCAGGGCCGTACGGACGCCCGCGAGGATCAGCGGGACGGCGAGCGGCAGCTCCACGCGCGACAGCACGCCCAGCGGGGACATGCCGATGCCGCGGGCCGCCTCCAGCAGCGTCGGGTCGTTGGCCTTCAGGCCGGCGATGGTGTTCGACAGGACCGGCAGGATGGCGTAGATCGTGATGCCGATCAGGGCCGACTTCATACCGGTGCCGAGCCAGATGACCAGCAGCGCCAGCAGGCCGATCGCCGGGGTCGCCTGGCCCATGTTGGCGATCGTCATCGCCAGCGGGGTCGCCTTCCGGAAGGCCTTGCGGGTCAGCAGGATGCCCAGCGGGATCGCGATGATCAGCACGAAGAAGGTGGAGATCACGGTCAGTTGGATGTGCTGCCACAGGGCCTTGGAGACCTGGCCGTTGGAGAGGGCGTTCTCGGAGATCGAGTCCAGGTCGGCCTGCTCGAACCACAGCCAGGTCGCGAGCAGCACGGCGACGAGGATGGAGGGCAGCACGGTCAGTCTCTGCCAGCTGATGCGCTGCTTCGGGGGACCCGGCGGTGGCGGGGGAGCGGCTTCCTCCTCCTGCTCCTCGTCCTGTTTTGCCAGCTCGGCGGCGGTCACGCCTTCTGCCCTCCTACGGCGCCCTCCTGCTCGGCGTGGGTCTGCGCGGACCGCAGCTCCTCCAGCTCGTGCTGGTGCTCCAGCGCCTCCAGCCGGTCGGCCTCCAGCAGGTCGTGCACGGAGTTCATCAGCGTCTCCATGTCCACGACGCCCTCGTACTCACCGCGCCGCCCGGTGACCGCGACCCGGCCCGCGTTGTCGGTGAGCACGGCCTCCAGGGCGTCCCGCAGGGTCGCGTCCCTGGTCACGGTGTCGCTCACCAGCGTTCCGGCCCGCGCGAGCGAGCCCCGGGCCCGCATGAGGTCGCCGCGCCTGAGCCACTTGTAGGGCCGGCGGCGCTTGTCGAGCAGAAGGATCTCGTTGGTGCCGCTGCCCCGGAGCCGGTTGAAGATCTCCTGGAGCGGATCGTCGATGGTCACGGTCGGGTAGTCGGTGATCTCGACATCCCGTACGCGGGTGAGGTTCAGCCGCTTCAGCGCCGCCCCGGCGCCCACGAACCCGGACACGAAGTCGTCCGCCGGGTTGGTGAGGATCGCCTCCGGGGTGTCGAACTGCGCGATGTGCGAGCGTTCGCGCAGTACGGCGATGCGGTCGCCGAGCTTGATCGCCTCGTCGAAGTCGTGGGTGACGAACACGATCGTCTTGTGGAGCTCGTGCTGCAGCCTGATCAACTCGTCCTGGAGATGGTCGCGGGTGATCGGGTCGACCGCGCCGAACGGCTCGTCCATCAGCAGCACGGGCGGATCGGCGGCCAACGCCCTCGCCACGCCGACGCGTTGCTGCTGGCCGCCGGACAGCTGGCGCGGATAGCGGCCGTGGAACTCACCCGGGTCCAGGCCCACGAGGTCGAGCAGCTCCTCGACCCGGGACCGGATCCGCGCCTTGGGCCAGCCGACCATCTTCGGTACGAGGGAGATGTTCTGGGCGACCGTCATGTGCGGGAAGAGACCTGCCGACTGGATCGCATAGCCCACCTTGCGGCGCAGCTTGACCGGATCAATGTCGGTCACGTCCTCACCGTTGATCCGGATGCGGCCACCGGTCGGCTCGATCAACCTGTTGATCATCTTGAGTGTTGTCGACTTACCGCATCCGGACGGCCCGACGAAGATGACGATCTCGCCCGCCTTGATCTCCATGTTGACGTTGTCGACGGCGGGGGCGTCACTGCCCGGGTAGCGCTTGGTGAGGTTGTCCAGCTCGATCGAAGCACCCGATGTTCCGGTCTCAGGCACGGATCCCCCTCGGAATGGTCAGCCGTCCGATCAGGACGTACGCCGCGTCGAACAGCAGCGCCAGGATGATGATCCCGAGCGTGCCCGCGAGCACCTGGTTGAGCGCGTTCTTGCTGCCCAGCGAGCCGATGCCGCGGAAGATCTCGTTGCCGAGCCCGGGCCCGGAGGCGTAGGCGGCGATCGCGGCGATGCCCATCAGCATCTGCGTCGAGACCCGGATCCCGGTCAGGATCGGCGGCCAGGCCAGCGGCAGCTCGACCCGCACCAGCCGCGCGAGCCGGGACATCCCGATGCCGCGCGCCGCGTCCACCAGGGTCGGATCGACCCCGCGCAGCCCGACGATCGAGTTGCGCACGATCGGCAGCAGCCCGTACAGCGTCAGCGCGATCACGGTGGGCGGCACGCCCAGACCCACGATCGGGATGAGCAGACCGATCATGGCGAGCGACGGAATGGTCAGGATGGTCGAGGTGGTCGTGGTCGCGAGGCTGCCGGCCCACTCGCTGCGGTAGGTGACGACCCCGATCAATACGCCCAGCAAGGTCGCCACCACCATGCACTGGAACACGGCGCTGGCGTGCTGGTAGGCGTCCGTGAGCAGCTGCTGGTGCCGGGTGCTCAGGTACTCCCAGAAGCTCACACGCGCTCACCCCCGCCCGTAGGGCTAGGTCTTCTCGGCGTCTTCCGCCGCCTGCTCCACGAGCGGGATGATCCGCAGCGGAACGGGGTTCTCCATCACGATCGCGGTGGCGGCCCGGACAATGCCATCAAAACCGACAACCAGGTCGATGACCCGCTGGAGATCCGCGTTGGACCGGGCGACCAGCCGGCACAGCATGTCCCCGTTGCCCGTGGTGGTGTGCAGCTCCAGCACCTCCGGCACGGTCGCCAAGTGCGCCCGGACGTCGGCCCCTTGGCCCTGCCGGATCTGGAGGGTGGCGAAGGCGGTGACCGGGTACCCGAGAGCCGCCGGGTCCACCTGCGGTCCGAACCCGCGGATGACGCCATTCGACTGAAGCCGGTCCAGCCGCGCCTGCGCCGTCCCGCGCGCCACCCCCAGCCGCCGGGACATCTCCAGCACCCCGATCCGCGGCTCCCGTGCCAGCAGCACGATGATCCGGCCGTCCAGATGGTCGATCGCCACAGCAGCCTCCCTGGTGTGGTGGTCATCCTGTACAGAAGGCTCGTAGATCAGCGCCTTCCGCTGAACAAAATGCCCAGCAGAAAAGCAAACTATTGCGCACCTTGCCGTGCGAGGACCAGGCTGCCGCTATGACGCAGACCACACACCACACTCCCGACACCGCCCGGCAGGCCGACCCCTTCCCGGTCAAGGGAATGGACGCGGTCGTCTTCGCCGTGGGCAACGCCAAGCAGGCGGCGCACTACTACTCCACCGCCTTCGGCATGAAGCTGGTCGCCTACTCCGGACCGGAGAACGGCAGCCGCGAGACCGCGAGCTACGTCCTGGAGAACGGCTCCGCCCGCTTCGTGTTCACCTCGGTGATCAGGCCCGCCACCACCTGGGGCCACTTCCTCGCCCAGCACGTGGCCGAGCACGGCGACGGCGTGATCGACCTCGCCATCGAGGTCCCGGACGCCCGCCGCGCGTACGCCTACGCGATCGAGCACGGCGCCCGCTCGGTGGCCGAGCCGTACGAGCTGAAGGACGAGCACGGCACGGTCGTCCTCGCCGCGATCGCCACGTACGGCGAGACCCGCCACACCCTCGTCGACCGCTCCGGCTACGACGGCCCCTACCTCCCCGGCTTCGTCGCCGCCGACCCGATGGTCGAGCCGCCGGCCCAGCGCACCTTCCAGGCCATCGACCACTGTGTCGGCAACGTCGAGCTCGGCCGTATGAACGAATGGGTCGGCTTCTACAACAAGGTCATGGGCTTCACGAACATGAAGGAGTTCGTGGGCGACGACATCGCGACCGAGTACAGCGCGCTGATGTCGAAGGTCGTGGCCGACGGGACCCTGAAGGTCAAGTTCCCGATCAACGAGCCGGCCATCGCCAAGAAGAAGTCCCAGATCGACGAGTACCTGGAGTTCTACGGCGGCGCGGGCGTCCAGCACATCGCGCTCAACACCAACGACATCGTGCAGACGGTACGCACGATGCGGGCGGCCGGCGTGCAGTTCCTCAACACCCCGGACTCGTACTACGACACCCTCGGCGAGTGGGTCGGCGACACCCGCGTCCCCGTCGAGACCCTGCGCGAGCTGAAGATCCTCGCCGACCGTGACGAGGACGGCTATCTGCTGCAGATCTTCACCAAGCCGGTCCAGGACCGTCCGACCGTCTTCTTCGAGATCATCGAGCGGCACGGCTCGATGGGCTTCGGAAAGGGCAACTTCAAGGCGCTGTTCGAGGCCATCGAGCGGGAGCAGGCCAAGCGCGGAAACCTGTGAGTTGCGTAAATTCACAGAATAGTTGATCAGTGAACTTGCAACCGATGAACGCAGGTTGACACTCTCAAGTCCTGCGGGTGCCGAAGGGGTGCCCACAGGACCCGGGGGAGAGAGTGACCACCCACATCAACCTCACCGTGCCATCGGGCCGTTGGCTGTGGCAGAAGAGCACGCTCAAGGAGCCGACGGTGCTGCAGTCGTTCGCCTTCGACGAGGCGAACAAGCATCTGTACGTCCTCCAGGTCACCGCGACCGGACACGCGGCCGGCGACCTGTGCCTCAACAAGCTCGACTACAAGGGCAACCGGCTCGGCCACATGTACCTGAAGGGCTTCGGCCACGGGGTCAGCATGGGCATCCAGCGCGACGCCGCCGACGGCAGCACCTGGATCTGGACCGAGGCCGACGCCGAGAACGGCTACGGGCAGGGCGTGACCCGCTTCCACTTCAAGGACGGTGCCGTCCGCACCGGCGCGGACGTGAAGATACGCAAGCCCATAGCGGACTCCACGAACAACCAGCCGTCGGTCTGCATGGCCTCCAAGCGAATAGCCGTCCGCTACCGCGACAAGGCCAACAAGCCCCGCTACCGCATCTGGGACCTCGACGCCTTCACGGCCCGCGACTACGACAACCCGATCGCGGACATCGCCCAGACCGGCGCCCACCCCGACCCCAAGGTCCCCTTCCAGGGCTACGCCCTGCACGGCGACGTCGTCTACCAGCTCGCCGGCACGGCCTACGACGCGAAGACCAACCCGGTGGCCAAGAAGGGCAACGCGTACGCGTCCAGCATCGACATCACCACCGGCAAGCTGCTCCAGCAGGAGCGCACGGAGGCCGGGTACACGCTCACCTACCGCGAGCCGGAGGGCGTCGCCGTGCGGGGCGGCTCGGATCCGAAGGTGTATCTCGGCTTCGCTTCGGGACTGTTGGGCAACCGCAGCTTCTCGATCTTCGTCAAGGGCGACGAGTCGTAGGAAGGTCCCCGGCAGCAGTCGTAGTCTGACCGCATGGCCAGGATCAACGACGTGGGCGGCACGCAGGGCTTCGGCGCGATCGACGTCGCCGACGACGCCGAGCCCTTCCACGCGGACTGGGAGGCCCGCGTCGTCGGGCTCTTCAACGCCCTGCGCGCACAAGGGATCTTCAACACGAACGAGTTCCGGGACGCGATCGAGTCGATGCCGCCGGCGGAGTACCTGTCGACGTCGTACTACGAGCGCTGGTTCCGCGCGATCTGCGCGCTGCTGGAGCGCAAGGGCGTGATCAAACCGGGTGAGTTGGAGGCCCTCGATGGCTGATGACCGCTTCCCGCCGGGCACCCGTGTCCGCACCTTCCACCACGATCCGCCGCACCACACCCGCCTGCCGCGGTACGCACGCGGCAAGCGGGGCGTCGTGGTCGAAGCGGAGGGACCGGCGCAGCTGGCCGACGTCAGCGCACAGGGCCATGCGGACGCGCCGGTCGAGCAGATCTACGCGGTCCGGTTCGCGGCCCGCGACCTGTGGGGCGAGGGCGACCACCACGTCGTACTGGACCTGTGGGAGAGCTACTTGGAAGAGGACCGTGACTCATGAGCGGTGACCACTCCGACGCGACGGTCGCACAGCGGGTACGACGTCTCGAGACCCTGCTGGAGGAGAAGGGGGTGCTCTCGGGCGCCCAACTGGACGAGATCATCGACGCGTCCCTGTCCGGGGCGTCACCGGCGAACGGGGCGCGCGTCGTGGCACGGGCATGGCGGGACTCGGCCTTCAAGTCCCGTCTGCTGGCGGACGGTACGGCGGCGGTCCGCGAACTCGGCTACATGGAGGGCTCGTACCAGCGCCTGAGGGTGGTGGAGAACACCGACACGACACACAACGTCATCGTCTGCACCCTCTGCTCCTGCTACCCGCTCCGCCTGCTCGGGCCGTCCCCCAGCTGGTACAAGTCCGAGGCGTACCGCTCGCGCGTGGTGCGCGAACCCCGGGCCGTACTCGCCGAGTTCGGGCTGGAGCTGCCGCCGGCGACGGAGATCACGGTGTGGGACTCCAGCGCGGAGACGCGCTACATGGTGCTGCCGCGCCGCCCCGAGGGCACGGAGGACCTGGGGGAGGAGCGGCTGGCGGCGCTCGTGACGCGCAACGCGTTGATCGGCACGGCGGCCGTGTGACTCAACCGGCGTCCCCCTCGTCGTCGGGAACGTCCTTGACATCCGGGGTCTCCGTGGGGAGAGGCTCGTCGGGCGCCGGTTCACCGAGCGCGGCAAGGGCCTCCCTCGCGAGCGGAACCCGGAGCGGTGAGAAGTACGGGTTGATCTGCAACGCCTCCTGCAGATGCCGCCGCGCGGGTGCGGTCCGCTCCGAGTCCCGTTCGATCATGCCCAGGTGGTAGGAGTACAGCGCGCTGCGTACGGCACCGCCGTGCACCCGGTCCGTCGCGACCGTGGCGAACCGCAGCGCTTCCTTGTCGTCGCCGGCCCGGTGCAGTGCCCAGCCCAGCGCGTCGGCCACGGCGATGCCCGGCTGCCGCTGCCACTCGGCCCGCAGCCGCCGCACGGCGGAGTTCGGATCGCCGTGGTCGGCCTCGAACAGCCCGAGGACCAGCTCGTCGTCGACACCGCCCGCCGCGTCCTCCCGCACGCGGGCCCGCAGCAGGTCGTACTGCACCTGGGCGGCCTGGGTGAGCCCGAGCGACTCGTACAACTCGCCCAGCTCCAGGGCGTATTGAGGGCAGGGCTGCTTCTCGAGTGCCACCCGATACTCATTGAGCGCCTCGGTGGTCCGCCCCAGCGCGGCCAGGGTCCGCCCCTGTCCGGCCTGTGCGGCCCGCTGATCGGGATCGATGCGTACGGCCTCCTGAAAGCGCCGCAGGGCGTCCTCGAGATCCCCGCGCTCCCAGCTCAGCTCTCCGGCCCGCTCCAGCCAGGCGGCCTGCTCGGCGGGGGAGCGGGCGCCGGCGGCCGCGTCGGAGAGGGCGGCCGCGGCGTCCTCGCGCCAGCCGCGGTCGCGGTAGACGCCGGCGGCCCGGGCCTGCACGTCCGGACCGGAGTGCAGCTTCAGCAGCCGGTCCAGGGTGCGCTTGGCCGCCTTGTAGTCACCGAGGCCGGTGTAGGCGTCGATCAGCAGCGGATACGTCGTCCAGCGCTTGGGTTCGGCCTTCAGCGCGGCCTCGCCCCAGGCGCGGGCGGCCCGAAAGTCCCGGCGCGCGTTGGCCAGGGCGGCCATGCCGTCCAGCGCGGCGGCGTTGCGCTTCGGCAGGACCTTGAGGGAGGTGCGCAGCGCGCTCTCGGCCCGCGGATAGTTGGCGGCGTCGGCGGTCCGCCGCCCCTGCTCCACGTACGCGGCTCCGAGCACCGCCCAGGACCGCGCGTCCTTGGGCTGCACCCGGACCCGCGCCTCACGCGCCACGATCAGCCCGGCGAGATCGGCGAGCGACGCCGGCACCCCGGCGGCAACAGCGGACACGGCCTGCGCGCCGGCTGCCGGCATCACGGGCCGCGGACGATGAACCTCCCGCTCCCGAGGCCACACAACCAACACCCCACCGACCACGACGGCCCCCAGAACCCCGACCCCGACCAACCGCCGCGCAATCCGCAGGGCCCGCGCCGGGACCGGGTTGACCGCCTGCGCGGCGACGGGGTCGGTTTGGCCGTCCCCTGCTGGTTCGCTCTCTTGGGCCGCGGGTGCCGGGTTGCACTTTTGCGCCACGGTTGCTGGGTTGTTCTGTGGTGCCGCGGGCGCTGGCTCGTTCTGTCGTGCCGCGGGCGGTGTCTTCTGCGCGTCCGCCGCCGGTGTCCGCTGCGTGACCGAGGGCGGGGTCTTCTGCAGGTCGGCTGTGGAGGTCTCCTGCTTGCCCGCGACGGGGGATCCCTGCACGTTGACTGAGGGGGGCTTCTGCTTGCCTGCGGACGGGCTCTGCCGTTCTGCCGCGGCACTGCCCTGGCGGTCCGCCCTCGAGGGTTCCTGCCGCCCGGCAGACGAGCCATGCCGTCCGCGCGGGGCCGGAGGGCTCGCCTGCAGAGCTTCCACCTGGGTCTGCTCCTGAGCTGCTGCCGAGGCCTCCTGCCCTCCCGCCGTCGTGTTCTCCCGTGGCGCCGCAGCCGGGTCCGCAGCTGGGCTGTCCTCCCCGTCCGCCGTCAGGCCCTCTCGGCTGCCTGCCGCCGAGCCCTCCTCGTCCCCCACGGTCGGCCCTTCCTCCCCGCCCACCGCCGTGCTGTACTGCCCGCCCGCCCCCGAGCCCTCCAGCCGGTCCTCCGCGAGGCCGCTCCGCTCATCCTCCGCCGGGGCGTCCTCCGGCTCCTCTGTTGAGGCATCGTGCCCACCCGCTGCCGATACGTCCTCCGGCTCCACCGCTGACGCATCCTGCACATCCCCTGCGGATACGTCCCGCCGGTCCTCCGCGAGGCCGCTCCGCTCATCCTCCGCCGGGGCGTCCTCCGGCTCCACCGCTGACGCATCCTGCACATCCCCTGCGGATACGTCCCGCCCCTCCTCCGCCACCGACTCCTGGTGCTCACCAACCGTCGAGACGTCCTGCCGCTCCTGCACCGAAGCATCGCGCGGCTGCTCAGTCGCGGCGTCCTCCCTACCCCCTGCGGATACGTCCCGCCCCTCCTCCGCCACCGACTCCTGGTGCTCACCAACCGTCGAGACGTCCTGCCGCTCCTGCACCGAAGCATCGCGC
>NZ_JBEYVO010000025.1:136193-191005 GCF_040644055.1 Streptomyces sp. NPDC047043
CGCGGCTGCTCAGCCGAGGCGTCCTCCCTACCCCCTGCGGATACGTCCCGCCCCTCCTCCGCCACCGACTCCTGCTGCCCACCCACCGCCGAGACCGGCCGCTGCTCCTGAACCGGACCATCCCGCCGTTCCCCCGACGAGACGTCCTCCCCGCTCACCCTCGACGCATCCCCCGGCTCCTCCACCACCGCATCCTCCGCGCCCCCGACCACCGCACCCCGCTCGTCCCCCACGAGACCCCCCACCACCCGGTCCTCCCTAGCCCCCACCCGTCCCGCCGACGCCCCCCGCTGTCCCTGTCCCGCCCCGTCCCCCAGGGCGGCATCCCGTAGCTCGTCCATGGCGATCACTGTGCGTCAATACGACGACCGCATCGCGGCTTACGTCCGGTGCCGTAGACGGGGTTCACACCGATGGCCCCGGGTGCGACGCTGTGATCATGAGCCGTATCGAAGCGCCTCGCGACGAAGCGACCGGCAACCTCGTCGACCGTCTGCTGAGCGGTCTGCCCGTCGAGGCCGTCCTGACCGACCCGGACGTCACGGCCTCCTACGCCAACGACATGGCCAGCTTCTGCCCGGCCGGCGCCCCCGCCGTCGTGGCCCTTCCGCGTACCGTCGAGCAGGTCCAGCACGTCATGCGCATCGCCACCGAGCTGCGCGTCCCCGTCGTCCCGCAGGGCGCCCGCACCGGACTGTCCGGCGGCGCCAACGCCTCCGACGGCTGCATCGTGCTGTCACTGACGAAGATGGACCGGATTCTGGAGATCAATCCCGTCGACCGGGTGGCGGTGGTCGAGCCGGGTGTCATCAACGCCGTGCTCTCGCGTGCCGTCGGCGAACACGGGCTGTACTACCCTCCCGACCCCTCCAGCTGGGAGATGTGCACCATCGGCGGCAACATCGGCACCGCCTCAGGCGGCCTGTGCTGCGTGAAGTACGGGGTCACCGCCGAGTACGTCCTCGGACTGGACGTGGTGCTGGCCGACGGTCGGTTCATGTCCACCGGCCGCCGCACCGCGAAGGGCGTCGCCGGCTACGACCTCACCCGCCTCTTCGTCGGCTCCGAGGGCTCGCTCGGCATCGTCGTACGGGCGATCCTGGCCCTGCGTCCCCAGCCCCCGCAGCAGCTCGTGCTCGCCGCCGAGTTCGCCTCGGCGGCCGCCGCCTGCGACGCCGTGTGCCGGATCATGGCCGGCGGCCACGTGCCGTCGCTGCTCGAGCTCATGGACCGTACGACCGTCAAAGCCGTCAACGACCTTGCGCACATGGGGCTTCCGGAGACCACTGAAGCGCTGCTCCTCGCCGCCTTCGACACCCCCGACCCGGCCTCCGACCTCGCTGCCGTCGGTGCGCTCTGCGAGGCCGCCGGGGCCACCCAGGTCGTTCCCGCGGACGACTTCGCCGAGTCCGAGCTGCTGCTCCAGGCCCGGCGGCTCTCCCTCACCGCCCTCGAGGCGGTCAAGGGCACGACGATGATCGACGACGTGTGCGTGCCCCGGTCGCGGCTGGGCGACATGCTCGAAGGCGTCGATCGGATCGCCGAGAAGTACCAGTTGACCATCGGGGTCTGTGCGCACGCCGGGGACGGGAACACCCACCCCACCGTCTGCTTCGACGCCCAGGACCCCGACGAGTCCCGGCGCGCCCGCGAGTCCTTCGACGAGATCATGGCCCTCGGCCTGGAGCTCGGCGGCACCATCACCGGCGAGCACGGCGTCGGCGTACTGAAGAAGGAGTGGCTGGCGCGCGAGATCGGCCCGGTGGGGGTGGAGATGCAGCGGCAGATCAAGCAGGTCTTCGACCCGCTGGGCATCCTCAACCCCGGCAAGCTCTTCTGAGCCGCCGGCCGCCGAGGTCACTGGGCGAGCAGCTGGTCGAGCGCGTCGTCGATCCCCAGCTGCTCGCCCTCACTCCCCGGGGGCACCACCCGCAGTGTCCGCTCCAGCCAGGCTGACACCTGGGCGGCCGGTGCCTCCAGCAGCGCGTCGCCGTCGGGCGAACTCAGCGCCATCAGCACGACGCTGCGGCCCTCCGACTTCGTCGGCCACACCCGCACGTCCCCGTGCCCGCACGCCCGGAACACCCCCTCCACCAGCAGGTCGCGGGAGAACGTCCAGTACACGGGCTGCTCGGAGTTGATGTGGAAGGCGACGTGGACGGCGTACGGGTCGTCGGTGCGGTAGCTGAGCCGGGCCGGGACCGGGATGCTCCGCTCGGGGGACAGGATGAGCCTGAGCTCCAGCTCGCGCTCCACCACGGTGTAGTGCATGTCGTTCGGTTCCTCTCTCGGGCAGGTGTACGGGGCCCGGTGAGTGGGCCCGTACGAGTGGAGAGCGGAGAGGGGGCACGACCATTACGCGGGTTCGGGGAAGTTTTTTTCCGAAGGTGTGAAGCCGGTGCGCGAGGTTGCCCGGAAAGGGGTGGGTAGTAAGGGACTGGCGGTGGGGGTTGCGCACGTCTGATAGATGTGGAGACCCCTCTATTCACCCCCGAGCAGATACGGGACGACGGACATGAGCGCCCCAACCCCGGCCCCCGGTGACGACAGGCCCCGCGAAGGGTATTACCCGGACCCGTCCATTCCTGGATATGTCCGGTACTGGAACGGTGCCGCCTGGGTTCCGGGCACCAGCCGTCCGGCACCGACGGACGGCGAGCCGCTCGCCCCGCCGCCCGGCACGGGCCCGGCTCCGGTCGAGGAGACGGGACCGCACTTCTTCGACGAGGACCCCGAGCCGTCCCCGGCCCAGGCCCAGCACGGCAGCCGTCCCGAACCCGCCTCCGCCTGGGGCGCCGACCGCTCCCACCAGTCCGGCTTCGGCGGCGACCAGGACCGCCGTGTCTCATGGGGCTCCCCGCAGGCCGCGGACCCGAGGGTGCCGTCCGACACCCCCGCCCGCCCTGCCCAGCCGGACGGCCGCGTGGCCGGCACGGACGGTACGGCTACGATCCCGCCGGCGGACGGCGACTCGGCCGACGTGGTCTCCGGCGGCACGTTCGTCTTCCGCAGGCCCACGGCGAACCCCGGCGGAGCGCCCGCGGCGGGCGCGTCCACTCCCGGCGTCCCCGGTCCCGGCGGCCCCACCGCCGACGAGGGCACCATGACGTTCCGCGCGCTCTCCCCGCGCACGGGTCAGCAGGAGCAGCAGGGCGGGGCGCAGCCCGGGAGCACGGGGGCGCCCGGCTTCGGCGCGGGCAAGGCGGCCGCCGACCGCGCCGCCGCGGCACAGGCGCAGCCCTCCGCTGCGTCCCCGCTCTCCGGCCCCCAGCAGTCCTCCGCCTCTTCCCCCGCCCCGGCCCCGCTCGCCGGCCCCCAGCAGCCCTCGCCCACGGTCCCGCCACAGTCCGCCGGCCCCCAGGCCACGGCGGCGGGCCGGACGCCCGGAGGCCAGGTCCCCGCCGGACAGCCCCTCGCGTCCGCCACCCCCGTGACCAGCGGCCCCGGCGGCGGTCAGCCCTCCTGGGCGCAGCAGGTGCACCGGCTCGCGGGCGAGGAGCAGCCCGTCGCGCCCTGGAAGCCGCCCGTCGAGGACGTCTTCACGGCCGCCGCCCGGCGTCAGTCCGCCGCCCGCCCCGCGGGGCTCGGCAAGCGGCTGGCCGCACGGTTGCTGGACACGGTCGTTCTCGTCGGCGTCACCGGCGCGGCCGCCGTACCGCTCGGCACCAAGGCGATCGACCACGTCGACGAGAAGATCGATGCGGCCAAGCTCAGCGGCGAGACCGTCACCGTCTGGCTGCTGGACGGCACGACCTCGGTCTACCTGGGTATCGTCCTCGCCGTTCTGCTGGTCTTCGGTGTCCTCTACGAGGCGCTGCCCACCGCCAGGTGGGGCCGCACCCTCGGCAAGAAGCTGCTCGGTCTGGAGGTGCGGGACATCGAGGCCCACGAGCCCCCGACCTTCGGCGCGGCCCTGCGCCGCTGGCTCGTCTACAGCGTGCCCGGCCTGCTCGGCATCGGGGTCGTGGGTGTCCTGTGGTGCCTCTTCGACCGTCCCTGGCACCAGTGCTGGCACGACAAGGCGGCCCGTACGTTCGTCGCGGGATGACCGTGTACGTCGTGTGCACCAGCTGATTCGGTACTCCGGACGGCCGTTCGCCGGATGCGGAGTCCGGGGGTTCGCGGTCCACTCGGGCCATGAGCACCGAACCGCCCCCCGGCTCCGGCCGACCGCCGGAAGACGATCCGTTCAGGAAGCAGCCCCCGCCCGGAGAGCCAGGAGCGGGCTCGGGCTCCCCGTACGACACCCCGCCCCAGGGCGGTCAACAGCCGCCGTACGGTCAGCAACCGCCGCCCTACGGCGGCGGTGATCCCTACGGCGGGGGACCCGGCGACCCCCTCGCCGGCATGCCCCCGCTCGCCGACAGCGGCAGGCGCACGCTGGCCCGGATCATCGACATGATCCTCGTCGGCATCGTCGTATGGCTGCTCACGTGGGCCTTCAACGTGCACGAGTACGACGTGAACGCCGACAAGGTCTCCTACGGCAAGTCCTTCGGGCAGTCGCTGATCGCGGCCGTGCTCTACATCGGCTACGACACCTTCATGATCAGCAGGTCGGGACAGACGCTCGGCAAGAAGTGGCTGCACATGCGCGTGGCCAACCTCGACAACGGCGCCACGCCCTCCGTGCAGACGACGCTGGCGCGCTCGGCGGTGCTCTGGCTGCCGTTCGCGTTCTGCTGCGCCTGCATCTGGACCGCGATCTCGGGCGGCTGGAGCTTCTTCGACCGGCCCTACAAGCAGGGCCTGCACGACAAGGCGGCCAAGACGGTGGTGGTCAGCACCAACTGACGTACGCCACCGGCCGACTTGCGTCAGGCGGCCTTCGACGAGCCCGTGGCCGCGACCGGCACGGGCTCTTCGGCTTTCTCCGCCGCCGGCTGCTGCATCGCGACGACCCGTGCCTTCGGCAGCGGGACCGTCATGGCGACCAGGAGCCCGAGGGCGAGCGCCGCGACGGCGATGACCGCGATCCCCACGCCCGAACTCGTCTGTGACAGCAGCAGCATGGCGAGCGTTGAGAAGATCACGGTGCAGGAACCGTAAAGGAGCTGTGCGGCAGTCGGACGAGGCATGGCAATCGTGTCCTCGGAAGTGGGGGTCCACGGGGGTGTCGGCCTGGCTTTCCGCCGCTTTTCGGGCGTGCCGCCAACCGACTCTATTCGCGTGCATGCCCGAGTGGAACGAACGGTAAGCGTGACCTAACCAACAGTGCCGGTGCACAGGGGGCGCACGGAGTCATGGCGTCCATCACGTGGACGTTCGAACGCGCCGGTCAGAGCGTCCGCAATGCGAACTCCGTCTCCGCATAGTGCACTTGATGTGCTCAAGTCAAGATCTGTTTTTTCTTACCGACCTCTAGTCAAATTGCGTCACTTGACTTACCACCTTGACCAAGAGGAACTCAAGTGACCCCAAAACCCTGGACGTTCAGAGCGACCGCGATCGGTGTCGCGCTCGCGGCGGCCACCGCCTCGTTCTCGACGTTCGCAGTGGCGCAGGCCGCCGACAGCGCCAAGTCCGCCACAGTGCACCGCCACGACCCGGCGGCGGTCAAGAGCAATCAGGAGCACGACCTCGACGGTCCGCTCTCCAAGACCCAGGAGGCCCAGCGCCAGGAGGCGTTGAACCAGGTCATATCCGGCAAGGCCCAGGTCAAGGACCGTAACGGTTCGCAGGTCGTCCAGCTCAAGAGCAAGAAGGGCGACAGCAAGTACGTAGAACTGGGCCGGGAGAAGACCGACAAGATCTTCACGATCCTGGTCGAGTTCGGCGACAAGACAGACAGCACGTACGGCGGCACGGCCGGCCCCGCGCACAACCAGATAGCCAAGCCGGACCGCACGAAGGACAACTCGACGGCCTGGCAGGCGGACTACAACCAGAAGCACTTCCAGGACCTCTACTTCGGCACCGGCAAGAACGTCGAGTCGATGAAGAAGTTCTACGAGAAGCAGTCCTCGGGCCGTTACTCGGTGGACGGCGAGGTCGCCGACTGGGTCAAGGTCCCCTACAACGAGGCCCGTTACGGCAACAACGCCTGCGGCTCCACCAACTGCCCGAGCGTGTGGAACGTCGTCAGCGACGGCGTCACCGCCTGGGTCGCCCAGCAGAAGGCGGCCGGCAAGTCGGACGCCGCGATCAAGGCGGACCTGGCCAACTTCGACCAGTGGGACCGCTACGACTACGACGGCGACGGGAACTTCAACGAACCCGACGGCTACATCGACCACTTCCAGATCGTGCACGCCGGCGAGGACGAGTCCGCGGGCGGCGGCGTCCAGGGCACGGACGCGATCTGGGCGCACCGCTGGTACGCGTTCGGCACCGACGCGGGCGCCACGGGCCCCACGGGCAACAAGCTGGGCGGCGCGCAGATCGGCGACACCGGCATCTGGGTCGGCGACTACACCATCCAGCCGGAGAACGGCGGACTCGGCGTCTTCGCCCACGAGTACGGCCACGACCTCGGTCTGCCGGACCACTACGACACGACCGGGGCGGGCGAGAACTCCACCGGTTTCTGGACGTTGATGTCCTCCGGCTCCTGGCTCGGCCGCGGCAAGGACACCATCGGTGATCTGCCGGGCGACTTCAACGCCTGGGACAAGCTGCAGCTGGGCTGGCTGAACTACGACACGGCGAAGGCCGGCAAGCAGTCCACGCACAAGCTGGGCGTCGCCGAGTACAACACCTGGGACAAGCAGGCCCTCGTGGTCTCGCTGCCCGACAAGGCGGTCACCACCGAGGTCGTCACCCCGGCGCAGGGCTCCTCCCAGTGGTGGAGCGGCAGCGGCAACGACCTGAAGAACACGCTGACCCGCTCGGTGGACCTCACCGGCAAGCCCAAGGCCACCCTCACCCTCGACGGCTACTACGACATCGAGGCCAACTACGACTACCTCTACACCGAGGTGTCGACCGACGGAGGCGCCAACTGGACCGCTCTGGACGGCACGGTGGACGGCCAGGCCGTCCCGCGCGACGGCAGCGACAAGCCGGCGCTGACGGGCACGGTCGACGGCTACAAGAAGCTGTCGTACTCGCTGGACGCCTACGCGGGCAAGAAGATCGACCTGCGCTTCCGCTACCAGACCGACAGCGGTGTGGCCCAGAAGGGCTTCGCGGCCGACGAGATCACGGTGACCGCGGACGGCGCGGCGGTCTTCTCCGACAACGCCGAGGCCGCTGACGCCGGTTGGACCGCGGCCGGCTTCTCCCGCATCGGTGCGTCCTTCACCAAGGACTACAAGCAGTACTACATCGCCGAGAACCGCCAGTACGTGTCGTACGACAAGACGTTGAAGGTCGGCCCGTACAACTTCGGCTTCTCGACGACCCGTCCGGACTGGGTGGAGCACTACCCGTACCAGAACGGCCTGTTGATCTGGAAGTGGGACACCTCGCAGCAGGACAACAACACCAGCCAGCACCCCGGTGTCGGTCTGGTCCTGCCGGTCGACTCGCACCCGACGGCCCTCAAGTGGTCCAACGGCACGTTCATGCGCAGCCGCATCCAGGCGTACGACTCGCCGTTCAGCCTGTACCGCACGGACGGCATCACGCTGCACAACGCGGACGTCGCGACGATGATCCCGTCGTCGAAGGGCGTGCCGGTCTTCAACGACCACACGAGCACGTACTACGACGCGAACACGCCGTTCGCGGGGGTCAAGATCACTGACACCAACACCAAGATCAAGATCGCCAAGGAGGCCAAGAACGGCTCGACGATCAAGCTCGAGGTCGGTCCCGCAGTGAAGTAGTTCTTAAAACTGCAGGTCAGAAGCGTATCGGCGGCGACCCCCTGGCGGGTCGCCGCCGATCGTGTTTAGGTGCGTCCTGTGCCCTGCTTATTGACAGTCTCATTGACGCCGACTCGCACGGGGGTGTGACCTGCATGGCCGCAGGAGGTTTCTGCAAGCTGCCGACCGGCAGCGTGGTGGTGGCTCTGAACCTGCCCAGACCCACCGCCGACGGCACGGGCTGCGTCCGTGTCCTCGTCCATGCCCGCAACCGGGCGCGCGCCCTGACCAGGCTGCGCAACCTGGGAATGCGCGCGGTCTACCTGCGGGGCAACGCGGCCCCGCCGACCCCGGACGAGATCACCGCGGTCCTGCACCACCCCGACGGCCTGATATGGCGTACGGCACCTGACAACGGTGTCGTTCCGGGGCCGGAGCTCCCCCAGGAGCTGTGGCACCCCATCAGGGCGCTCCTGCGGCGCCCGGCGGCCCCGGCGTGAGCTTAGGGGGTGTCCGGCGGATCAGGTCGGCCTCGGGAGCCGCCGGACACCCCCTAGGCGACGACGGGCTTCCCGGAGAGTTCCACGCCCGCCTCGCGCAGCTCGTCCAGCGCCCGCTCGGTGGTCGCCTCGGCGACCCCGGCGGTCAGGTCGAGCAGCACCTGCGTACGGAAGCCCTCCCGCACCGAGTCCAGGGCGGTGGCGCGCACACAGTGGTCCGTGGCGATCCCGACCACGTCCACCTCGCCGACCTCCCGGGCGCGCAGCCAGTCGCCCAGCTTCACGCCGTTCTCGTCGGCCCCCTCGAACCCGCTGTACGCCGCCGCGTACGCCCCCTTGTCGAAGACGGCGTCGATCGCCCCGGAGGCGACGGCGGGCGCGAAGTTCGGGTGGAAGCCGACGCCCTCGGTGCCCGCGACGCAGTGCGCGGGCCAGGAGTGCTGGAAGTCGGGGTTGTCGGCGAAGTGGCCGCCGGGTGCGATGTGGTGGTCGCGGGTGGCCACCACGTGCTGGTAGCCGGAGCCGCCCGCCTGCCCGATCAGCTCGGTGATGGCGGCGGCCACGTCGGCACCCCCGGCCACGGCGAGGCTGCCCCCCTCGCAGAAGTCGTTCTGCACGTCTACGACGATCAAGGCGCGGCGCATGGTGGGTGTCCTTCTCGACTATGGGGTCGGGGGAGGGGTGCGGGCCCGGCCGTTGAACTTCCGAGCCTATTGACTTCGGGGGGCGCAGGGGAGGGGGCATTACAGGGCGTATCCACGAGCACGTCCGTGGGCCCCCGCTTTTGAGACGCTGACTAGCTACCCGAGCGCGCCTGTACGTACTCCGTCGGAATGACCGGTTCCCCGCGCGACAGCTGGGTGGCGGACAGCGGCAGGTTGGCCCGCGCGGCCGTGTGCCGATCGCGTACGGCGTCCAGCGGCTCGCGGGCCACGACGTCGCCGCCCTTGATCAGCTCCACGAGCAGCTGCTGGTCGGCGAGCTCGGCCGGAGCCGTACCCGTGCCGACGACCTCGGCCTCCGCGACCCCGTCCGCGTCCAGGCGCCGCGCGGCCCACTTGCGGCCGCCGATGGACGTCTTGCCGCCGCTGGACTTCTTCGCCACCGGCACCAGCGGCGCCTTCGGGTCGGCGGACTCGGCGCGGGCGACCAGCTTGTAGACCATCGAGCAGGTCGGGTGCCCGGACCCGGTCACCAGCTGCGTACCGACGCCGTACGCGTCCACGGGCGCCGCCGCCAGCGAGGCGATGGCGTACTCGTCGAGGTCCGAGGTCACGATGATCTTCGTCCTGGTCGCGCCCAGTTCGTCCAGCTGCTGCCGCACCCGGTGCGCGACCAGCAGCAGGTCACCGGAGTCGATGCGCACGGCGCCCAGCTCGGGCCCGGCCACCTCGACGGCCATCCGTACGGCCTCGGCGACGTCGTAGGTGTCCACGAGCAGGGTGGTGCCCCGGCCCAGCGAGTTCACTTGGGCCTGGAAGGCGTCCCGCTCGCGGTCGTGCAGAAGCGTGAAGGCGTGGGCGGAGGTGCCGACCGTCGGGATGTTGTAGCGGAAGCCGGCCGCCAGGTCGGAGGTGGAGGTGAAGCCGCCGACGTACGCGGCGCGGGAGGCGGCGACGGCCGCCAGCTCGTGCGTGCGGCGGGCGCCCATCTCGATCAGCGGACGCGTCCCGGCGGCGGAGGACATGCGGGAGGCGGCCGCGGCGATGGCGGAGTCGTGGTTGAGGATGGACAGGATCACGGTCTCCAGCAGCACGCACTCGGCGAAGGAGCCCTCGACCCGCATGATCGGCGAGCCCGGGAAGTACACCTCGCCCTCGGGGTAGCCCCAGACGTCGCCGCTGAAGCGGTAGGAGGAGAGCCACTCAAGGGTCGCCTCGTCGACGATGCCGCGCTCGCGCAGGAAGCCGAGGACGCCCGCGTCGAAGCGGAAGTTCTCCACGGCGTCCAGGACACGCCCGGTGCCCGCGACGACGCCGTAGCGCCGCCCCTCGGGCAGCCGCCGGGTGAAGACCTCGAAGACACTGCGCCGGTCGGCGGTACCGGCCCTGAGGGCGGCCTGCAGCATCGTGAGCTCGTACTGGTCCGTGAAGAGCGCCGTCGAGGGAACGTCCACCGGCAGCCCAAGGTCCGCTACATCCACGAAAGCTCTCCTAGCTATGACTCTCAGGGTGCCCCCAGGTCGGCCGGGGGTCCGGGGGTTGTCCCCCGGGGTATGCAGCATGGCAATGATGCTAACACCCCTTTGCGTCAGTGTGACGATTTGTGGGGCCCGTGGCAGCATGGGCTGTGTGACGTCACCCGCTCCCCTTGAGATCGAACGCACCGAATCGGCGGAGGAGGTCTTCGCCGTACCCGAGCCCGACGTCCCGTGGGTCACGATCGTGCACAACGACCCGGTCAACCTCATGAGCTATGTGACGTACGTCTTCCAGACGTACTTCGGCTACACCAAGGACAAGGCCACCAAGCTCATGCTCGACGTCCACCACAAGGGCCGGGCGGTCGTCTCCAGCGGCACTCGCGAGGAGATGGAACGCGACGTGCAGGCCATGCACGGCTACGGTCTGTGGGCCACCCTCCAGCAGGACCGGAAGTAGCTGAACTCACCTTCATGCCAGGACACTTCGAACCGCTCCCCGGCGGCGGCGCGGCCGTCGCCCTCGACGACGTCGAGATCTCCATCATCCGGTCGCTGGCCGTCCAGCTCCTGGAACTCGTCGGACCGGGCCCCGGCGAGGACGCCCCGGACGACCCACTGGCCGAGCTCTTCGCCGAGGGTCCGAGCGAGCCGCCCAAGGACCCGGTGCTCAGGCGCCTCTTCCCGGACGCCTACGTCGACCCGGAAGGGACTCCGGGACCCAAGGACGCCGAGGAACAGCAGGCCCACTCCGCCGAGTTCCGCCGCTACACGGAGAACGACCTGCGCGCCGGCAAGCGCGAGAACGCCCTCGCGGTGATCCGCTCCCTGGACGCGCTCGCGCCCGGCGGCGACGGCGGCGCGATCCTCAACCTGTCCGCCGAGGAGTCCCGCCAGTGGCTCGGCGCCCTCAACGACCTGCGCCTGGCGATCGGCTCCCGTCTGGACATCACCGACGAGGACGACACCGACCTCCTCTACCGCCTCCCCGACGAGGACCCGCGCAAGCCGATGGTGATGGCATACCTGTGGCTGGGCGGCCTCCAGGAGACGCTGGTCTCGACGCTGATGCCCTGACGGCCTCATGCCCTGACGGCCTCATGCCCTGACGGCCTCATCGCCTGACCGCCTCATGCCCTGAGCCGGGAAGCGGGCCCCGTCGACGGGTGCGACGGGGCCCGCTTCATGTCTCCGGTCGGCTCAGCTGCTGACGAGAGCCGTGATGCAGCTCGTCGCGCCCGCGCCCGCGCCCGCGCCCACGGCCTGCTTGGCGACCTTGCTCGCGAGGTCCTTGTTGATGCGGCCGACGATGAGCGAGATTGCGGCCGCAACGGAAGCGTTCACGAGGCAGTTCTTGGTCTTCTTGCTCATCTTGAGACCCCCGACGAGCAGTTCGCAGGACTCCTTGTCGCCGTAGTAGCACTTGCCGGCGGCGATGTCCTGCCAGGTGTCGATCTTCGGTGTGACGACCGTCTTCGTCGAGGACGCCACGGTCTCCTGCGTCTGTGCGACCGCCGGAGCGGCGCCCAGGGCCAGTGAACCGAGGACTGCGACGGAAACGAGCTTGAGCTTCATTGCTGGATTTCCCCTTGAGCGTTGAACTTGCTGTCGTGCTCTGTGCGAGCGCCCGCGGTGGTTGGTCGGTCCACCGCGCCGCGGCGCTCACGGGGAAGGACGCTAGGGATCTTGACCCTCCGCGGGCTATGGAATTGATCAAGATCTGAGCTTCTTCTTCGCAATAGCCAACGGCATGTTCCGTTCGATTCGCGTTCGCTCAGAGGACGCTCAAATCCGGATAACGATGAGGTCACCAGGGCCGCCTTCTATGCGCCCCTGGAGTGGTCTTTGTCCGGTTCTTCCTGTGGCGTGGGCCACATGTCGTACGGATGATCAATATTGCGGCCGTGATAAATCTTCACGACCGCCCGGCGAACACCACCCATGTTCGGCCGGGTGCGCCACCGAGCCGGCAACCGCCGGCCAGGCACGAGCGGACCCCGCTCAGCTCCATCAATCCGGGGGGATCGAGACCCGATCCGAGGCCGACAACGGCCCGGGTCGGCATGGAGAAAGGCGCACCAACATGACCTCGTCGCAGGTCGACCAGCAGCACGACAGCAGTGCGGCGCTGGATGGCGAGGCCCCAGCAGAGGGGTACCAGCGCGGGCTCAACGGCCGTCAGGTGCAGATGATCGCCATCGGCGGCGCCATCGGTACCGGCCTGTTCTACGGATCAAGCACCGGCATCGCGAACATCGGTCCCAGCCTGATCGCCTGCTACGCGATCGCGGGCGTCGTGATCTTCTTCATCATGCGGGCCCTGGGTGAACTGCTCACCTACCGCCCGACCTCGGGCAGCTTCGCCGACTACGCCCGGGAGTTCTTCGGCCCCTTCGCGGGCTTCGTCACCGGCTGGTCCTACTGGGCCCTGTGGGTCACCGCCTGCATGTCCGAGGTGACCGCGGCCGGCCACTACATCAACTACTGGTGGCCCTCCGTGCCGGTCTGGACGACCGCCGCGGTCGCCCTGATCGTCCTCTTCGCCGCGAACCTCGTCTCGGTCAAGATCTTCGGTGAGCTGGAGTTCTGGTTCTCCACGATCAAGGTCACCGCGATCATCGCGATGATCGTCATCGGAGTCGGCATCCTCACCTTCGGCTTCTCCTCCGTCGGCGACACCGCCTCCGTCACCCACCTGTGGGCCGACGGCGGCTTCGCGCCCAGCGGAGCCTGGCAGGCCATGCTGGCGATGCAGGGCGTCATCTTCGCCTATCTCGGTGTCGAGCTGGTCGGCATCACCGCGGGCGAGGCCGAGAACCCCAAGCAGACGCTGCGCAAGGCGATCAACACCCTCCCGGTCCGCATCGGCATCTTCTACGTCGGTTCGCTGATCGTGATCCTTTCCGTGTACAGCTGGACGAAGTACACCCCGGGCGTCAGCCCCTTCGTGCAGGTCTTCGCGGCCGTCGGCATCCCCGGTGCCGCCGGGATCATGAACTTCGTGGTGCTCACCGCCGCGCTGTCCTCCTGCAACTCGGGCATCTACTCCACCGGCCGGATGATGCGCGGCCTGGCCGTCAACGGCGAGGCCCCCAAGGCGGCCGCCAAGCTCAGCGGCCGTCAGCTCCCGCTGCCCGCGCTCATCGCGTCCGCGCTGTTCATGGGCATCGGCGTGATCGTCAACATCGTCTCGCCGGACAAGGCGTTCGTGTACATCACCTCGGTCGCCACCTGTGCCGGTCTGTGGACCTGGATCATGATCCTCGCCGCACACCTGCGCTACCGCTCCAAGGTCCGCGCCGGACTGCTGCCGGCCGCCGACTTCCGGATGCCCGGCGCCCCGGTCACCAACTGGATCGCCATCGCCGCGCTCGTCTCCGTGGTCGGCCTGATGGCCTCCGACGGCGACACCCGGCTCGGCCTGTACGTGTTCGCCGTCTGGTTCGCCGTGCTCGTCGTCGGCTTCCAGATCGCCAAGCGCACGGCCGCGGCGGACTCCGACCTGGCGCTCCAGCGCCGCTAGGCCTCGCGTCCGAGGCGTCGTACGTGAAGGGCCCGCTCCGCAACTGCCGGGGCGGGCCTTTCGTATCCTTGCGGCATGTCGCTCACCATCACCCAGGCCCTGTACGACCAGATCGTCGCGCACGCGCGCAAGGACCACCCCGACGAGGCGTGCGGCGTCGTCGCGGGCCCGGCGGGCTCGGACCGGCCCGAGCGCTTCGTCCCGATGCTGAACGCGGCCATGTCGCCGACGTTCTACGAGTTCGACTCCGGCGATCTGCTCAAGCTCTACCGCGAGATGGACGACCGCGACGAGGAGCCGGTGGTCATCTACCACTCCCACACGGCGACGGAGGGCTACCCGTCCCGCACCGACATCTCGTACGCCAACGAGCCGGGCGCGCACTACGTCCTGGTCTCCACCGCGGACACCGACGTCCTCGGCGATTTCCAGTTCCGCTCGTTCCGCATCGTGGAGGGCGAGGTCACGGAGGAAGAGGTCAAGGTCGTAGAGGCCTACTGATCTCGCAATCCGGTCAGAATCCGTCCAGCATGCGATATGCCACTCCGGGCGACCGGCCGGGAATCGATACGATGAGCCCATGGTTCTGAACGACGTGAGCGACAAGACGCCGGGCATCATGCTCGTGGCGCGGCTGCACGTCGACCTGTGCAGGCTGAACAGCGCCATCTGTTGACGCTGCCCTGCCGCCGTACGGCCGTGAGCCGCGGCGCCCCAAGCATCACCCGCTCTTTGCGCTGCCGCGCGCCCACAGACCCGACACCATCCGACAGGAGCCCGCAGACATGGCCATCGAGGTCCGCATCCCCACCATCCTCCGCACTTACACCGGCGGCCAGAAGGCGGTGGAGGGCAACGGGGACACCCTCGCCGAGCTCTTCGCCGACCTCGAGACCCGGCATGCGGGCATCCAGGCCCGCATCGTGGACGGCGGCGAGCTGCGCCGCTTCGTCAACGTCTACCTGAACGACGAGGACGTCCGCTTCCTGGAGGGCATCAACACCAAGCTCGCCGACGGCGACAACGTCACGATCCTGCCGGCCGTGGCCGGCGGTATGGCCTGATCCCGGATGCGTTACGACTCCCCGCTGGCCGCGGTGGGCAACACCCCGTTGGTGCGCCTGCCGCGGTTGTCGCCGTCCGAGGACGTCCGGATCTGGGCCAAGCTGGAGGACCGCAACCCCACCGGCTCGGTCAAGGACCGCCCGGCGCTGCACATGATCGAGCAGGCGGAGAAGGACGGCCGCCTCACCCCGGGCTGCACGATCCTGGAGCCGACCTCCGGCAACACCGGCATCTCGCTGGCCATGGCCGCGAAGCTCAAGGGCTACCGCATGGTGTGCGTGATGCCCGAGAACACCTCGCAGGAGCGCCGGGACCTGCTCGGCATGTGGGGTGCCGAGATCATCTCGTCCCCGGCCGCGGGCGGCTCCAACACCGCCGTACGGGTCGCCAAGGAGCTCTCCGCCGAGCATCCCGACTGGGTGATGCTCTACCAGTACGGCAACCCGGACAACGCGGGCGCGCACTACGCCACGACCGGCCCGGAGATCCTCGCCGACCTCCCGTCCGTCACCCACTTCGTGGCGGGCCTCGGCACCACCGGCACCCTCATGGGCGTCGGACGCTTCCTGCGCGAGAACAAGCCGGACGTCAGGATCGTCGCCGCCGAGCCGCGCTACGACGACCTGGTCTACGGCCTGCGCAACCTCGACGAGGGCTTCGTACCGGAGCTGTACGACGCCTCCGTCCTCACCACCCGTTTCTCGGTCGGCTCGGCGGACGCCGTGACCCGCACCCGCGAACTCCTCCAGCAGGAGGGCATCTTCGCGGGCGTCTCGACCGGGGCCGCCCTGCACGCGGCGATCGGCGTGGGCAACAAGGCCGTCAAGGCGGGCGAGAGCGCGGACATCGTGTTCGTCGTGGCCGACGGCGGCTGGAAATACCTCTCGACGGGCGTCTACACGGCGGCCACGACGGAGGAAGCGATCGAGACGCTGCACGGCCAGCTCTGGGCGTAAGCCCTGTCCGAAGGCTTCACGTAGCCAGGTGACGGACCTGGTCCCACAGGATCGGGTCCACCACCCCCACCCGCCGCCGGAACTCCCACACCGGCACCTCGCGCAGCTCGTCCGTCTCCAGGAAGCTCGCGCGCCCCTGAGCGTCGCCGACGGCACCCGGCGGCAGCGGGATCACCCCGGTCCGCTCGTCGTGGTACTTGCTGGTGATCTTGGCGACGGTCGCCCGCTCGCCGTGCACCACGAGCACAAGACAGGGCCGGTCCTTGGTGCCCGGCCCGTCCTCGAACGGCACGTTCGCCCACCAGATCTCCGCCGGTTTGGGCCGCCCGCCGCCGCTTCTTGCACCCGGCCGCCCCGGCGGACGCGTCCGGCGCCCCTCGGGTCGTCGTCCCCGTCCCCAGCCGTCGACGAGCGTGGCGACCAGCGCGAGCAGTACCACCGCCGCGAGCGCCAGCCACCAGGATGTGTCCATACGATGAAGTTACCGGCGCACGATCGGCGCCGCGCGCCTTTCTCCGAACCCGTGCTCCCCCTCGCGCCACACGCGCCCCGCTTCCAGCCGAACGCGTGACACCACAGGTGAGTTCGCCCACAACAGCCCCTGGTGGAGGAGCGACGGGGGGTTTTGCGCCTTACGCTCGACGAACCGCACGACCCCCGTCTCCCTTCCAGAAATGTTTTCCGCCAGCGGAGGTTTCTGCTTCATGAAGCTCACCGTCGTCGGTTGCTCGGGGTCGTTCCCGTCCGCGGAATCGGCCTGCTCGAGCTACCTCGTAGAGGCCGACGGCTTCCGGCTGCTCCTCGACATGGGCAACGGCGCCCTTGGCGAGCTGCAGCGCCACTGCGGTCTCTACGACCTCGACGCGATCTTCCTCAGCCATCTGCACGCCGACCACTGCATCGACATGTGCGCGTACTTCGTCGCGCGCTACTACCGCCACGACGGCGGCCGCTGCGACCCGATCCCCGTCTACGGACCCGAGGGCACGGAACAGCGGCTGACCACCGCCTACGCGGACACTCCCACCGCCTCCTCCATGAGCGAGGTCTTCGACTTCCACACGGTCAAGCCGTCCACGTTCGAGATCGGCCCGTTCACGGTGCACACGGAGCGCGTGGCCCATCCGGTGGAGGCGTACGGCATCCGAGTCGAGCACGGCGGGAAGTCCCTGACGTACTCCGGTGACACGGGCGTGAGCACCTCGCTGGACGAACTCGCCCAGGACACCGACCTGTTCCTGTGCGAGGCCGCGTTCACGCACGGCAAGGAGAACATCCCCGACCTGCACCTCAACGGCCGCGAGGCGGGCCAGGCCGCGGCCAGGGCGGGCGCCCGCCGCCTGGTCCTCACCCACATCCCGCCGTGGACCGACCCGCAGGTCAACCTGGCCGACGCCCGAGCGGTGTTCGACGGCCCGGTGGAGCTGGCGGCGCCGAGGGTGTCGTACGAGATCTAGCCGGTACGTACACGAAGGCCCCCGGAGCCGGTTGGCTCCGGGGGCCTTCGTGTACGGCGTCGCACTCACGCCTTGGTGAGGTCCTCCACCTCCTCCTCGGGCTCGCGGCCCGGGGTGGGGAGGTTCCACTTGGCTATGGCGAAGCGGAAGACGAAGTAGTAGATCGCGCCGAAGGCCAGGCCGATGGGGATGATCAGCCAGGGCTTGGTGGCGAGGTTCCAGTTCAGGCCGTAGTCGATCGCGCCCGCCGAGAAGGTGAAGCCCGCGTGCACACCGAGCGCCCAGGTGATCGCCATGGACAGGGCGGTGAGCACCGCGTGGATCGCGTACAGCACCGGGGCGATGAACATGAACGAGAACTCGATCGGCTCGGTCACACCGGTCACGAACGAGGTCAGCGCGAGCGAGATCATCATGCCCAGCACGGCCTTGCGGCGCTCGGGGCGGGCGGAGTGGGCGATCGCGATCGCGGCGGCCGGGAGGCCGAACATCATGATGGGGAAGAAGCCCGACATGAACTGTCCGGCGGTCGGGTCACCGGCGAAGAAGCGGGTGAGGTCACCGTGGACGACGTCACCGGCCGCGTTCTTGAAGTCGCCGATCTGGAACCAGGCCACGGAGTTGACGAACTGGTGCATGCCGACCGGGATCAGCGCGCGGTTGATCAGACCGAACAGAGCGGCGCCGAAGGCCCCGAGACCGGTGATCCACTCGCCGAAGTTCGAGATGCCCTCACCGATCGGCTTCCAGACCAGGCCGAAGAAGACACCCACGAGCGTGCCGACGAAGGCCATGATGATCGGCACCAGACGGCGGCCGTTGAAGAAGCCGAGCCAGTCCACCAGCTTGGTCCGATGGAAGCGCTGCCAGAGCACCGCCGACAGCAGACCCATGATGATGCCGCCGAGCACACCGGGGTTGTTGTAGGTCGCGGCTATGTCCGCGCCCTTCTGGATCTTCGCCTCGGTGACCGGGAACGCCTTGAGGACATTGCTGTAGACCAGGAAGCCGACGAGCGCGGCGAGGGCGGTGGAGCCGTCGGACTTCTTCGCGAAGCCGATCGCGACACCGATACAGAACAGCAGCGGCAGGTTGTCGAAGATGGCACCGCCCGCCGTGGCGAACACGGCCGTGACCTTGTCGGGCAGGTGCAGCTTGTCGTGGATGTCCTGCTGGCCGAAACGCAGCAGGATGCCGGCCGCCGGAAGCACGGCGATCGGGAGCTGCAGGCTGCGGCCAACCTTCTGCAGGCCCTGGAACAGGCCTGATCCCCACTTCTTCGTGGGGGCCGCCGTGGGCGCGGTGGCGGTGCTCATAGACTTCCTCCATCGGGTGGTGGTCTACACCACTCAGTGGTGTAGACCTGTTGTAGCACGATGAAGGTGACATAAGGAACCCACGATTCCCGTGAACGTGGGACTACGCTGCGTTGGCGCCGGAGCTAGGCCTTCGTGACGTCTTCCCGCTCCTCCTCGGGCTCCCTGCCCGGGGTCTTCAGGTCGAACCTCGTGATCGCGAAACGGAAGATCGCGTAGTAAACGGCGGCGAAGCACAAGCCGATCGGGATCATCGCCCACGGCTTGGTCGCGAGGTTCCAGTTGATGATGTAGTCGATCAGACCGGCCGAGAAGCTGAAGCCGTCGTGCACCCCGAGCCCCCAGGTCACCGCCATCGACACACCCGTCAGCAGCGCGTGGACCGCGTACAGCAGCGGAGCGACGAAGAGGAACGAGTACTCGATCGGCTCGGTGATGCCCGTGACGAACGACGTCAGGGCGACCGAGAGCATCAGGCCGCCGATCTCCTTCCTGCGGTCGGGCCTGGCGCAGTGCGTGATCGCGAGCGCCGCGGCCGGCAGCGCGAACATCATGATCGGGAAGAACCCCGAGGTGAACTGGCCCGCGTTCGGATCGCCCGCCAGGAACATGTTGATGTCACCGTGCACCACCGTGCCGTCCGGCTTGGTGTAGCTGCCGAACTGGAACCAGATGGGCACGTTCAGGAACTGGTGCAGCCCGACCACGAGCAGCGCCCGGTTCGCGACACCGAAGACCCCCGCGCCCCACGAGCCCAGATCGCTCAGCCAGTCGCTGAAGTTCTCCAGCGCATCACCGATCGGCGGCCAGATCCACAGGCACAGCACGGCGAACGCGATCGCAACGAACGCCATGATGATCGGCACCAGCCGCCGCCCGTTGAAGAAGCCGAGCCAGTCCACCAGCTTCGTACGGTGGTAGCGCGCCCAGAAGAACGCGGCGAGCAGGCCCATGACGATGCCGCCGAAGACGCCGGGATTCTGGTACTCGAACACGGTCACCGTGCCGTCGGACACCTGGCAGCCGACCCCGGACACCGCCTTCGACCCGCCCGGGCAGTCCTTCGGGAACTGGCGCAGCACGTTGTAGTAGACGAGGAAACCCGCGACCGCCGCCAGCGCCGTCGAGCCGTCCGACTTCTTCGCCATGCCGATCGCGACGCCGATGCAGAAGAGGAGGGGGAGGCCGAGAGAGCCGTCGAGGAGGGCGCCGCCCGCGCCGGCCATCACCTTCGAGACGTCCGTCCACCCAAGGCCGTCGTCCCCGAACACGTCGGGCTGGCCGAGACGGTTGAGGATGCCCGCAGCCGGCAGTACCGCGATGGGGAGTTGGAGGCTGCGACCCATCTTCTGCAGACTCTGGAACAGGCTGTTCCAACGGCGCCGCGCGGGGGAGATCTCGGTCTCGGTGCTCATGGGTTGGCGACCGCCTGTCAGGTGGTGTAGACCAGTTACGGGCGATATGGCTGCTGTGACGTCATCCTTCGGTACGCACGACGCAATCGCTCGGGAAATTGAGCCAACCGTGCGTGAGGAGAATGCAATGGCCACCAAGGCTGAGAAGATCGTTGCCGGGCTCGGCGGCATCGACAACATCGAAGAGGTCGAGGGCTGTATCACCCGCCTGCGGACCGAGGTCGCCGACGCGAGCCTCGTCGATGAAGCCGCCCTGAAGGCCGCCGGCGCCCACGGCGTCGTCAAGATGGGCACCGCGATCCAGGTCGTCATCGGCACCGACGCCGACCCCATCGCCGCGGAGATCGAAGACATGATGTGAGCCACCGCGCTCGCTCACTGGAGGGTCCTTCCCACCGCGGGAGGGGCCCTTTCCGCTGGTGCCGATAGGCTCGGCGGCATGTCTCGAATCGACGGCCGCACCCCCGACCAGCTCCGCCCGATCACCATCGAACGCGGGTGGAGCAAGCACGCAGAGGGCTCCGTCCTCATCTCCTTCGGTGACACCAGGGTCTTCTGCACGGCCTCCGTCACCGAGGGCGTCCCCCGCTGGCGCAAGGGCAGCGGCGAGGGCTGGGTCACCGCCGAGTACTCCATGCTGCCCCGCGCCACCAACACCCGCGGCGACCGCGAGTCCGTCCGCGGCAAGATCGGCGGCCGCACCCACGAGATCAGCCGCCTCATCGGCCGCTCCCTGCGCGCGGTCATCGACTACAAGGCGCTCGGCGAGAACACCATCGTCCTCGACTGCGACGTCCTCCAGGCCGACGGCGGCACGCGTACCGCGGCCATCACCGGCGCGTACGTGGCACTCGCCGACGCCGTCGCCTGGGCCCAGGGCAAGAAGCTGATCAAGGCCGGCCGCCAGCCGCTCACGGGCACCGTCTCGGCGGTCTCGGTCGGCATCGTCGGCGGTGTCCCCCTTCTCGACCTCTGCTACGAGGAGGACGTGAAGGCCGACACCGACATGAACGTCGTCTGCACCGGCGACGGCCGCTTCGTCGAGGTCCAGGGCACCGCCGAGGCCGAGCCCTTCGCCCGCGAGGAGCTCAACTCCCTGCTGGACCTGGCGGTTTCCGGCTGTGAAGAACTCGCTGTCCTTCAGCGCAAGGCACTTGATACGGTCCTCGAAAAGTAAAGGGCGCACCAAGAAAGGGCGGCCGCCGGGGCAACCTCCGGTACCCGCCCGGGCGTCACTATGAGTGCGGGCGCACGGCACAACACCGTGCGCCCGACCAGTTACGGGGGGCCTCGGCACGGGGCCTGGACATGGGAGGAACCACAGTCATGGCCGTGAGCCGAGGCCGCCGCAGTCGTAGTCGCCGTATCGCCATAGCTCTCACCGCAGTGGCGGCAGTCGGGCTGACGGCCGGACTGACCACCGGCTGCGACGCCGTCGACAAGGCCCTGGACTGCGTCCAGACCGCCGACACCATCGCCGACAGCGTCACAGATCTCCAGCAGGCCGTGGAGAACGCGTCGAACGACCCGACCCAGCTCGACGAGTCGCTTGCCTCCATCGACAAGAACCTCGACAAGATCGGCGACAAGACCGACAACGCCGACGTCAACAAGGCGGTCGACGACCTCAACAAGGCCGTGGACAACGTCCGTACGTCCATCAAGAACGGCGACGACACCCCGGACGTCAGCCCGGTGACGGACGCGGCGGGCGAACTGACGAAGGTCTGCACCTCGTAACCCGGTGGGGGACGGGCCCGGAATACTGTTGGCCCATGACCCGCTTGATCCTCGCCACCCGCAACGCCGGAAAGATCACCGAACTGAGGTCGATCCTCGCCGACGCAGGTCTCCCGCACGACCTCGTCGGCGCGGACGCCTACCCGGAGATCCCCGACGTCAAGGAAACCGGCGTGACCTTCGCCGAGAACGCACTCCTCAAGGCCCACGCCCTCGCCCGGGCGACCGGCCTGCCCGCCGTCGCCGACGACTCGGGCCTGTGCGTCGACGTCCTGAACGGCGCGCCGGGCATCTTCTCCGCCCGCTGGGCCGGCAAGCACGGCGACGACAGGGCCAACCTGGAGCTGCTGCTGGCGCAGCTGTCGGACATCGCGGATGACCACCGGGGTGCGCACTTCGCCTGCGCGGCGGCACTGGCACTGCCGGACGGCCGGGAACGCGTGGTCGAGGGGCAGCTGCGGGGCGTGCTGCGGCACGCTCCGGTGGGCACGAACGGCTTCGGCTACGACCCGATCCTGCAGCCGGAGGGGGACTCACGGACCTGCGCGGAACTCAGCCCCGAGGAGAAGAACGCGATCAGCCACCGGGGGAAGGCGTTCCGGGCGTTGGTGCCGGTGGTGCGGGAGCTGTTGGGCTGAGCGCTGGTGCGGCCGGAGGGACTCGAACCCTCACGGGAGTTACCCCACTGGGACCTAAACCCAGCGTGACTGCCAATTCCACCACGGCCGCCTGACACTGCCAGGCCATGCTACTGGCCGGGCAGCCTCCGGTGATCCTCAGATGCCCAGGTCCTTGATGATCTTGGCCACGTGCCCCGTCGCGCGGACGTTGTACAGGGCCCGTTCGACCTTGCCCTGCTCGTCCACGATCACCGTGGAGCGGATGACGCCCATGTACGTCTTGCCGTAGTTCTTCTTCTCGCCGTAGGCGCCGTACGCCTCGATGACCGACTTCTCGGGGTCGCCGGCGAGGGTGATCTTCAGGGATTCCTTGTCGCGGAACTTCGCCAGCTTCTCGGGGGCGTCCGGGGAGATGCCGATGACGTCGTAGCCGGCGCCGGTCAGCAGCTCCAGGTTGTCCGTGAAGTCGCAGGCCTGCTTGGTGCAGCCGGGCGTCAGGGCCGCGGGGTAGAAGTAGACGATGACCTTGCGGCCCTTGTGGGCGGACAGGGACACGTCGTTGCCGTCGGCGTCGGGGAGGGTGAAGTCGGGGGCCACGTCCCCGGGCTGGAGTCGCTCGCTCATTGGGCCAGCGTAACCGGGGGTCCTGACGGTGCAGGGACGGGCGGAGCTGACAGACTGTCCGGAACAAGCAGCAGCAAGCAGCAACCAGCAGTGACAGGCATCGGCTGACTTCGGAGGCCCTACCGTGGCGGACACGTCGGACACCAGAACCCCGGCGCAGATCGAGGCGGACATCAGGCGCCGCCGTGAAATGCTGGCCGAGACGCTCGACGAGATCGGGGTGCGGGTGCACCCGAAGACGATCGTCGGGGACGCCAAGGCCAGGGTTGTGTCCAATATCGATCACACGTTGGGGCGGGCCTACGTCGGTGTCAACAAGGTCGTGACCGATGTGAAGGCCCAGTTCGTCGACGAGGAGGGCGCGCCCCGGCTGGAGCGGGTCGTGCCCGTCGCCCTAGTGTTCGTCGGGGTCGTGGGGCTGCTCGCCCTCGGCACCCGGCGGCGCAAAGGCTGAGCGAGAGCTGTAGGTTCAGGTCGTGAGCGCCAACAGAAACAGCACCCAGCACGACAAGCTGCCCATCCGGATGCTGCACGACCGAGTCCTCGTGCGGCAGGAGACCGGTGAGGGTGAGCGTCGGTCGGGCGGGGGGATCCTGATTCCCGCCACCGCGGCGGTCGGGCGACGGCTGGCCTGGGCCGAGGTCGTCGCCGTCGGGCAGAACGTGCGGACGGTGGAGCCCGGCGACCGCGTCCTGTTCGACCCGGAGGACCGTGCCGAGGTCGAGGTGCGGGGCGTGGCGTACGTGCTCATGCGTGAGCGCGATCTGCACGCCGTGGCCGCCGACCGTTTCGAGGGGTCCGAGGACACGACGGGCCTCTACCTGTAATTCGACGGTTCGAGCAGCTCCATGGGGCTGGTGACCCTTGTCACCAGCCCCTTTTGCCGTGCCTTTGCTAGCTTTGAAGGGGCCCGACGAGACGCGCCGTACCGGGAGAGCAGGACCAGAAAAGACGACGCACCCCTGTAACGCCTGTTTCCGGAGGTGCCGTCATGGCCTGGGTTCTGCTGCTCGTCGCCGGTCTGCTCGAGGTCGGCTGGTCGATCGGCATGAAGTACACGGAGGGGTTCACCCGCCTCGTCCCGAGTGTGCTCACCGGTGCGGGCATCGTCGCCAGCATGCTGCTGCTGTCGTATGCCGCCAAGTCCCTTCCCATCGGTACGGCCTACGGCGTGTGGGTCGGGATCGGGGCCGCCGGTGCGGCGGTGCTCGGCATGGTGGTGCTGGGGGAGCCGGTCACCGCCGCGCGGATCTTCTTCGTGTGTCTGCTGCTGGTCGCCGTGGTGGGGCTGAAGGCGACCTCCGGTCACTAGGTTTGCGGGCCTCCTGTGCCCGCGGACACTCCTCCGGTGTCGGTGCCTGTCGTGCCGCCGGTCGTGCCCCCGGTGTCCGTACCGCCTGTGGTGCCGCCGGATGTCGTGTCGCCGGTCGTGCCGCCTGTGGAGGTCGTCCCGCCGTTGCTGGTCGTGCCGCCCGTCGTCGTGTCGCCCGTGGTGCCGCCGGTCGTGGTCGTGCCGCCGTTCGTGGTGGTTCCACCGTCGGTCGCGCCGCCGTTGTCCTGGCCCTGGGTCTGGCCCTGGTCCTCCTGGCCGCCCGTGGTCGTGGCGCCGCCGTTGTCCTGGCCGCCGGTGCCCGGCTGCTCGGTGGTGGGCGGGACGGGGGGCTGCTGGGTCTGCTCGGCGCCCGGCTGGAGTTCGAGGTCGAAGTCCGTGGCCGGCTTCCCCTTCAGGGCGGCCTTGGTGTACTGCGCCCAGATCTCGGCGGGCGGGCCGCCGCCGTTGACGCGCTGCAGGCCCATCGCGCCGTACAGCGACTTGTGCGCGGCGGTCACCGGGTCCTGGCCCATCACGGAGACGACGGTGGCGAGGTCGGGGGTGTAGCCCGCGAACCAGGCGGCGGTGTCCTCCTCGGCCGTACCGGTCTTGCCGGCGGCGGGGCGGTCGGCTGCCTGGGCGGCGGTCGCCGTGCCGTTCTCGACGACGCTCTGCAGGATCGAGGTCGTGGTGTCGGCGGCCTCGCGGCTGACGGCCTGTGTGCCGGTGTCCTTGGGCAGCTCGACGACGTCCTTGCCGTCCTTGGTGATCGAATCGATCATCGAGTATGCGCCGTGCTTGCCGTGGTTGGCGAGCGTCGCGTAGGCCTCCGCCATGTCGAGGACGCTGGCGGTGTTCACGCCGAGCGCGATGGAGGGGGTGCCGGTCAGGTCGGGGGTGTCGGACGGGACGCCGAGGGAGATCGCCGTCTGCTTCACCTTCTCCGGGCCGACGTCCACGGCCATCTGCGCGTACACCGAGTTGACGGACTTGTCGGTGGCGGTGCGCACGGTGATGTTGCCGTACGACGCCTCGTCCTCGTTCTCCGGTGCGTAGCTGCCGCCGCTCCAGCCCTGTACGGGGCGCTTGTTGGTGCCGTCGTAGTAGGTGTTGGGCGTGATGGTCTGGCCGTCCTGCGTCTCGGAGTGGTTCTGGACGGCCGAGGCGAACACGATGGGCTTGAAGATGGAGCCGACCTGGAAGTCGCCGCGGGTCGCGCCGTTCGTGTACTGCTTGACGTAGTCGATGCCGCCGTACATGGCGACGACCTTGCCGGTCTTGGGGTCGACGGAGGCGCCCCCCGCGCGGACGTAGTTGTCGACCTTGTTGTTCTTCTTGTCGAGCTTGGCCATCACCTGGTCGTTGACCGCCTTCACGAAGGCGTCCTGCTTGCTCTTCTGCAGGGTGGTGGTGATGCGGTAGCCGCCGGCCTCCAGCTCGTCGGAAGTGACGATCTTGTTCTTGGTGAGGTAGTCCTTGATGGCCTGGACGATGTAGCCGCGCTGTCCGGACATGCCGGTGGAGACGGTCTGTTCCTTCGGCATCGGGAACTTCAGGCCGGCCCGCTTGGACTCGGTCAGCCAGCCCTTCTTGACCATGCCGTCCAGGACGTAGTTCCAACGCGCCACGGCCGCCGCCTTGTTCTCGGGGTGCGCGATGACGTCGTACTCGCTGGGGGCGTTGACCAGTGCGGCCAGGTAGGCGGCGTGGGCCGGGTCGAGGTCGGTGGCGTCCTGGCCGTAGTAGGCCTGGGCGGCGGCCTGGATGCCGTAGGCGTTGCGGCCGAAGTAGCTGGTGTTGAGGTAGCCCTCGAGGATCTGGTCCTTGGACTCCGTGCGGTCCAGCTTGATCGAGATGAAGAACTCCTTCACCTTGCGGGTGACGGTCTGCTCCTGGGCCAGGTAGTAGTTCTTCACGTACTGCTGGGTGATCGTCGAGCCGGACTGGGTGCCCTTGCCGGTCGCGGTGTTCCAGGCGGCGCGGACCATCGCCTTGGGGTCGATCGCGGACTCGGTGTAGAAGTCGCGGTCCTCGGCGGCCAGTACGGCGTGCTGGGCGTCCTTGGAGACCTGGGCTAGCGAGACGTTCTCCCGGTTGACCTCGCCGTCGCGGGCGAGTTGGGAGCCGTCGGCGTACAGGTAGACGTTCGACTGCTTGGTGGCGAGGGCGTTGGCCGGCGGGATCTTGACCATGGAGTAGCCGAGGAAGAACAGGCCGATCAGCAGGAGTATGCCGATCACGAAGGTGCCGAGCACCATGCGCCAGGTCGGGATCAGCCGACGCCAGCCCGTGCGCCTGGGCCGCCCCGGCTTCTTGCCCCCGGAAGCCGTCGGGCCACCGGGGACCTCGGCCGCCTGCGGCTCTCTCGGTGCCCAGCCCTGGGCCGCCTGTTGCGGCTGCGGCTCGTCGCTCATCTCGTGCACGGACTCCTGGTTTCGCGTCGTACGTTCCCGTACGCCCTCGTACGCCTTCTGTGCCCCTCTTGAAGACTCTCGCACCAAGCGTTCCGTTCCCGGATCACGGCACGCGCCGGGCCCGAAATTGCGTGGCGTGCGTCACTGCCTGGGCAGTAGGCTCCTGCGCTTCGGTGTCGGCGGGCCGAGGAGGGCTGTGGTGTGGGCGCGGGACGGTTGTACGTCGCCGTCGCGGCGGGCGGTTTCAGACGATACGCGACGTATCGGGCGGCCACGGTGGCGGGGGTGTTCACCAATACGGCCTTCGGGTTGATCCTTGTCTACACCTACACCGCCCTGTGGAACGAGCGACCGCACCTGGGTGGTTACGACCTCCCCCAGGCGATCACCTATGTGTGGATCGGACAGTCCCTGTTCAAGACGCTCGCCAACGGCGGCGGGGGCGTCGAGACCGAGCTGATGGAGCGCATCCGGACGGGCGATGTCGCGGTCGACCTGTACCGGCCGGCGGACCTGCAACTGTGGTGGCTGGCCACGGACTTGGGGCGCTCCGCCTTCGAGCTGCTGGGGCGCGGGGTGCCGCCCTTCGTGCTCGGCGCGCTGCTCTTCGACATGGCGCTGCCCGACGACGTGACGACCTGGCTGGCGTTCCTGGTCTCCGTGCTGCTGGCGATGCTCGTCAGCTTCGGGATGCGCTATCTGGTCGCGCTGACCGCGTTCTGGCTGATGGACGGCAGCGGCATGATCCAGATCGCCTGGCTGACGGGCTGGTTCTGCTCGGGGATGGTGCTGCCGCTGAACGTCTTCCCGGGCACGCTCGGCGAGGTCGTACGGGCCCTGCCGTGGTCGTCGCTGCTGCAGGCGCCGGCGGACGTGTTCCTCGGGCAGGCCGATCCGCTGCCCACATACGCCTTCCAGGGCATGTGGGCGGTGGTGCTGCTGGCGGCCGGGCGGCTGGTGCAGGCGGCGGCGACGCGGCGGGTGGTGGTGCAGGGTGGCTGAGACGGTGCAGGCGGTCCGGGTCTCGAAGGTCCGGGACGGGGTGCGGGCGTACTTCATGATCGCCGGGATGTGGATCCGCTCCACGATGGCCTACCGCGCCTCCTTCGCGCTGATGACCTTCACGAACTTCGCCGCGACCGCGCTGGACTTCGTCGCGATCCTGCTGATGTTCTCCCGCGTCCACGCGCTCGGCGGCTGGTCGCTGCAGCAGGTCGCCTTCCTCTACGGCGTCTCCAGTACCACCTTCGGGCTCGCCGACATGGTGATCGGCTCGATGGAGCGGCTGGGCCGGCGGGTGCGCGACGGCACGCTGGACACGCTGCTGGTGCGCCCGGCGCCGGTGCTCGCGCAGATGGCGGCCGACCAGTTCGCGCTGCGGCGGCTCGGGCGGACCACGCAGGGCGTGCTGGTGCTCACCTACGCGGTGCTGCACCTCGACATCGACTGGACGCCGCTGAAGGTGCTGCTGATGCCGGTGATGCTGGTGAGCGGCTGCGCGATCTTCTGCGCGGTGTTCATCGCGGGCGCGGCCTTCCAGTTCGCGGCGCAGGACGCCTCCGAGGTGCAGAACGCGTTCACGTACGGCGGCACGACGCTGCTGCAGTACCCGCCGACGGTGTTCGCGACGGAGCTGGTGCGCGGGGTGACCTTCGTGCTGCCGCTGGCCTTCGTCAACTGGGTGCCGGCGACATACGTGTTGGGGCTGCCGTATCCGCTGGGGCTGCCGCAGTGGACGGCGTTCGCGACGCCGTTGGTGGCGGCGGCGTGCTGTGCGCTGTCCGGGCTGGCGTGGCGGGCCGGGCTCAGGTCGTATCGGAGTACAGGGAGTTAGCGGGCAGTGGACAGTCACTTCATCGAACTCGACCGTGTCGAGAAGGTCTTCGACGTGCGTCGGAAGGCCGGCTTCCTCAAGCGTGAGCGGCGGGAGGTGCGGGCCGTCGACGGGATCTCCTTCACCGTGCCGCGCGGCGAGATGGTCGGGTACATCGGGCCGAACGGCGCCGGCAAGTCGACGACCATCAAGATGCTGACGGGGATCCTGACGCCGAGCGGCGGCCGGCTGCGGGTCGCGGGCATCGACCCGTCCCGCGAGCGCATGCGGCTCGCGCATCGCATCGGGGTGGTGTTCGGGCAGCGTACGACGCTGTGGTGGGACCTGCCGCTGATCGACTCGTACAAGCTGATGCACCGCATGTACCGGATCCCGGACGCCCGTTACCGCGAGAACCTCGACCGCTGTGTCGAACTCCTCGAACTGGGCGAGCTGTTGGAGGTCCCGGTACGGCAGCTGTCGCTCGGGCAGCGGATGCGCGGCGACATCGCGGCGGCGCTGCTGCACGACCCCGAGGTGCTGTACCTGGACGAGCCGACGATCGGGCTGGACGTGATCTCGAAGGCCAAGGTGCGCGGGTTTCTGCGGGAGTTGAACGTCGAGCGGGGGACCACGGTCCTGCTGACCACCCATGACCTGCAGGACATCGAGCAGTTGTGCTCGCGGGTGATGGTCATCGACCACGGGCGGCTCATGTACGACGGTCCGCTCGCCGGGCTGCACGAGGTGGGGGAGAGCGAACGGACCCTGGTGGTGGACCTGGAGCGGGAGACGGCGCCGATCGACGCGGCGCCCGCGCGGGTGGTGAAGGTGGAGGGGCCGCGGCAGTGGCTGGCGTTCCCGGCGGCCGAGTCGGCGGCGGCGCTGGTGGCGCGGATCGCGGCGGAGTATCCGCTGGTGGATCTGTCGGTGCGGGAGCCGGACATCGAGGCCGTGATCGCGAAAATGTACGCGGGGTCGGCGGCAGGAGAGACGGAGAAAGCGGTCTCGTAGCCTCCGGACGGGTGAACTCGTAGGCTGCTGTACATGACCGACGACGCCGCAGTCCCGGAACTTCGCGCATCCGACGCCGATCGTGAACGAGTCGCCGAGGTCCTGCGGGACGCCCTCGCGGAGGGCCGTCTCGACATGGAGGAGTTCGAGGAGCGGCTGGAGGCCACCTACAAGGCGCGGACGTACGGCGAGCTGACGCCGATCACCCGTGACCTGCCGGTCGCCGGGATCACTCCGCCGCCTCTCGTGTCGCTGGTCAAGGAGCCCGTGCCGAGCGGGAGTTGGGCGGGGCGGATCGTCGGCGGCGAAGGGTCGTCCTCGTGGGCCGTCGCCATCATGTCGGGGTTCCAGCGCAAGGGGCGCTGGACCGTGCCGAGGGTGTTCAACTGCTTCGCCTTCTGGGGCGGCGGGGAGATCGACCTGCGCGAGGCGAACTTCGCCGCCGGTGAGGTCGAGATCAACTGCGTCGCGATCATGGGCGGGATGAACATCATCGTGCCGCCGGGGGTCGAGGTCGTGGTGCGCGGCATCGGGATCATGGGCGGCTTCGACCACCGTGAGGAGGGCGTGCCGGGTGAGCCGGGTGCGCCGCGGGTGATCGTGAACGGGTTCGCCTTCTGGGGCGGTGTCGGCGTCGAGCGCAAGCTCACCAAGGAGGAGCGGCGCCGGCTGAAGGAGGAGCGGCGGCAGGAGAAGCTGGACCGCCGGTCGTCCGTGCGGGAGTTGCAGGAGTCGTTCCGGGACGATGTGCACGATGCGCATCGGCGGATGCTCGAGGGGCACCGGGACCTCGTGCGCGAGCGGCAGGAAGAGCGCCGGGAACGGCATGAGGAGCGGCGGGAACGGCACCGGGAGCGCAGGCAGGAGCGGGACCGGCGCCGTTACGGCGACTACTGAGCTGCCGAGCTGCGACTACAGCTGCGCCGGTGCCGAGCCCTTCAGCTCGTTCAGGTCGAAGACCTCCGCCATCCGCGCGTACCCCTTGTCGCTCGGGTGCAGATGGTCCCCGGAGTCGTAGTCCGAGCGGAGCTTGCGCGGGTTGTACGGGTCCCTGAGCGCCTTGTCGAAGTCGACCACCGCGTCGTAGACCCGGCCCGAGCGGATCTCGGCGTTCACGGTCTGGCGTACCGCCTCGCGCGCCGGTGTGTAGCCCCGGTGGCCCTGGAAGGGCATGAGCGTCGCGCCGATGACCTTGATGCCGCGGGCGTGCGCCTGGCCGACCAGCGTGTGCAGGCCGGTGAGGATCTTGTTCGGGTCGGCGAGCTTCGGGTTGCGCAGGATGTCGTTGACGCCGAGGTCGATGACGATGACCTTGACGTTCGTACGGGAGAGGACGTCGCGGGAGAAGCGCCCGAGGCCGCTCTGGTTGTCGGCGGGGCGGCCCAGGCCGTTGGCGAGGATCTGGTTGCCGCTGATGCCCTGGTTGACGACGCTGTAGCGCGGCACGTCCTGCCCGGACTCGACCGCCGTGCGCAGCCGGTCCGAAAGCACGTCCGTCCAGCGGTGGTTGGCACCCTGTGTGGAGGTGATGCCGTCGGTGAGCGAGTCGCCGAAGGCGACGACCGTGCCGTCGGCGTCGTTGCTCAGCACGTCCAGCGCGGTGAGGTAACGCCAGTACGGCGTCTGCTCGGTGTAGCCGGTGCCGGTCACCTCCTCGGTGAGGTCGCCCTGGGCGACGTAGGAGATCTGACGGGCGTGCGGGTGGAAGGTGACCGGGCCGGAGGCGGTGGGGGAGTACGTGGTGACCAGGACGTCGCTGCCCTGCGGGATGACGATGCGGACCGCGTCGCTCAGGATCTGCCGACCGGCCGGGATGACGACCGCGGTGTTCCCGCCGAACGTCAGCCGCCGCATGGTCTCCGCGGTCGCCGCCGCGCTGTCGGAAGTGACGGCCACGGCGATCGTGGCGTGTGTGATGGTCAGCGCCGACTGGCCGTAGAGATTGGACAGCGTGATACGGGCACTCGTACCGCCGATGCTCGTGTGCACGACGTTGCGGACCGAGCGGCCCGCCATCCCCGACGTCTCGGTGCCGGGCTCGGCACCTGCCGGGGAGGCCGACCAGGCGCCGACCCAGATGCCGGTGGAGGCGGGGGCGGCGGAGTTGCGCGGGGCGCCGCCCCTGGCGAGGGCGTTCGTGCTGGTGCTGCCGTCGTCGGCGGCGACGCCGACGTATATGGCAGCGGAAAGGCCCACGATCAGGGCGATGATCGCGGACAGCAGGGCATAACCGTGACGCCTGGTCATGCGGTGCAGGTCTCCTCGGGCAGTGGGAGCCCGAGGCTCCGATGTGATCATCCCAATGATGCGGCATGGGATGAGGGGTGGTTGAACAGGACCCCCCATTGGGCCACCGGAGTTCACGATGAGCTCCCCCCTCCCGACAGACGCCGGGAACTCTTGTTCCGTTCCAGTAGTCGGTCAGGAAGGGACAATGTGTGCAGGGGATCACGAACGGGTGGAGTGGATGGAACGCACTAATCCGGATGAAACGGGAGCGAGCGACGTAGTTCAGCATGCCCGGGCGGCCTCGGCGGGTAACCGCCCGGCTCCGTCCGGTGACCGGGCCGTGCCCGCCGCGGCCGTGCGTGCGATGACGACGTTCAGCGCCGCCGACGAGGAGAAGCAGCGCGGGGTGCGCCGGATGAAGCTCACGGCGGCCGGGCTGCTGCTGTTCGTGGCGCTGGTGTACGTCCTCGCCAAGTGGGCCGACAACTCCGGCGCGGGTGCCTGGGCGGGCTATGTCGCCGCGGCCGCCGAGGCCGGCATGGTCGGCGCGCTCGCCGACTGGTTCGCGGTCACGGCCCTCTTCCGCCACCCGCTGGGCCTGCCCATCCCGCACACCGCGATCATCCCGACCAAGAAGGACCAGTTGGGCATCTCCCTGGGCGAGTTCGTCGGGGAGAACTTCCTCTCGCAGGATGTCGTACGACAGCGGCTGCGCGCCGTCGGCATCGGCAGCCGGCTCGGCGCATGGCTCGCCGAGCCCGAGCACGCGGACCGGGTGACGGCCGAGCTGTCGGCCGCGCTCAGGGGCGCGCTGACGGTGCTGCGGGACTCCGACGTCCAGGCGGTGGTCGGCGAGGCGATCACCCGGCGGGCCGACGCCCAGGAGATCGCGCCCGGCATAGGCAAGATGCTGGAGAAGATCGTCGCGGACGGCGGCCACAAGCGGGTCGTCGACCTGATCGTCACGCGCGCGCACGACTGGCTGGTCTGGCACGACACCGAGATCATGGACGCCGTCCAGGGCGGCGCCCCCGGCTGGACCCCCCGTTTCGTCGACAAGCGGGTCGGCGAGCGCGTCTACAAGGAACTGCTGCGCTTCGTCACCGAGATGCGCGACATGCCCTCCCACCCGGCCCGCGGCGCCCTCGACCGCTTCCTCACGGACTTCGCCTCCGACCTCCAGTCCGACACGGACACGCGCACGCGTGTCGAGCGGCTCAAGGGCGAGGTCCTGGGCCGCGGCGAGGTCCAGGACCTGATCGCCTCGGCCTGGACCGCCGTACGATCCATGATCGTCTCGGCCGCGGAGGACGAGCGCAGCGAGCTGCGGCTGCGCGTGCGGGCCTCGCTGCTGTCGCTGGGGGCACGGATGGCCGTCGACCCGAAGGTGCAGGCCAAGGTGGACGGCTGGGTGGAGGGCGCGGCCGTGTACGTCGTCACCACCTACCGCAAGGAGATCACCTCCCTGATCACGGACACGGTGGCCGGCTGGGACGCCGAGCACACCACCCGCAAGATCGAGGCCCACATCGGCCGCGACCTGCAGTTCATCCGCATCAACGGCACGGTGGTGGGCTCGCTGGCGGGGCTGTTGATCTACACGGTGTCGCGGGCGCTGGGGGCGTAGGGCGGTCACATTTCGGCACCTGGGTTCGCTGTACCCAGCCCGTCCGGCGTTTGAGGACGAGGCCCTTTGGGGGCCGAAGCGGGGGTCTGGGGACGGCAGCCTCCAGCGAGGGCCACCCCACCGCCGGGTGACTCAGCAACCGCCGGGCGTAGTGCCGCCGGTCCGGGATACCCGCCACCGGTTCGCTCAATGAGGAGGGAGCCCATGTCCACCGCCCAGCCCAGCGGCAGCGTCACCGCCACGACCGGCCCCACCGTGACCACCGACATCCCCGCCCGCCTGGACCGCCTCCCATGGTCGCGCTGGCACTGGACCATCGTCATCGGACTCGGCACCGTCTGGATCCTCGACGGCCTGGAGGTCACGGTCGTCGGCAACATCGCCGGCCGGCTGTCCGAGTCGGGCAGCGGCCTGCCGATCTCCTCGGGCCAGGTCACCGGCATCGCGGCCGCGCTGTATGTCGCGGGTGCGTGTGCCGGTGCCCTGTTCTGGGGTCGGCTGACCGACAAGTGGGGCCGTAAGAGGCTCTTCATGATCACCCTGGCCGTGTATCTCGCGGCCACCGCGTTGACCGCCGTGTCCTTCTCCTCCTGGTGGTTCTTCGCCTTCCGCTTCCTGACCGGCTTCGGCATCGGCGGTGAGTACGCGGCCATCAACTCGGCCATCGACGAACTCATCCCGGCCTTCTACCGCGGCCGCGTCGACCTGATCATCAACGGCAGCTTCTGGCTGGGCGCGGTGGGCGGTTCGCTGCTGTCGATCGTCGCGCTGAACACCGACGTCCTGCCGGCGAACGTGGGCTGGCGTCTGACGTTCGCACTGGGCGCGCTCCTCGCGTTCGTGATCCTTCTCGTACGACGACACGTCCCGGAGAGCCCACGGTGGCTGCTGATCCACGGCAGGGACCAGGAGGCGGAACGGATCGTGACGTCGATCGAGGAACAGGTGGAGGCGGAGAAGGGCCGGCCGCTGGAGCGCCCCGAGGGCGAACTGACGATCCACCAGCGGCGGAGCATCAGCTTCATCGAGATCGCCCGCACGCTGTTCTCCGACTACCGCCGGCGGTCCGTTCTGGGCTTTTCGTTGTTCATAGGCCAGGCGTTCCTCTACAACGCGATCACCTTCGGGTTCGGCGCGATCCTGACGAAGTTCTTCGACGTGCCGACGGGCGACACCGGCTACTACTTCGCGGTGATCGCGATCGGCAACTTCTGCGGTCCGCTGCTGCTGGGCAGGCTCTTCGACACCGTCGGCCGCCGGGTGATGATCTCGTCGACGTATCTGCTCTCGGGTCTGCTGCTGTTCGGCACGGCCTGGCTGTTCGACCGCGGCTCGCTGAGCGCGGGCACGCTGACGGCATGCTGGTGCGCGGTCCTGTTCTTCGCGTCTGCGGGTGCCTCCAGCGCCTACCTGACGGTCTCCGAGATCTTCCCGATGGAGACCCGCGCGATGTCCATCGCCTTCTTCTACGCCCTCGGAACGGCGGCCGGCGGCATCAGCGGCCCGCTGCTGTTCGCCGACCTCACGGCCACGGGCAAGGTCGGCGACACGGTCCTGGCCTTCCAGATCGGCGCGGCCCTGATGTGCGCGGCGGGCCTGGTGGCGGCGTTCCTGGCGGTACGAGCGGAACGCCGCTCCCTGGAGGACATCGCGAAGCCGCTCACGGCGGCGGCATCGGCGGTGCGGCGGTCGCCGGCACGGAGCGGGTCGGGGTCGCGGCCGGCCACGGCGTAGGGCCAGGGGCCGGGGAAGCCCCGGCTCCCGAGGGGGAAGTGGGAGACACCCGGGAGCCGGGGCGTACATGGGGCCGCCGCCGATGGGGCGCCGCCCGGGCCACGCCGCCCCACTGGCTGCTACTGGACCTCGCGCCTCGCGCGGTCCCGGCGGCGCAGCAGGAGCAACCCGCCGGCCAGGGTCGTGATCCCCGCGGCGGCGGCCCAGCCGACGGTGTCGTTGGAACCCGTGGCGGCGAGGTCACCGCCGGCGGGCGAGGCGGACGCAGATGCCGCTGCGGTGGCCGCGCTCTGAGGCCGAGGGCCCGACGCACCGCCGGAGGCCGAAGCGGCCGGCGTCGGCGTGCCTGCCGTGACCGTCGCCTTGTCGCGCGTGAACGCCAGGGTCCCGAAGCCGAGTTGGTCGTACCCGCCGCTGTTGGGCCCGTAGTCCCCGCCGCCACCTTCGGGCGCGGTCCTGGCCGCGATCCGGGTGAGGTATGTCGCGGACAGTCCGCGCCGCCTGGTGTAGTGGTTGGCGATCATCGCCCAGATCGGCCGCTGCATGTTCGGGTCCACACCGGCGGCCTGTGTGGCCGTCTCACTGCCGGACCAGCCCCCGATCGCCCCCTTCCGGCGGGTGTTGGCGGTGTACGGCACATCCCCGCCCATGCTCCACCTGGCCACGTACTGCGCCCCCTTGAGGAAGCGGTTGTCGTCGTAGCCGTACAGGTCGATGCCCTGGTTCCACGCCATCTCGCAGAACGTGCCCATCAGCCCGACCCCGAGCAGCGCGTGCCCCTGGTCGCGTCCCGCCTCCAGCCACTCGGCGAGCCCGTCGTCGTGCACGACGGGAATGGCGTGCTTGATCGATCCGAGCCCCTCGCCGTGCTTGAAGTAGTCGACGGCGCGCGCGACTTGGGCCTTGTCGTCGCAGAAGATGCCGGTGGCCAGGACGCAGGCCATGGCGCACAGGTCCCAGTTGGTCCAGTAGTTGGTGACGACGGCGCCGTTGTGGTGGACCAGGAAGTCGTCGCTGAGCGGGGCGAAGACCTTGCTGAGCATCTCCTGGAAGCGGCCGAGCTCGAAGTCGCCGTGGTCCCGGACGAGTTCGGCGGCGTTGGCGGCCTGGTAGCCGTACAGCCCGGCCGCGAGGAACCGGTCCGCGCTGCCGGCCAGCGACGTCAGCTTGGCCGACCAGGCGTTGAGGATCGCGACCGCGGTGTCGGCGTGGGCGCTGTCGCCGCCGACGTGGTAGCGCAGGGCGTTCTGGTAGGCGGCGTGGATGTCGTTGTAGAGGGTCGCGTAGTTCTGCGGCGACCCCGCGCCGCGGTACACGGTGGCCTGCGGATTGGCCGCCCAGCCGCTCTGCGCATGCCGGTTGGCGGTCAGCTTCGCGTACCCCGCGGTGTACGGGGCGGCGCCGGCCTTCACCTTGGCGGCCATGCGGGCGAGATCGGTACGGGTGTGAAGGAGCCCGGGATGCGCGAAGCCGCCGCCCGCCGCCACCGAGGGGGTGGCGAGGGAGGCGATCCCGACGGCTCCGGCTGCGGCGCCCGAGGCCTTGAGCATGGTGCGGCGGCTGATCTGTCGTGTCGCATGCATGCCACGGAGACGGGCCGGGCGGCGAACGATAACGAAAACTGGCTCGGCGACGTCCGATGCGGTTCGTCGGCGCTCCAAAGGGGCGCGGGGAACTGCGCGACCAGCCCCAAAGGCGCCGCAGACGAAACACGGCCCATCACGGCACAACCGGCGGAGCCTACGCGTGCCGGTCGGCCACCGCCCAGGACGCCAGCGCCACGGCACCGGCCACCCCGAACACCGCGGGCCAGGCGCCCACCTTCTTGGCCAGCGGATGGGACGCCCCGAAGGCGGCGACATACGCGGCCGTCAACGCGCCCGCGGCCTTCCCGCCGGCCTGCTGCCGCCACTGCTGCGCGGCCGCGGCCCCCGCGACGGCCATTACGGCCCCGCCCAGCTGCCGCTTCTTCGTCCAGCGGGCCACGCCGTACCCACCGACGAGCCCGCCCGCGGCGACCACCGCGCTGGGAACCTTGGCCATGCCTGCCTCCTACCGCTTTGACTGATGTGCCCCGAGGCTAACTCGCGGCTCGGCGCATGAACCGCACGGGGGTCAGCCCGGCCGTGACGACCGCTGCCGGGCCCCCGGCGGCCGGCTCAACTCAGCTGCCGCAGCTGGGAGTCGATGAGCGCGAGGGTGGCCTCGGGCTGTTCGATCTGTGGAAGATGCCCGGCCTTGGGAACGACCTCCAGCCGCCCGTCGCCGAAGGCGGCGGCGTACGCGGCGCCATACGCAGGCGTCACGATGCGGTCGCTCTCTCCCCAGAGCAGCAGGGCAGGCTGACGCACCCGCCCCAGCCGGCGCAGCAGCTTCGGGTCGTGCATGTAGGGGTCGCCCGCGAGGACCCGCATGGTGGCCATGTTGCCCTGGCGGAGGGCGAGTTGGTCGGCGGGCAGGGCGGCCGGGTCGATGAAGTAGCGGTCCGGTTCGTGCCAGGAGAGCTCGGCGGCGGCGCGCGGGTCGAGGGCGAAGTAGTCCGCGATCGGCTCGGACTCGACGTACACCCCGACGGCATCGATCAGTACGAGCCCGCCGATACGGCGCCCGCCGTCCCGTACGGCCATCTCGGCCGCGATCCAGCCGCCGAGCGAGGAGCCCACCACCAGCACGTCCCGCAGGTCGCGGTCCTCGAGGAGGTGCAGATAGGCGAGGGCGAGATCGTCGACGCCGGTGCACCAGTCGGGGCGGGGGGTGCCGTCCCAGCCGGGGTGGACGGGGGTGAGGGTGCGGGCGGCTCCGCTCCCGGAGAGGTGCTGGGCAATCCCGGCGACGGTGGCGGGCCCTCCGCCGCCGTGCAGGACGAGGACGGGGCGGCCGGTCTCGGGCCCGGCTTCGGAGACGGTGATGGACAGGTCGGCGTACACCTGCGAGGTGTGATCTGTAGGCATGCCACCCACCCTAACTAAACATCCTTATATAAGCTAGCTTAGTTTTTGTTAGACTCCCCCCATGCAAGCTGACCTGCAACTCCTCGGCCGGGCGGTCAAACAGGCCCAGTACCGTCAACACCGCGCGCTGGACAGCGCGTTGGCGGCGGTCGGCACGACGCTCGCCCAGTGGGACGCACTGCGCGCGATCAGCCGCACGCCCGGAGCGTCGGCACGCGAACTGGCGGGAGACACCTTCCAGACCGAGCAGGCCTTCGGCACACTGGTCGGCCGCCTGGCCGCCCAGCACCTGGTCGACCGCCGCCCGGGCCACGGCCGCCGCATCGAACACCACCTGACGCCGGCGGGGGAGCGGGTGCTGGAGGCCGGGCACAGGGTGGCCGACGAGGTGCTGGCGGAGTGCTTCGGGGGGTTGCCGGAGGTGGACCGGGTGATGTTGCTGGAGCTGCTCCGGCGCCTCAACGGTGCTGGTTGAAACGTGGGAATGGAACGAGCGGTTCCCTGAGTTGAGCCAGTTGCTCGGAGCCTACTTTCACCAGGATTCCTCGTCCTTCTACGATTCTCGTGACGAGGCACTCGACGAGTACGTCAGCGCAACCACACCGGAAGAGCGTGTCCAGGCGGGGCAAGAACTCGGTGAGCTCCTGACCGTGGTGTCCTCGGACCAGGAACTCGAAACTGCGGCAAGGGCGCTGGGACTCGACATCCTGCCGCCGCAAGCCATGTCGCTACGGCAATGGCTGGAGCTGGTCCGCAACAGAGTGGGTACGGCGTAGCAACGCAGCCATGAGGCGGCTCGGCTGCCCGACGGTCTCACACACGACCGCTTCCCCCCGGCCTACGACCGCCTCCGCATCGCCACCACCACACCCGTCCCGATCCCCGCGGCCACCAGCCCGAGCCCGCCGAAGACCAGCGGCAGCAGCCACAGCGAGGCGAACCCGTTGATCTGCGCGTCCTCGGGGGAGTCCGCGCGGTAGAGCACTTCGACCCGCTCACCCACGTCGTACGACGGCGGATTGGAACCCGAGGAGGATGTGAACGTCCTCGACTTGCCGTCCGCCGCCGTGAACTCGACGACCGGGTGCGCCACGGGCCCGTTGTGCGTCCGCGTCTTGCGTGAGACACCGCTGCCACCGCTGCTGCTCTGCTGCCAGTCCAAGCTCACGACCTTGCCCTGGGCACGCTCCCCGTTCGCCAGCAACGAGATCGACATCCCGGCAGTGATCAGCCCGATGACAAAGAACAGGGTCCCGAACGCGATCACCCCGAACGCGATCCACCGACCGGCACCCCGCCCACGCACCTGAAACCGCACAACGTTCCTCTCACTTGTCCGGAACGAGAGGGCAGTCATCCCGGACATCCCCCTCGCCCCGCTCCCGCCCCGGGCGCTCCGGCACCGGCCGCTATTCAGGAAGCGCCCAACCCCGCCCGCAGACCGACCGACTATGACGCTCAGTCTGACCAACCACCAAGCTCATCGGCCAATCGAAGCGATCAGCAACACGAGGGCCATACGCCTTCCCGACGAACGTGGCCGAAGTGTGCGCACGGGCGATCGGGGCCGGAAGGCAGGGAGGCTTGCAGAAGAGCCAAGGGGACAGCCGCCGGTCAGGAGCCGCGGAGGCTCTGGTGCGGGAACGCACCGGAAAGACCCCCGCGGCCGGGGTCCTGCTCGCCCAGAGGGTCGCTGGGTGTGGCGCCCCGTGTGGATGATCGGCATGCCCGAGGGCTCCACGACACCGGACATGTTCGTCGACGCGGTGACCGGCCGAAAGGTGACTCCACAGATGTCGTGACCGGTCCGGATTCGGCGTCGGCGGGCCATGGCACGGCCCTGAACAACCGGCAAGTCGGGCGGGGCATTGTCTGGAATCAGGATCACGTCGTACTCAGAGCCGAGGCAGCTCGACCCGGCCGGTCATGAGGACGTCGTGGTTCGCGAAGAGCGCGTCGAGGGCGAAGCGTCGGCGGATGTATGCCGTCCACGTAGCGCGCGGCAGGTCGGTGTATGCGGCGACGATCCGGGCGCGGCTCGCCTGGGTGAGGATCCAACGTGCTTGCTCTTCACCGGAGTTACGGCCACCGAGGTCCCGCGCCAGACGCCACAACTCGTCGCCGTCACTGTGTTCGTCGACGACGGTGACGAGCCCGATGTCCCCCAGACCACGCGCGTCGGTGGACCGAGTGGTGTAGGCGATGGTGAGGCCTTCGAGGGGGAACACGGTCACTCGGCTGGTCGCGGTCAGCTCGGTCAGGGCCACGGGAGTAAGTCCGTTCTGGCGCAGGGGAGGAGAGCGGGCCGACCCGAAGAAGGGCCGACCCGCAGTGATGGGGAAGTGGGCGCTGCTCAGCAGCAGGGACCGTCGCCGCAGCAGGCAGGCGGGTTGCAGTCGGCGGCCGTACCCCACAGCCGCTCGTCGACCTCGAAGCCGGCCTCGCGGATCTTCCCGACGACGTCCGTCATCAGTCCGCGCGTACGGGTCTTGCTGTTCGGCTGGTGATGCAGGAAGTAACCGAACTGCTCCTGGCACCAGTTGGCGTACCAGTCGGTGTGCAGGATGAGCGTGTGCCATCCGGGATCGACCTGCTGGGAGGGGGCCATGGCGGCGCCCTCGCCGGTCGAGCCCATCACGTGGACCAGGGCGAGCGCCTGATCGACGATGCGGTCGGCGGCCTGGGGTTCCAGGCCGTACTCGTCGGCGCAGAAGGCGGCGAGCATGTCGAAGTCGGCGTCGCTGACGAGGGAGCGGCCGGTACGCGATTCGGTGGCTACGGCGGTGGTCATCGCGTCGCTCCCTTCGTGATCGGTCGCGGCGCTGACGGGGTTGTGTGGAGCACTGATTCACCTCGTGGTTGGAGGACCTTCGGGTAGCCCTCTCCCTGACTGCCGATATGCCTGTCGGGTGCTCGGGGAGAGGGAACTTGCGAGCCGCTGAGCGACGAGCGAGGGCGCGTCCGCAGCGGTAGTCAGCGACACCAGCTCAAGCCGACGCGTGCCGGATGAGCTGCTGATGGCCGGCGTCGATCAGCTGGCGCACGGCCTGCGGCCTGCACAGGTCGCCTTCGTAGCGCGGCGCAACAACCCAGTAGGTTCCGGGTGGTTGTCGACGATCGATGCGCGGGACGCCCAGATACGTGTCGCCGTGCAGGCATGGCGCGGTTGCGCCGTAGTCCCAGACCAAACCGGCATGCCACTGGATGAGGGCGTAATACGTCGGGCCGGCGGCGCGGTGGTCGTGGATGACGGGACCCTGCAGCCGTTCGCCCAGGACGGCGGCCACCTGTCCGGGGGCCTCACTGCCGACAGCTGCATGCACGAGTTCACCGCGAATCCGAACCGAGGCGAACTTTTCGCCGAGCGGCAGCAATGCCACGCCGTGGTTCGACCACTCGGCTCGTGCCTGCTGGGGCACAGGGTGCGCCCGAGCAAGCCAATCGGAGATCAGCCTGTCCATGTCGGTCGGCGTCAGCACGGAAACTCCCACGGCCCTGTGAATAGTTCCCGCTCAGGCTTCCAGGCCTGAAATCCGAATCCGTTCTCCCTGCTCATGATGCGTGCATCTCTGCTTGGTGGCGTCGCAGCTCCACATTCGCATCAGATGCTGCGCTGTAATCCCCTCTGGAGCGAGCATCATTCCTGCGAAAACAAATACCGAGACATGCGGCACACTCCGGCACAGCTCCTGGTTCAGCAGGAAGTTCCGTAAGTCCGTATCCCTGCGGCTTCTGGGGACCTGCCATCAATCCTCCCCGGCTCTATGGCGAATCTATGATCCATCAGGAGTGCTGGAGATTCGAGCGTTATTCCCGTTGCGGAATAAAGATCACCGGCAGGTGTTTGCCCACTCCTGCAGCAAAGCTCTTGCCTCGTCGCCGAAGCGGGCATGCTGTTCGAAAGAGGTGAAAACGGCAAGATATTCTGAGACGTCACGGGAGTCTCGAAATACCATCCGTCCGGTGAAGTTCTCCACTGTGGCCAGCCGGTTGTCGTAGACCGTGAAGGTGTTCATCGGTCCACGTGTCATGACGGTGCCCATCGGAATGACGCCGATGCGGAGATTCGGCAGGTGGGAAAGCGATGCCAGCCGGTCTATCTGCACCGCCATGGCTGGCAATGGGACGATCGCCCACCGCACCGCCTGTTCCGTTAGGACAAAGGTGAAGGCCTTTGATGTGTTGTACAGAACGGCCTGGCGCTCCAGCTTGCGTGCGACAGTCTTCGACGAGTCACCCGGTGTGTGACTCAGGCTGGCGCGGACATATTCGGGGGTCGCCAGCAGGCCTGTAATCATGGACGGGAGGAAGTATCGCAGCTCGGAGGATTCCCGCTCCAGGGAGGCCAGCTCTGTCTGCCGCTTCTCCATTCCGCGGCGCCAGGATGAGCGTTTGTCCTGCCACTCGGTATTCGCGATGCGCGCGAGAGCTGTAACTTCCGCCACTATTTCGGCAGGAGCGTCGAGAGCTCGCAGGATACGCTCGACGTCGACGAGCTTCGGGGTTTTCTTTCCGGTCTCGAACTTGCTGATCTGACTCTGAGACATGTTGCAACGCCGAGCGAGCCGGTCCCCAGTGAGGCCGGCTCGCTTGCGCAACTCGCGCAGCGTTTGTGCGAGATCGGTCCTCGACTGCCCGAGTTGATCAGGTTCGAAGGTCACCGAGTTCTTTCACATACACGGAGAACGGGACCGAGTGAGCCAGCGCAATGCGCTTCCACTCCAAGTACGGGGCCATGTCACCCGTGAACTTCTCTCGGTTGATCTGTGTCCCGTCGGGTCGAAAGTTCAGATGCACTATTTGCGCCTCGTCGAACATCCACCAGTCGGTTCCCGATAGAGGAAGCCCGTAGTCCTCCTCCGTGACATCCAGGATTCGGATGTCCTCACCGGCCGCTATGTTTCCGGGAATCCCCCAAGCAAACTGGTATCGCTGATAGTCCGTCAACGGCTGCCGCACAACCCGTACTCGCCCAATGGTGCGGCCTGATGCCACGTATCCGCGCACCCGCTCGTGCCAGCGTGCATTGTGGTCAGTAGGTTTTGGCTCGCCGCGAAGGAAGCGGGCGACGTTCTCGGCTTCCCTGGGCATGGTGTAGACGGGTTGCGCCTCGAACCGCCACGCGTCGCGTTCGTACGCGTCAAACGTCCCTCGCCACTCGTCACCATCCAAGAGCACGTGCGGCCTCCTTGAGCACCGACTCAGGGATCTCCACCAGGGCCTCACCCGCGGGAGCTCGGAAGGCGTCCGACACATTCCCCTGGACCACGATGGACCCGGTTGCCGTGCGGTAGACGTTCGGGCAGTCGTCGTCATCGCAGTTGGGCCCGTTGACAGTTCCAGTGAGTCGAGTCAGGTCCTCGCGTGCCATGAAGTCCCCTTCTTGTGCCGCCCCGTCTGGGCGGCCTCCCGGATGACGCTACGGAGTGCGTCGTTCCTCGTCCACGCAGACGTTGGAATATTCCCGACCTGGCATAAATGATCTCGCGGACGGAGGTCAAAGCCCCGGTCAGATTGAAGCGAGTTGCATGAGGCTCTCGCCCCCCAGTCCGCCTCAGTCGCGACCTCCGGGTCGGCCCAGAAGCGGCCGGAGCGGCTTGGGCAACGTCCAGCACGCGTCTGAAGAACGCCGGCTTCGGCTTGACCACGCCCCGCTTCTCCGAACGTCTCAGCCAGTCCTGAGGCAGCACGCTTCTCGCGTTCCTCGTACAGATCGAACCTTGGCCGGAACTCCTGGAAAGTCTCGCGGTAGTCCCGCCCCCGAGCGATGGCTGCGTCGAACATCGCGTGAAATGTCTGCCGCGGGATTCAAAGGCAGTCAGCCCAAGTCCCGTACTCACGTGTCTCGTCCACGAGGCACTCGCCGACGTCCAAGACCACTGCGCGGATCACGGGGCGCAGACTAGTCGGGAGCGCACGCGGCAACGCTCTACCGCCGTCGGTGCTCGCCCGATGCACACTCGCCCAAAGCGCCGACGAAGTTTCGCCAAGTCGCCGCTGAGAGCGCCAAGACAGGCCCACCGTCACACTTTGAGTCGCGTACGCGGATGCCACCGTCGGCAAGCGCGCACTCCACACACTCGGTCCCACTTCCACCGCTGTGGGAGGACTTGAACCACTGGTGCGTCGAGGGCGCCGTCATCAGAGCTCCTTGCTTATGCGGTGGATGATCTCCACCGAGGACTCGAGGTCGAGTGCCTGTGCGCTGAGGTACTCGAACGCCAACCTATAACGCTCCAGTTCTGGCCGCTTCTCCATGAACAGCCCGCCGCCGAGCAAGTCCACGTACGCCACGTCCAGTTCGGGTGCGGGGCCGCGAAGGACCGCAAAGCTGCCAACTGCGGCTGCGTGAGCTCCCGTTGAGAAGGGCAGCACTTGGACGGTGATGTGTCGCCGCTGCGACATCGTGAGCAGGTGCTCGAGTTGGTTCTGCATGACCTCTCGTCCACCGACCCGGCGCCGGAGCGCGGCTTCATCGATCACGCACCAGATGTGTGGCGGCTCATCGCGTTCGAGGAGCTCTTGCCGCTTCATACGGATGTCGACCATGTGCTGCACTTCGCGCTCAGGGCATTGCACCTCCGACGCGCGGTGGACAGCCTCGGCGTAGGACCGCGTCTGCAGAAGTCCGGGCACGTACATGCATGCATAGTGGTCCTCGCGTACGACCTCGTCCTCAAGGGTGAGCATGAGGTTCATGGACTCGGGGATCGGGTCGGCGAGTGATCGCCACCAGCCCTGGATCTTGGCGCCCTTCGCGAGCTCCACGAGGGCTCCGCGCTCCTCGTTCGAGGCGTCGTATTCGCGGCAAAGGGCGTCAACCGTAGGCCACTTGACCGTGCCTTCTTTCGTCTCGTAGCGGCTGAGCGTCGCTTTCGAGATGCCGACGAGCGCGCCTGCCTCCTCGAGGGTCAAGCCCTTGGCCTCGCGGAGGCGGCGCAGGTCAGCGCCCAGCTGGCGCCGACGTGTCGTGGGTCCAACTGGCATGTGTGCAGCCCTTCATGTTGATCTGTCAGATCGTCTCGGTTGTTTGATCCTGACGGCAAGGCAGCGCGCGCCGGGGGCGCGTGAGATGTCGGTGCGCTCCTCTCTCTTCGCTATGAGAGTTCCATTTTGAGAGTTCCAATGCAACTCTCGGTGTGTGCCAGGTTGCTCACCGCAACTTGACGGACTGCTGGAGGAGTTGGGCCGTGGACTGCACCACATGCATGCCGAGGAAATCGTGGGACCTTCCGTTCCTGGCGGAGCTTGAGGAAGTGGCTGCACTCCGGCGTGTCTTACGGACTCACTTGAGGCTCTGGGGGCTGCACGACTCGATCGACGCTGCCGAGCTCTGCGTCAGCGAGTTCGTTGCCAACGTGATCAACCATGTTGGTCCCGGCACCCCTACCACGCTCGTCGTCTCCATGAATGGCACGCATCTGCGTATCGAGGTCCATGATCCTGATATGCGGGCGCTCCCGATCCTCCAGCAGGCGGACGCCGACTCCGAAACTGGACGGGGTATGACCCTCGTCAATGCAGTCGCCGACCGCTGGGGCGTCCTACTTCGCCCAGACCGGAAAGTGACCTGGTGCGAGCTCGCGACGGGCCTCACTTCGTCTAACGGGCACGCGGGCGGTGCCAGTGTCACACGGGCCCAAGCACTCCTCGGTAACTACGTTGTGGGTAGACAGCCTCGCGAGTCTGGCGCGAGCCGGTGGGGCAAGAGGAGGGCCGTAATGACGGTGATCAACGTCATCACTGACCTCCTGCACTGGCTCAGAGCCCATGGCTGCGATGCCGATGAGGCCCTGGACCGTGCCCAGACGGACTTCGAGGTACAGATCGAGGCAGCCGGAAGCCGGCCATGCCGGGCTACTTGGTGATGCAGGACGAATTCTGGGCTTCGCTACCCAGCAGCGATCGTCGAGTACGTCCAAACGTCAGCCGGTAGCTCGTGCTGAAGGTCCCACGTGATCGCCATCGGCTTGCTGCCCGTGTGCTTCGCATAGGTTGCCGGGCCGAGGAACATCCAGGGCTCGGACTTGCCGATGGCGTTGGACTTGTAGCGGCGCAGGAACAGGAGGACGTGGCTGCCCTGTTCGGCGTGGTGTCGGTAGCGCAGGCCGGTCTTGGAAGTCTCGGGGGTGGTGCTCTGCGACTCCCAATGGAAGCGGCTGGGACTGATCGCGTAGTCCTTGTAGCGGACGCTGGGGGAAAAGTCCCGTTCGTTCTTTTCCAGGGTGATCAGCAATGCGTCGGTCTTGATCTCTTCAACCCAGGTCACCCCCTGCGCAAACACCCCCGGCATCTGTCCGCCCAACCGCGCCACCCCGAGCGCTGACAAGACCTCGGAGCGGTTGTACGCGCTGTGGATCTTCAGCGGGAGGTGGTCGAGCGGCCCCTCCAGGGGGACGGGGTAGTGGTCGGTGCGGTCGAGGACGTACGACAGGACCTGCTGAAGTTCTTCGCGGACCAGGTGCTGCGCGCGGAGGGATTCGAGGCCCTCGCGGTAGCTGGAGAAGCCGCCCGCCTTGTCCCACAGGTTGAAGAAGAGCATGCGGGCGTATGACTGCTCGGTCGGGGAGAGGGAGCCGTAGTCAGGAGCGTCGTCCGCGAGGAGGCGGAGGTACGCGTCGGCTCGGGCCCGGTCGTCCACGTGGAGGAAGGCGTGGACGCGCTTGAGGAGGTCCTCCTCGCCCGGCAGCGGGGCCTCCTTGATGACCCCCGCCTTGCGCAGGACCTTGGTCCAGGAGTTGTCGCTCTTGTAGAGCTCCTTGATGTCCCGCCGGCTCTCGCGCAGGTACGCGTCCAACCTCGGCGTGCTGTAGTCCCGGACCTCCTTCGCCAACGTGTTGATGGTGGCGTTGAGTTGGGTGCGGATGTTCTCCAGGACGAGGTCCTTCGACTTGCCCTCCAAGATGATCTGGCAGCCGGAAGGCAGTTGCGGGAAGTCGCGTTCGATGCCGTCGACCAGACGGTTGCGGGTCAGGTTCGTCAGTGCGCGGAACTGCTCCTCGAAGCGGAATTCCGCCCGGTGCTGACCAATGAAGTCCAGCACTGTCAGTACCGGCTTGTTCGGCGTACGGCGCAGACCGCGCCCTAGCTGCTGGAGGAAGACGGTCGCGCTGTTCGTGGGGCGAAGGAGGAGCAGGGTATCGACGTCAGGGATGTCCAGGCCCTCGTTGAACAGGTCGACGGAGAAGATGACTTGGACCCTGCCGTTCTTCAGGTCGTCCAGCGTCTGCTCCCGCACCGCGGGGGACGAGTCGCTGTCCAGAGCCGCGGCGCGAAGCCCCACCCTGTTGAATTGCTTGGCCATGAAGTGGGCGTGCTTCTTGTTCACGCAGAAGCCCAGGGCGCGCATGGCGGCGGGGTTGGAGATCTTGTCCCTGACCTGCTTGAGGACGATGAGGGCCTGTCCGTCGTCGGCCGTATAGACGTTGCCGAGTTCATCTCGATCGTAGGTGCCCGATCGCCACTTGAGCCGTGTCAGATCCGTACCGTCGGGGATTCCGAAGTAGTGGAACGGGCACAGCAGATCGGCTTCCAGGGCTTCCCACAGCCGCATTTCGGCGGCGATCCGGCCCTTGAAGAACTCGTCCTGCACATTGAGCCCGTCCATCCTCTCCGGTGTCGCGGTGAGGCCGAGCAGTTCGGTCGGCTTGAAGTGCTGGAGCACGCGGCGGTAGGTGCTCGCCGTGGCGTGGTGGAACTCGTCGATGACGATGACGTTGAAGTGGCCGGGATCGAGCTGCTCCAGCCGCTGGAGATTGAGGGACTGGACGCTCGCGAAGACGTGGGTCCAGTTGCGAGGCTCCTGTCCGTTGTGGAGCAATTCACCGAACGACGCGTCGGCGAGCACCTCCTGGTAGGTACGCAGGGACTGCTTCAGGATCTCCTTGCGGTGAGCGACGAACAGCAGCCGAGGGAGCTCTCCGCCGCGCTGGTCGCGCATGGTGCGGTAGTCCAGGGCGGCCATGACGGTCTTGCCCGTGCCGGTGGCGGCGACCAGGAGGTTCTCGTGGTGCCCGCGGATCTCACGCTCGACCCGGAGACGTTCCAGCATGTCCCGCTGGTGCGGGAAGGGCTGCACTTCGAGGCCGGAGAGGTTGATCTTTAGGTCGTCGCCCGAACCCTTGCCGCCTGCTCGGGCTAGTGCCTCGGAGAGGCGTTCCCCGTCCGCATCGGGGTCGTACGACTCGAAGGCAGGGTCATCCCAGTACGCGTCGAAGGTCGCCTCGAACTTGTCGAGCACCCTGGGCGTGGCGACCGATGACAGTCGTACGTTCCACTCCAAGCCGTCGAGGAGCGCGGCCTTGGATAGGTTGGAGCTGCCCACGTAGGCCGTGTTGAAGCCGGTCTCGCGGCGGAACAGCCACGCCTTGGCATGCAGACGCGTGGACCGGATCTCGTAGTTGACCTTCACGTCGGCGCCGAACTCGCGGACCAGGCGGTCCAAGGCGTGTCTGTCGGTGGCCCCGATGTACGTGGTCGTGATGATCCGGATCGGGACTCCCCGCTTCTTTGCCGCGCGGAGCGAGTCCTCGAGCACCCGTATCCCGTGCCATTTCACGAACGCGCACAGCAGGTCGATGTGATCGGCCGTGGCCAGTTCCGCCCGCAGCTCGGCTCCCAGGTTGGGGTCGTCCGGGGCGTTGGTGATCAGCGCGGTTTCGGAGAGGGGGGTCAGGGGGCGGATTGCGTAGACGCCAGGGGCCTCCTGCTCGGCGAGGGCGAGCAACTGGCGGGGGCCGTCGGCGATGGCAGCGTCAGCGTCCTCATCCGGGTCGGGCGCGCTGGCGGCCAGCGACTCCATGATCTGGTTGGCGACGGCGACCTGCTTCTTGTGGGGCAGTTGAGCCAGTCGACGCCCTACGGCCTCGCCGATGTGCCGAGCCAGAACGTGCGGTGTGGATTCCTCGCTGACCTCCGCGTCGATGGCCTTCCAGCCAGCGGCTTCGAATCCCTCTATCTGGTCGAGCAGGTCCTGGGTGACGAGTTTTTCGTAGACGCCCGCGACCGGTTGCGTCAGGTCCCCCGATTCGGCCACGGCCGCTCCTTCGATCCCTCGTGGTTCTGCTGCACGATCTCTCGATCCAGTGGATCTGTTTTAACAGCAGGCACTGACAAACGAAGCGTCTGCGGTGAAATGTGATCGTTTTCAGACGGTGGTCCGAGGGGGACCTTGGAGTCGTCGCTCTCTGATTGGTTGCCGTAGGGGCCGCCCGCTTCTTTGGCAGTGTCGTGCTTCCGCGGCCCGCCTCAAGGGCGCTTCGCGTCGCCTTCGGCGATGGCCCTGCGGGCCACCCTTGACCCGGGCCGCTCCAGCACGGGTTGGAAGCGAGCGAGCGGCCCGGGGAAGCGGGGGTCCAGGGCGGGTGGGTGCGCTGTGGGCTGGGCAGTCGGCCGGGGGTAGGGGCGCGTCAGCGGTTCAGGGCACGCCGGGCTGGTTCAGCGGCTTCCACTGGGTGGGTGGGCGTTCAGTCGAGGACTGCCGTCGCTTCGATTTCGACCAGGTGGTCCGGGACGTCCAGCGCCGCTACGCCCAGCAGCGTCGTCGGCGTTTCCGCCGCGGGTCGAGTACACCTTTACCGAGGCGGGGCAGGGGCTGCGTGACCGTTTGCCGCCCGTCGCCGCTTCAGCGAGGGCGAAGGTGGCTGACGAGCGGCCGGGTGGCCGATACCGCTACGCGCCGTGGCATCCCTCGTAGACCCGCCCCGACCCGCACCAGCACACCGCCCCCCTCTGCGGCGGCCACTCCACAGCCCGCCCGCGCGCCGCCAGCGTCGTCGCATACTGCGGCAGCAGTTCCGCCTCACCCGGCGAAGCCATCTCCGACGCCGCGAACGCCTCGTACGACGGGACCGTGCCCGTCACGATCCCAAGGTTCGGCGTGCCGGAGGCGGCCAGCTCCCGCAGCGATCCTTCTATCGTCGCCAGGTGCTCCTCATGGGACGGGTACTCCACCGCCAGCGTCGGGTACGCCTCCACCAGTTCCGCAAGTTCGCCTGCCGGCCAGTGGAGGACCGCCACCGGGAAGGGGCGGGACAGTGCCTCGCGGTAGGTCCCCAACTCCGCCCGGAGGCGCGAGATTTCCGCTGCCAGTTCTGCCGGGTTGTCCGAGCCCAGGGACCATACGCGCTTCGGGTCGTGGAGCTCGTCCAGGGGGACCGGGGAGGAGTGCAGGAGGTCCGCAATGGTGTCCCACTCGTCATGGGGCACGCCCAGCATCCGCCGAACCCTGTGACGGCCGAACAACAGCGGATGCGTCGAGTACGGGGGCTCCTCCACGTCCGTCAGGAGCACACGCGCGCCCTCCGTGAACGTCTCCTCGGCCGCCTCCAGCTCGTCGTGGGACTCCAGCGCCTCCGCCACGATCACCCAGGGGGCCGGGTCGCGCGGGGACGCCGCCCTGACGCCGTCGATGATCGCTCGGGCCTCGGCCTCGTGGCCGTACTCCCACAGGTTCGAGGCCTTCAGGGCCCGTACGAGATAGGGGTTCTCGAGGCCGGCCTGGGACGACAGGAGGCTGTCGTAGAGCGCGGTCGCGGCGGGGCGGTCGCCGGCCAGTTCGAGGTGGGCCGCGGCCTGCAGGAGCAGGGCTTCGGCGTCCTCGGGATAGAGGCCGGCGGTTCGCTCCAGGCGGGCCGCTTCGGCGGTGTGGTCGACGTTCTCGGCAGGCGTGTCGGGGCGCATGAGGGAAACCGTACTGCCCATCACTGACGAAGAAGAGGTATGTGCTGGTCAAAGGGCGGGATCGGGAGACGGACCATCATTGCCCTTCCTGCCCTGCCGCCCCGTGCGCCGTGAGCAGCATCGTCAGCAGGCCTGCCAGGACGATGGCGGATCCCACGTACAGGGGGGCCGTGTAGCCGAGGCCCGCGCTGATGGCCAGGCCGCCCAGCCAGGCGCCCAGCGCGTTGCCGACGTTCGACGCCGATACGTTCGCGCTCGCGGCCAGCGGCAGTCCGTGGGCGGCGTCCGTGACTCGGGTGATCAGGCCAGGGACGGGGGCGAAGCCGAACAGGCCCAGGAGGAAGGTCAGGATCACCGAGGCGGCGGGGCTGCCTGCCAGCAGGCCGAACGCGGCGAGTGTGGCGGTGAGGGCGGTCAGGGATGCGATCAGGGCGCGGTCGCGGTTGCGGTCCGCGGCTCGGCCGCCGACCAGGTTGCCGGCCACGAGACCGCTGCCGTACACCACCAGGAGCCAGGCGACGTCCGTGTCGGAGAAGCCCGTGACCTCGGTGAACGTGTAGGCGAGGTAGCTGAACGCGCCGAACATTCCGCCGTAGCTGAGGGCGGTCGCGGTGAGGGTCAGCCAGACCTGGCGGGAGCGCATGGCCCGGATCTGGGCGGACAGTGCGCCTGCCGTGCCGGTCTCCGCCTCGGGTTTTCCCGCCCACTCCGGTACCAGTGCCGCGATGGCCAGCACCGCGACCACGCCGATCCCGGTGATCGCCCAGAACGTGGCGCGCCAGCCCCAGCGTTCGCCGACGAGGGCGCCGAAGGGGACGCCGAGCACGTTCGCGACCGTCAGGCCCGCGAACATCACCGCCACCGCTCTCGACGCCCGTTCCGGGGCGACCATGCGGCGGGCGACGAGGGAGCCGATGCCGAAGAACGAGCCGTGGCAGAGGGCGGCGACGACACGGCCCAGCATCATCACCGGGTAGTTCGGCGCGAGGGCGGAGACGAGGTTGCCGAGGACGAACAGCACCACCAGACCCGTGAGGACGGGCTTGCGGGGCAGTCCGGCGGTCGCGGCGGTCACCGCGATCGCGCCGACCGCGACGGTGAGGGCGTATCCGGAGATCAACCATCCCGCCGCGGCCTCGGACACCGCGAGGCTCCGGCCCACCTGCGGCAGGAGCCCCGCAATCACGAACTCGGTCAGACCGATCCCGAAACCGCCGAGCGCCAGCGCGACCAGCCCGGCCGGTATTGGTCCGGACGGCGTGGCGGACGGGGCGGTCGCGCCCCGCCCCTCCGCCTCGATGTCGGATCGCTCCGGCGTCAGATCGTCACCCCGTCGATCTGCAGGGTCTGCACCGCCTTCCCCGCGAGCGACACCGCCACGCTCTTCCCGCTCAAGTACGTGTCCGAGTACGACTTGTAGAGGTCGCCGCCCGTCGTCACCGTGTTCCAGCGCGGGACCAGGCCGCCCGAACCGCCCGTCACGGTCGTGAAGTTGGAGAGGTTGAAGGTGAAGGTCTGGGCGGACGACGACGTGTTGAGCGCCACGATCACCAGGCGCTTCGCGCTCGAGTCGTAGGCCGCGACCGCGTTGCTCACGCCCGTGTCGAGGATCTTCATGCCCGGGCGGATGTGCCGGCTGAACTGCGCCATCGTGTAGTACTTCGTCTGCACCGCGCCCGCCTGCAGCGTGCTCTCGTCGTACGCGATCATCGCCCAGTTCGTGGACGGGTCCATGACCTGCCAGTAGACCCAGGCGGTGGGGTGCAGCCAGCGGAAGTCGTAGAGGAGGTTGAAGGCGAGGGTGTAGCCGGTGCCGTCGTTGTCGCCGGTCTCCGAGTTCCACAGGGCCTTGCCCGCCGTGGTCACGACATCCGTGTAGAGCAGGTCGCGGCGGCCGCCGGAGCCCTGGTAGCCGTGGACGTTGACCCGGTTCACGTACCCCTTCGTCGTGGAGCTGAAGGAGTTCCAGGTGGTGCGCGCGAGGTCGTAGCTCGTCTCGTCGGACGCGGAGATCTTCGTGCTCGTCAGGCCGCGCTTGTCCAACTCGCTGCGCACATACGGCAGTACGGCCGACTGGACCGTCGAGTCCATGTGGCAGCCCTCCTGCGTGCCGGTCGCCGTCCACCAGCTGGAGCTCGGCTCGTTGAAGGCCTCGACCGTCGCGAAGTTCACGCCCCAGTTGTTCTTGGCGTAGAGGGCGACCGCGGCGAGGTGGGAGGCGTGCTGGCGGTAGTTCCAGGACTGGAGGTTGTTGCCGCCGCCGGAGGCGCCGGAGGGGTTGTGGTTCAGACACATCCACCACATGGGGGAGTTGGCGAACAGCTCGGTCGTCGCGCCGCGTGCCGTCGCCTTCACCAGCATCGCGCGCTGGGTGGCGTCGGCCGTCCACTTCCAGGCCGAGGAGGTCGGGTCCTCGTTGTTCCAGTCCTGCCAGTAGCCCTCGATCTGCTTGAAGGCGGGGATGTTGGCGGAGGCGACCATGCTCTCGCCGTTCACGCTGTTCGAGCTGCACGCGCCCAGGTTGTAGCGGGCGATGTTCAGGCCGAGGCCGGGGAGCGAAGTGCCGTTGTACGCCGTCGACTTGGTGGTGAAGAAGATGTCGGCGAAGTCGTCCCGGGCGCCGAACACATTGGCCCACCAGGCCAGGGAGGTGCCCCAGCCCTCCCAAGTGCCGTACGACGTCCCGGGGTTGACGGCGATCGTGGCATCCGCGCGTGCGGTGCCGGTCGCGAGAGCGCTGCCGAGGAGGGTGCCGCCGGCTGCGGTCAGCAGGGTTCTGCGTCGGATCATGGCTTCTCCGCCTTCGCTGGGTGGCCTGGCCCGTCAGGTCACTGGAGGGAAGCATCGGGTGTGACGGGTGGGGTTGTCGAGGGTTGTGCCAGCCCTTTCTAAAACCTATGTACGAAGTCCCGAACAGCCCGGGTCGTACGGCTGTCGCGGCACTGTCCCACGGCCCGAGGAGTGCAGGTCCGGTGAGTTGTGCGGGGGCGGGGAGGTGCGGGTCTGGTGACTTCGACGTCCGGCCCTTATCGTGCGGGCGGCCCGGTGAAGGAGGCGGACGGATGCGCGTTCCGGTCGTGCAGCACAGCAGCCGGCGACGGTCGGCACGGCGGCGGCGCGCGCTGTGGACCGGGGGCGAACTCCTCGTCACCACGGGGCTCGTGCTCCTGCTGCTCGTCGTCCACCAGCTGTGGTGGACCAACCGGGAGGCCAGGCGCGGGGCCGAACGCAAGGTGGAGGCGCTGGAGCAGGAGTGGGGCGACGGGGCCGCCGACAAAGGCGACGACGACTCCGATACGTCCGTCCCCGCCGCATCCCAGCCGCGCACCGGCACCAGCACCGGCAGCCGCCGTCAGACCACCACCGCCGGGCAGTCCCGCCCCTCCTGGTCCCAGGCCTACGCCATTCTCACCATCCCCCGGCTGGGCCTCCGCGTCCCGGTGGCCGAGGGTGTCAGCAAGCAGAACGTCCTCAACAAGGGGTACGTCGGCCACTACCGCGGCACCCAACAGCCGGGCCAGGCAGGCAACTTCGCCCTCGCGGGCCACCGGAACACACACGGCGAGCCGTTCCGGTACATCAACCGGCTGCGGGCCAAGGACCTCGTCGAGGTCGAGACGAAGACCGCGACCTACACATACGCCGTCGACAAGACACTCCCGCAGACCTCGGCTCGCGACTCGGGTGTCGTACGCCCGATTCCACGCTCGATCGTCAAGCCCCGCTACGGGTACTCCGAGCCGGGGTACTACATCACGCTGACGACCTGCACCCCGGAGTACACGTCGAGGTATCGGCTGGTGGTGTGGGGGAAGCTGGTGTCGATGCGGCCTCGGTCCTAGGTCGTGTCTTCGAATGATCTTGAGTGGTGGATCATGGTTGGGTGATACGTCGCCATGAACTGTCCGATGCCGAGTGGGAGTTCGTCCGGCC